>CP128433.1:4552500-4852500 GCA_032615215.1 Microbulbifer sp. MKSA007 | reverse complement strand
CGCTTCTTACCAGATCCCCAATATTTTGATTCCGCCAAATTTTCAGTGGTGCGCCTAAGACACCTTCTGCGTGCCAAGGCGGTGCTCTGCCCGGGTCTCACGGTTACGTTTATCAATGAGCAGGATGGCGAGTCCGATGAGTGGTATTACGAAGATGGCCTCAAGGACTATTTGGCCGCTGCAAATCAGGGTTGGGAAGTACTGCCAGCAGAGCCATTTGTAGGCAGTTTTGCAGCTACTACTGAGGCGGCAGACTGGGCGGTTCAATGGTTGCCAGAGGGCGGAGAGGTCACCGCTGAGTCCTACGTAAACTTGATTCCCACCGCTCAGGGCGGTACCCATGTCAACGGTTTGCGGGCTGGCCTGCTGGAAGCAATGCGCGAATACTGTGAAATTCGCAATCTGCTACCGCGCGGAATTAAATTGGGACCAGAAGATATTTGGAGCCAGTGTTCTTACGTTCTCTCTGCCAAGCTGGCTGACCCTCAATTCTCTGGCCAGACAAAAGAAAGACTTTCCTCTCGTGAAGCGACCGCATTTATTTCCGGTGTCGCCAAAGATGCATTCAGCTTGTGGCTGAACCAGCATACGGAAGAGGGCGATAAACTGGCGGAACTGTGTATTGGCAATGCACAGAAGCGCATGCGCTCCGCGAAAAAAGTTGCACGTAAAAAAGTTACTCAGGGACCGGCCTTACCTGGCAAACTGGCAGACTGCTCCAGTGGCGATACCACGCGCTCTGAACTCTTCCTGGTAGAGGGAGATTCAGCCGGTGGCTCTGCCAAGCAGGCGCGAGACCGGGAGTTCCAAGCTATCATGCCTCTGCGCGGTAAAATCCTGAATACCTGGGAAGTTGACTCAGGGGAAATTCTCGCTAGCCAGGAGGTGCATGATATCGCTGTAGCCCTCGGTGTGGACCCGGGCAGCGATAACCTGGAAGGTTTGCGTTACAACAAGATCTGTATCCTCGCCGATGCCGACTCGGACGGTCTGCACATTGCCACGTTGTTATGCGCGCTTTTCTTACGTCATTTCCGACCGTTGGTCACTAACGGCCATGTCTATGTGGCCATGCCCCCACTGTTCCGAATTGATATCGGTAAAGACGTTTATTATGCGTTGGATGAATCTGAGAAACAGGGCATCCTCGATCGTATCAGTGCAGAAAAGAAAAAGGGCAAGATTCAGGTAACCCGATTTAAGGGATTGGGAGAAATGAATCCTATGCAATTGCGTGAGACTACGATGGACCCCAATACCCGACGTCTCGTACAGCTTTACATAGATTCAGGAGATGACAGTAATCAACTACTAGATATGCTCCTGGCTAAAAAGCGTGCTGGAGACCGCAAGCAGTGGCTGGAAAGTAAAGGGAATCTGGCTGAAGTAGGTTAAATTCTAATTAATCTCAGATCTATTTTTCTTAGGTTGCCTTAGTTTACTAGGGCAACAATTTAAAGCTCTATGGAAGGTGTTTTGTGAAATTAAGCCATTTATTTATCTTATTTGTTTTTTTAGTTTCTCCTTTAACCGGATTGGCCAAAGACATTCAGTCTTTGCTAAATCAGGAAGTAGATAACTTTATAGCTGAATTAAAAGGTGAAGATAACTTAGCTTTAACCAAAGCTGCTAATCGTATTACAGGATCTGGATTAAGTGATGAACGTTTATTTGATGTGGCTGAACAGCTTCTCCTGGAAAAACACCAGGCGAATATGACAGTTGCTCAACGTGATGAACAAGTGATTAGTGAAATCGTTAATTTGTTACGTACACTTTCGTCATCTGGGAATACAAAATATTCCCCCACTATCAATAAGATAATGCGTGAAAGTGGTAATCGTGCGATTAGAAATCGAGCGAAGCATGTGCTGACCAAGTTTAGTTTTTATCAAAAGCGCAATGCATTGATGCAGAATATGGAAGGCCATGTAGCCACTAATAGCTTGCATACTACACGGTTATTAAATTTGCTCAATAGTAACGATATGATTATGCAAAGATTTGCCGCTGAGGAAGTTGTCCGTGACGGAACTGCTGAAGTTGCAATTCAGGAGTGGTTTTACCAGGCGGTAGAGAAGGATGTTCGACAGCCTGTAGATAAACTGCATATCGATACACTCGCTTGGTACTGCAAAGCACTAGGTACGGTTAATAAAAGTGAGTACAAGGAATTTCTGAACTCTATCGCTAATGATAGAAATGTACACAGAAAAATCAGAAGACACGTTAAGAAAATTCTCGGTTAGGTAGCTATAACTGAGCGAAATGCCTTTTTCATTTCGCTCATAACTCATCTTTCACCCTCCTCTCCTGTTTTCTGTTGGCATAGAAATATGTTTAACACATGTGGCCGCGATTTTCTTTAGGTTGATATACGTCATCTCTTCCTTCTCGGTTTAATCTTGGCGGGTGCATTTACTTACTAATTTAAAATTTCTGAAATTTAATGGCAGAGGAATTGTTTTTGCTTTTATCTAAAGGTTATGTCGTTGGCTGATTGTATATAGGGTATTCAGGCGTGCAAGTATTTGTTTCTGCTTGGTGATATCTATTAGATGACAATAATATTAGAGTTGTGGATACGTTAACCTTCTTCTTGTTTTCTTAGGTCGTCAGTCTTCCAGATGCCTAGAAATAGGAAATGAACGTTACAGGGTAGGTGATTATATAATTTTGGTAATAGAACGTTATCTGTTGGTAAATCTGTAAAATATAAGAGTTGGCACTAAAAGCTATGTAAATTACCGTCTTGTTCGAAGGAGTAGAGCCGGATTATGGTATGGGATACATTAAGTGCCGTTGGTGAGCTTGTTGGTGCCTTTGCGGTTGTCGCATCTTTAGTCTATCTTGCCGCTTTAATAAGAGTTCAGAATAAAGAATCGAAGATCGCTTCTATGCATGAAATATCCATTGCTCATCGAGAAGCTGTGGCAGCAATATGTGACGGACCAATGGCAGACATATTTGCGAAGGCGATGAAGGATTTTGATTCTTTGTCGAGTGCCGATACTTTAAGGATCATTGGTTTTGTATATCGTTTTTTTAAGATCTGGGAAGAAGCTTATTTCCAATACAAGGCAAACAGACTCGATTTTACTATTTGGGACTCAATGACTCGTCAATATACAGCATACTTATCAATGGAACCTTTTAAAAGGATATGGGAGTTGCGCTCTGAATATGTAGCCCCCGAATTCCGTGATTATGTCAACTCAAGAAAACCAGTGGATTTGGTTTTACCAAATTCAATTAGTAATAGGGGTGACTCCAAAGGTTAATCTTAAATCATACCTTAATAGGACTGTGATTTATCTAGGGACCCTCTGATCAACGAAGCATTTTTCTAGAATTAAGCTGAGCTGCTTGAAAAATTCACTTTATTACGCACAAATGTGTAATTTTCGCGTAATAGTCCCCTAATTTTTCATCTGAAACCCTCAATAGGCGGGTTTCAGGCGAACCACCCCTAGGCAGCCAAGTATTTTCTCCCTATTAATAAGTTGGTAAAGCCTGCCAGTAAGCACAGCCTCTCAGTATTCTTTAGCAGTCCCCGATAGCGGACCTTGTCATAACCAAATACCCGTTTGATGTAGCGGAAGGGGTGCTCAACCTTCGCTCTTATCTGCGCCTTGATCTTTTCCGCTTTACGAAGTGCATCACGCCCTGGAAGAGTTTTTAGCTTGCTCGGCTTCATTGCTATATACCAATCCGCCTCCCGCTCTTTCAACTCTTCACGTTTCTCCGCACCAATGTACCCAGAGTCTCCCCAGATTCTTTTCTCCTCCCCGTGGAGAACTCGCTCTGTTGTTGTGACATCATGCGAATTCGCTGCTGTTGTGTCTATGCTATGTATTACTCCAAGCACATCATCAACCCCGATATGCATTTTCATCCCAAAATTCCACTGATTGCCTTTCTTTGTTTGATGCATTTCCGGATCACGTTCTTTCTTTTCATTCTTAGTTGAAGTTGGCGCAGAGATAATAGTGGCATCTACAATCGTGCCTTCACGCAGTACCATGCCATTCTCAGCAAGATGTTTGTTGATTTCATCAAAAAGAGCTGCACCTAGCTGATTGAGCTCCAGTAAGTGGCGAAAGTTAAGAATCGTTGTTTCATCGGGAATTGGGTTACTCAAAGTCAATCCAGCAAAACTACGCATGGATTCAATTTCATACAGTGCATCTTCCATAGCGGGATCACTGAGATTGTAAAATAGCTGCATGCAATGAATACGAAGCATGACACTCAATGGATATGGCTGTCGGCCACGTTTGCCTTGTGGGTAACAAGGAGTGATCTGAGCTTCTAGTCGCTGCCATGGGATGAGGGTTTCCATTTGAGAAAGAAACTTCTCTCGGCGAGTTATACGGCGCTTTAGCTTATATTCTGCTTCGGCAAAGGTGACTTGGTGCATGATTCATCGTAGTCTTGATGGGTAGGTGAATATTACCAAATTGACTCAGAATTATTCAGAGGTTCCCTAGATGTTGTAAAAGGAATCGTCATATTAAATTTGGCTACTGGTAGCATCACTCTCAACAAGATCAATAATAATCCAATTGTGAAAGAGGTATTTTCTCTTTCTGAGTACCAGTAGAAGGTTGTGTAACCGATAGTCAATCAAAATATATAATGAATGAATATTGTGAGGTCATGGGAGTTAGTAAATCCAAGGTGAGGCCGTGGACTCGAAAATTATATGCAGGGCGAGCTGGAAGAGTTGTTGAGTATCTAATATCTTGAGCTCCAAATAAATATTGGAATACTTACAAATTTTTGTTGCAAGAAATTATCACTACATCTTTTTAAGCTGTTTTCATGCATAAAAGGTATGAGATACGATAAAATAATACTCTATTATCTGAATGACTAGAAGTCCACATTTCTTATTTTTGACGCACGAAAATTTTTAAGCTGCCATCTATTCATCGATTTATTTTGTGTAAACATGTGAGATATCTGGTTTCAAGCTGCTAAAAAATTATCCGTATTTTTGTTGGCTAAGAAATTTTGAGTCACATTTCTTTATAAGAACGTACCCTCAAGTTCGGACAGATGTCTAGCCATTAAAGACTTTTAGTTGGACCTGTTGTTCTAATTCGGAGGGTAAAAATATATTTTTTAAAAAAGTTCACTCTGTCAGTTGAATCTTGTAGGCTGCTTAAAAGTATCAGTGTATTTAGATGGCTGTTTCATTATGAGTGCCTTATAAAGTCTCGGTTGTAATGTGAAGAATGATAGTTTATAGATTAAATTAACAAATTATATTTATAGATATTACTATTGGTTTCGTATTGGTTTCGTATTGGTTTCGTATTGGTTTCGTATTGGTCGTTTGCTCTATTTGATGTGCAGGATGATTGGCGCAAACCCAATAATAAAAGGTAAATAGTATAGACGTTGATAAGTGTTTTACACTTTGTTTAGTAGTTATTACTGCCGGCTGCTGAATAAATAAAATATACATAATAATGTCTGCTCGTCTGAGTGTTTGATTTTTATGTTTTATGTTTTTTCATGCTGGTTAATTAGTTATTGTGAATTCAAGAATGAATTTCTAAGTCTTAATTGGCAAATTAATAAAGCAGTCTGAGCCCTTAATCCTGTCAAGGCTCTAAAAGAGAATCAAACCTAAGTCTATAAAAGGGGATGTTTATTTACGAATATATTCGAAGTTCATTCTAATTTTACTTCTTGCAGTGGTTCTTGTTGGAAATATTTTAGTGCTAAGGCGATACGAGAATAGTCTGTATTTTCGTGTTGACAATAAAAGTCATATCTAATTAAGGGCTAAGGATATGAGAGTTTTGAAAAATGATACGATGACCTATAAGGAAAGCATATAGTGAAATTTAATATTAATCTAGCAATCTTGATGTTCAGTGTATATCTTTCAGGTTGTAATGGATCTTCGAGCGGGGGAGATGATCCAGACACAAGTGGCGAGCTTACAGCTGCTACGATGGCGGTCCATTATGAGAAACCTAAAACGCTAATCTTTCGCTGGAGCGATGTTTCTGGGGCAACTTATTATCAGTTATTTGAAAATGCTGATGGGCACTCTGGGTTTGAACCTATTGGAAATCCCATTGCGCCAAAAGAAGAGCGCATTGAATTAGTGGTGCCTTTATTCAAAAAGCTTAATGCCCAATACTTATTGCAAACCTGCGATGATCAGAGATGTATCGATTCTGATGCAGTAGCGATTGATCAGGATGTGATAGGTAGTATCGGTTATTTTAAACCCAGTAATACGGATGCTGACGATCAGTTTGGTTGGAATCTAGCAATTAGCGATGATGGCAACCTGCTTGCAGTAGGTGCTCCTCGCGAAGATAGCGGTGGTGACCAAGAGGATAACCTGACACCTGATTCAGGTGCAGTTTATATTTTTAGTCGGGAAGATGGCGAATGGACACAGCAAGCCTATCTTAAGTCTCCAGATCCTCAAGAAGCTGCAGAGTTTGGAACTGCATTGAGCCTTAGCGATGATGGTTATACGCTTGCAGTAGGGGCATTTAAGGAGAACGGGGAAAATGATAATTTTTCTGCGGGCGCTGTTCATATTTTTTCCCGAAGTAATGAAGGTTGGGTCCATAGCGCCCGACTTCAAGCAGACAATCGAGGAAATAATGACCTATTTGGCTATGCCCTTAGCCTTAGTGGGAATGGTTCTACTTTAGCAGTAACCGCACCCAGTGAAGATGGTGGTCTTGATGGCGATTCTATTGAAGATTCTGGAGCGGTATATGTGTTCCGTAATGAGGAGGGAAGTTGGTCACAGTATGCCTACATTAAGGCTACTGATAGTTCTGAGGGGTTAGGTTTTGGTTCTTCGATAAGCCTTGATGATGCCGGGGCTTCATTCGCAGTTGGGGCTTATGCTGACAATGCAGAGGCAGGTTCCGTTTATCTATACCAGTTGGATGGTGAATCTTGGGTAGAAGATAGCAAGATATCGGCTAGTAATGCATATGTTGGTGATTGGTTTGGATTTGCACTCAATTTAAGTGGTAATGGGAAAACTCTAGCTGTTGGAGCCCCATATCAAGATGGGTCTAATGAAAATCAGGATGATCGAAGTGTAGCTTCTAGTGGCGCTGTCTATATTTTTTCTCGAAAAGAAAACGCTTGGGAGCAAACTGCCTATTTGAAAGCTTCCAATCCTCATGTATCGGCTTACTTTGGAGAGGCGGTAAACCTGAGTGATGATGGCAGTTTTATCGCCGTGGGAGCATGGGGAGAGAAAAGCTATAGCCAAGGATTGTTCGGAGATAGTACAGACGAATCTTCAAAGAAAGCAGGAGCAGTTTATACCTATATATTTAATGGCGTAGACTGGTCTAGTGAGGCTTATATTAAGGCGAGCAACACAGACTCGGGAGACAAATTTGGTGGCTCTGTTGCGCTAAGTGGAGATGGAGCTAGTTTAGCAGTAGGGGCGAACGGTGAAGGAAGTGCCGATAGTGGTTTACTCGCAAGCCCTGAGAACAATGAAGCTTATTCTTCAGGAGCGGTTTATATTTATTGATTGGGCTGTATAATTTGTATTTACGTATAAAGTTAGTTGTTTGAGTTTAAATGGTATTGTTATCATTAATCTAGACCGAATGGAATACGTACAATGTAAATTTTAGAGATCTTTATTCTAAGTAAAGATTTTAGGTTGCTCAGGTAAATCAAAAGATTTTCCTAGAGCAGCAATATATCTAGAGTTTTAGCTAAAGCTTAGCTGGATAGTGAAAGAAAATGATATCTTTAAAATTTATAACTCTCTTTAAGTCTGAGCTTGTAATCAAGCTCAGCTAGTGAAATGTGAGTTTGGTTATAAATTTTAATCTCATACTTATCTCTAGTTCAATTCTTTAATGTATAAGTATTTGTTCGCTTTTTTTTGAGTAGATGGCGCGAAGTACTTTTTTGCTAATCTGAGGCAGTCCTTCTATCGATATTGGGGAGGCAGCAAAATGTGTGGGCTGCTAGCTGTATTTTCAAATACCGTTGTATACAACCGGGAACAGATTTATCGAGCATTACAGACCCTTTCCCATCGAGGGCCTGATGGTGAAGGGTTCTGGTCATCAGGAGATGGACGGGCCTGGCTGGCTCATAAGCGCCTAAGTATTATTGACTTGGAAGGTGGTCAGCAGCCACTATTGAGTGATGATGGAGAGGTAGTCTGCATTGTTAATGGTGAATTTTATAATTATTTAGAGATAAAAGATGATTTGATAAGGCGGAACTATCGTTTTCTTACACAATCGGATAGTGAAATACTTATCGGCCTATATCAAGAGTTTGGCGTTTATTGCTTGGACTATCTTCGAGGAGAATTTTCTTTCGTACTTTACGATAAAAGAAAAAACTTAATATTATCTGCTCGAGATAGATTTGGAATAAAACCTCTTTTTTATTACTGGGCAGATGGATGCTTGTGTTTTGCATCAGAAGTTAAGGCCTTCAAAGCGCTTGGCTTGCCGATAGATTGGAATCCACATACTTTTTGGCAAGAAATTAGCTTCTTGCATGCTCCAGCCTCTAGCTTATTTAACAATATTCATGAGCTTCCTCCTGGTCATTATGGTTTGGCCTATTTGGATAATCTACAATTTTCGACTCATCTTTATTGGAATTTACACTTCCCCACTATTGCGGAACAAAGAAGTAATGTTTTCGATGAGAAAGAGGTTATTAGTGAGGTGCGCGAGCGCTTCTCTGAATCGATTAAGTTAAGGCTCAAAGCTGATGTACCTGTTGCCTGCTATTTGAGTGGTGGCATAGATGCCTCTTCCGTGCTTGGTATAGCGCAAGGTATGGTGGATAAGCCGATCGATGCATTCACCTTATCTTTTGATCATCCGGCCTATGATGAGTCCTCTAACGCAAAATCCATGACTGATTACTTGGGAAGTAATTATCACCCTGTTGAAATTGATAGTGACACACTGATCTCTTGCTTTGAGGATACTGCTTATACCGGCGAAAAAATGTTCTTTAACGGTAACGCTATCACTAAATATGTTCTAAGCCGAGTTGTTCGAGAGCACGGTTATAAAGTGGTTCTTACTGGGGATGGAGCAGATGAAGTATTTGCTGGTTACGGTTGGTTCAGGCAAGATTTTATCGAAAATTATTTAGATGCAATTCCAAAAAAAGAAAAGCAAGCTATCTTGCAGAAATTGCAGTCTGGTGATCCTGTTTCCGAAGGCGTTTTTATGGCCTCTACAAGAATGCATCAGTCACAGGTGGTGAAGTCAGCCCTTGGCTTCTTTCCAAACTGGATGCAGAGCTTTATGGATATGGGCACAAAGATATTCCCATTGTTTTGTGAGGGTTATGCCGAGTATATACAGAACTTACAGCCTGCAGAAACTCTGTTGGAACACTTGGGAGGTGCCTTTTCGGTTAAGAACAGGTCCATTTTATCAAAAAGTCTATATACCTTTACCAAGTCTATGCTGCCCCACTATGTTCTTACAATGATGGGGGATAGAACAGAAATGGCTCACTCTATCGAAGGGCGCCTACCTTTTCTGGATCATCACCTGGTTGAGTATGTCTCAGTATTGCCGGATAAATACAAGATTCGCGGGTTAACGGAGAAATATATACTCAGAGAAGCCATGAAACCTGTGTTAACAGAGCAAGTATACAAGAAGCAAAAACAGCCTCTTTGGACTCCACCACTTACGGATAAGAAAAACAGGAAACTTTATGAATATATGAAGGATATTGTTCATAGCCGTGCAACTTTGGATATGCCGTTTTTGGACCATAAGAAGGCAATTAGATTTTTTGAGAAGAGTGATAGCTTATTGCAAGCCGATCAGAATGTTGTTGATGCTGTAAAATACCTTATAGTGAGTGGTATTTTGTTGCACAAGCGATTGGTCATGTCTTAGGATTTAATTTTCTACTTTAGATGGTTTTGATGGTTTACTCTGGATATTTAAATAAAAGGTAAAATAACAATTCTTTAGCAGGAGCTGCAGTGCAGGAATTTCTCTAAATTGAGCCCGAATAAAATACTTCTATCCGGGCGTTTTGGTATTCTAGTTTCTCCCAGCAATTACCCCGCCATCAACGTCCCAAATGGCTCCAGTTACCCAACTTGCTTTGTCGCTTAAAAGAAAATCTACGACACCAGCGATGTCCTGGGGGGTACCAATTCTGCCAATAGGGTGAAAGTTATCGAAGGAAGCAAGTGCTTGGTCTATTTCCCCCGAATCGATAAAGGGCTCATAGATAGGCGTCTTAACCACCGCAGGGGATACTGCATTAACACGAATTTTGTGATCGGCCAGTTCCATCGCCATATGTTGGGTGAGCGAATGTAAACCGGCTTTGGCCATTGAATAGGCTGAGGAGGGTGTCGCCTTTACGGATTGCTTGGCCCACATGGAGCCAATATTCACTACACTCCCTCCGCCGTTGTCTACCATGTTTCTTGTTACGGCCTGGCTAATAAAGAAGGTGGCACGGTTGAGGTCGAGATAAGTGTCGTAGTCTTCCCGAGTATGTTCAAGAAATGCAGTAGGATTAAAATATCCAGCGGCGTTTACCAGGTATTTAAAATGATGATTGCTGGATTTTATATATTCGATAATATCGCTGATATCAGCCTGTTGATAGAGGTCTGCCTGAAGTGCTTCTGCAGAGCCCATCTGAGTTAATTCGTTGTGGGCTCTTTCAAGTTTGTTGAGATTATTGCCAATAATAACTGTGTGGATTCCCTGTTTCACCAGTAGGTTTGCAATGGCGAGTCCCATACCACTGGAACCACCAACGATTAAGGCAACTTCTTTTTGTTCAGTAGAATCTGGTCTTTTAGTGGAGTCACTCATATTATTTCCTCACTGAGATATGCTCATTACGTGAGTGGAGTTTAGAAAAGAATCGGATAGGTTGAAAAGTAAGCACAAAATGGTGCACTAGTTACTTTTTGGTAAGTATTGATGAAATCAGAGAAAAACATGCTCACGCGAAAGCGCCCGCCCAAGAGAAGTGCCAGAATGGTTGAGACTATCTATGGCTGTAAATGGTCCCTTACTGTCTATCAGCTTCTGGCTGGAGGGGTAAATCGACCGGGGGAGATGGTTCGCAGCGTTGAGGGTTTGACTACCAAGGTCCTGAATGAATGTTTACGAAGAAATATGGAGTTCGGGATACTGGAGCGGATCAGCTATGCAGAGATTCCTCCCCGTGTGGAATATAACGTTACAGAATTTGGACAGAAATTCCTGAGAATTCTGGACGACTTGGAAAAGCTACAAGAGGAAATTGACGGCTCAGAATTATCTGAAAGTAAATAACTTTATCCCACCAATACCTTCGAGTTACACTAAGTGTCTAAATGATACTTGTCTCTCCCTATGAATGAAAAAGACTATATAGCTCGCTATGAGAAGCGTAACTTTGACGCTCCTTTAGTTACTGTGGATGCAGTTCTATTTACCTATCACGAAGGCTTTCTCAAGGTGTTATTGGTTAAGCGCTCGGCTCACCCAGAGAAAGGAAAGTGGGCTTTGCCTGGAGGATTTGTCTCTGAAACCGAAGATAATAGTCTGGAGGCGGCGGTTAACCGAAAGCTAAAAGAAAAGACATCAGTTATACCTCCCTATTTAGAGCAGCTTTATACCTTTGGTGGATCTAGCCGAGACAAGCGCGGATGGTCGATATCGGTTGCCTATACTGCCTTGATTGCCCACCAGCGCTGTGCAAGTGCAATCGATACCGTATCGAGTGTGGACTGGTTGCCTTACTCTCAGATATCTCAATTATCTCTGGCTTTTGATCATCAGGAAATTATTAGTCGTGCCCATGAGCGTTTGGTTCAAAAAGCGCTCTATACTATTGTGCCTGCATTTGCATTACCGGAAACTTTTACCTTGCCAGAGTTGCAGCATGTACATGAGGCAATAATTGGTAAACCAATACAGAAAAAATCATTTCGCAGGCGAATTGAGCAGGCAAATTTGTTAGTAGATACTGGTGAAAAACGTTCTGAAAAAGGTCGGCCTGCAGCGCTCTATCGTTTGAGTGAAAGCTCCGCTGATCATAAATTTATAAGAAATTTAGAGCTTTAACTGAAAAATAGTTTCGCTTCTTAAGATAAAAAATTGTTAACTAATTTTTTATCTAGCTCAATCAAGTATTGGTATCCATAAGTACTATTTTCCAGGCCAGAGAGTAAACTGAAAGGAAGTTCCAAATCGTACTCTCTGGTAAGTGCTGCAAGCCCGCAGGCAATTGCGGCGACACTATCAGTATCACCACCAAAATCTATACAGGTCTTCAATAGTCCAAGGAAGTCTCGATTACTTTGTAGTGCTATATTTACCGCAGCCAAGGTTTCTAAGGCATCACAGTTGACCTTGCCAGACCAGCTTCCTATTAATTTTAGGTTGAGCTTTTTCTCAATAAGCTTGGGCAACTCAATTAGAGTTGATTTTTGGTAGATTAATAGATGTGCCATTAGGGCAACTGCTTAAGCAGATAAGATCCCCTCTTCGGTATTGTGCGTAACGCTAGCTTGGCATTTAGCCACTGTTAGTAGTTGATCAATATCGGGAATAAGCCCAAGGGGTACTGAGCGCATTGCTGCACCGTTACGTTTGCTGTGAGGCCTTATCTTGCGAGTTAGATCCTTTCCAGTTTCACAGCTATCGAGAAGGCTTTGAAAGCCTGATGCATATCCAAGGCGAGGATCACGCTTATAAGCGTGGATAAAAGCTTGTGCAAAGTCCGACTCTTGGGGATTCGAATTCTCAAGAAGGAGCTCAGCAATAGCCAAGCTCATCTGAGTATCGTCGGTATAACAACCGGGTTTGATGCCAAGGGGATGAGAGATATACCCGTTAGCATGATTGTTATTGTTAATAATCTCACGGCTACAAAACTCAAATCCGGCTCCGTAGGCATCTCCAACTGCAATTTCCAATAACATCAACGCTCCCTAAAAGATTACTGATTAGTTAATATTAACTGGCAACAGCCAATATATCTCTACCCTCAACAATAACTGCCCGTTTCCGAATAGTTTCCAGGTCTTGTTCTATAAGTAATTTCCCGTTGCGGTAGACGGTTTCCAGCAGATTATTACGGCTACCAATATCTTGCTCATGAATAGTGTAGGGCGTTCCGCCGGGATGATTTATTAATGCCAAGCGCCCTCTCTTGGAGCGCTTACCGCTATCGGTGGCGGGGTCTTTGTAAACATCCCGCCATAGGCCATCGACTCGAACCGCACTGGCTTTCATGGCGAATCTCATGGTATCTCGGTTAACTTTTTGTAAAAGCTCACCTCCCATACCGAAGCTAATATTTTCAGCGCTCTGTTTTCTGGCTTTCATTGCGCTGAGGATGCCCTCAATGGTGTGTAGAGAAATCCCGTCACCCTGGATCACCCGAATAAAGTCAGGAAGTACTCGGAAACCTTTACTATTAATGGTCGCTCCGAATATTCTCATCAAGCGCTCAATAGTCTGAGTGACTATATCAACGGGATCGCCGCTATCCGGGCGAATTACCAGGGTGCCGCCATTATTTTCTACCCTCTCTTTTAATTCACCGCCCCAGATATTCTCGATAGCACTCCAAAGATCGTAGCTGTCACTCACTACGGCGACCAGACGATTGTCACCGCTGAATTGCGTCAGCATATTTTCATAGGCTTTGGCTTCCTGCTCGCGTCCCCAACTGGTCATGGTGCTGTGCTCTGCAGCGGGTATTGAAAATCCGGCCATTGGGGCTGCGTAGTAGCGGCGGCCGGCGAGTACGGCGGCAATGGTGTCTGTGCCTTGGAAATTTACCAGGTGGGCCAGGCCCCCAATCGCAGCTGTCTCTTCGCTGCTAGCACCGCGTGCGCCAAAGTCATGTAGCTTGAAGGGCAGTGAGTCGAGGCCCTCAGCAGTTTCCAGTAAATATCGTTGAATGACCTTTTTGGCTTCCCGGCTTTGGGTGGCAACTGTGGTGGGGTACCAAATTGCGCGCAGCAGGGCGGTTTCGATATAGCTGGTTAGCCAGAAGCACTTGGGGTCTGTATTGACTACTTGGACTAAGACATTCCTAGTCGGGATAACGCTGCCCTCGGGAACTGCTTGAATCTCAATGGGCAGGTAACCCTGATGCTCCTGGAGAATGTATTCCCATCCCTCGCGATTAAATGGCAGGCCATGGGCCAGACAGAGCTCCTCTGCCTCTTCGATGTGCTCTGCGTTGATCGGGGTAGTCAGGTACTGCTTGATAAATGCCTGTAGGCCAAAGAAAACAGCCTCTTTGAACTGGCCGCCCCGGCTCTCGATATAGCTGCTGACATACTGGGTTCCCTCTGGGTACTGAAGGTAGTGGCTGGTTTTATAGCTGTCGACATTCAGGATTGGGTTGTACTGGTTCATCGCGGAAATCCTCCGTGAGTAGTTGTTAGCACCGGTCTCTCCAGTGCGGGCCTTGCCAATTATTGTCTAAAGGACACCAACTAAGTTAATAGTGTCTTTTCGATACTAAGCTGTCAAGTATTGGCGTGTTTTTTGGGTATTGGTGAAGGTAATGCGAGTTGTTGAATGTGCAAGAGGCGGCAATTGGCCACCTCCTACCAGCTTTAGGCACCGCCAATCAGGGATTGAATGATGTAATAGTGGTCTTCAAATAGCTGCTGAGGGTCCAGATCAGCGAGGGGAACCCAGCGGGCATGGCGAGCGTCGTCACCGCCCTTTACCTTGGGTAGCTGTTGGCTGGGAGCCAGTTCTATGTAATAGGCGTGTGTGATAGTCCTTCCACGGGCCGAGCGATAGGGTTCATCGAATACATCCTGCCGGCGTATAGATCCTTTCAACACTGGTGTCGGGACTTTAAGGCGTGTTTCCTCTCGCAATTCTCGCAGGCAGGCATCGATCAGTCGCTCACCGGGGTCGACAAAACCACCGGGCAGCGCCCATAAACCCCGCCCGGGAAAAGCTCGTCGCTCTATCAGCAGGATATGGCCAGATTGGACCACTACAGCATCGACAGTAACGTGAGTTGGCGGATAGGGAGCGGTGGCCCAGGAGGATCTGTAGCGCTGGATGAATGCCATTT
Organism: Microbulbifer sp. MKSA007; assembly: GCA_032615215.1. Classification (NCBI taxonomy): domain Bacteria; kingdom Pseudomonadati; phylum Pseudomonadota; class Gammaproteobacteria; order Cellvibrionales; family Microbulbiferaceae; genus Microbulbifer; species Microbulbifer sp. MKSA007. The sequence continues at coordinate 4,837,419 of CP128433.1, read as the reverse complement.
CTTCGCGCATTTCGCCGTAGGCTGGATTGGTCTCCACAAACTCTCTTAAAGCGCCAATAGTGCCCTCTGGCAATTGCTTTTCTTGGTTGAGTGAATTCAACAAGCTATCGGCGCTGTCGGTAAATAGTGCCTCCCTAAAGGGGGTTGCACTGATTTCGTTGTGATTCTCCACCCCAAGGGATTCCCACTGGGGGAAGAGGTTGAGGTAAAAACCGCTCTGGTCTTTCTGGTGCCCGATTAATGCAATTTGAGGTGGCTTGTGAGGAATGCTGTGATGAGCGGTCACTATGCCGTTAACTGAGTTTTGTACATTGCGCACCCACAGTTCATCATTGTAAGGCACATCCATTAAAGGAAGGCAGGTCAGGCGCTTGTTGTCACTCTCGCTTAAGCTTTTCCTGATAAATTGTTCCCGCTCGCGATGAGTCCAGGGGTTGCGAGGATTGCGGGGTTGGTTGGCGGAGCCAATCAGGATAATCAGGTGCTGGGCCTGAGCTAATCCGCACTGGACTACTTTTAGATGTCCGGAATGGAATGGCTGGAATCGACCGATAAAAACGGCAAAATCGTAGTGCTGGGCCATAGCAGCAAGCTCCTTGCTGTGAATAAACCCCGGTCTCTCCAGGGTTTGAATAATGGGTCTTGAAACATTATGTGTCTAATAGACACTAATGGCAAGTGGGCTTAAATTCAATTTTTAGTGGTTTATCGAAGAGGTGGGGTTATATTTCAGTGTCCGAGCCGATTTACTTTTTTTGAGTGTATGAGTAGGACTGATGTGCCGCTGGTTGTTGTTCATTTCCTTATTGAGTTTGGAAGCCTTTGCGCAGGAAATAGAGCCATTTACTACTGATGGTTGTAGCGCATTTCCCGATGGAACTTTTGATCAACAGGAGTTGTGGCTCGACTGCTGTATTGCCCATGATTATGCCTACTGGAAAGGGGGCACATACGATGAACGCGAGCAGGCGGATAAAGATCTGGAAGTCTGTGTAGCTGGAACCGGGGAAGAAGAAGTTGCACTAATGATGTTACTTGGAGTTCGGGTTGGCGGTACGCCTTTTTTACCCACCCCATTTCGCTGGGGGTATGGCTGGCCCTATTTGCGTGGCTACAAGGCTTTGTCACCGGTGGAATTACAGGCAATAAAACAATCAGAAGGTGAACTTTGACGGTAATTAGGAAAAGCTAGTCACAGAGACAAATTGTTCGCGTTTATTTGAGGTACTTTATTCAATAGGACTAACAGCTAAAGCCTGTAAATAAATATCCGCAAAACCTTCCTTTAGCCACTGCATCAAATTGCGCACCCGTAATAATTGGTGGCGTAGGGGCGGGCATACCATGGAGAGCTCGGTAGACTCAGACCAGCCGGGCAGAATTTCAACCAGACGCCCACTGGCAATATCTGCCTGGACATAGATATCTGCCAGCCGGGTAATTCCAAGTCCCTCAATTGCAGCGCGGTGCATTACCCTTCCGCTAATCAATTTAGTGCTGTTTTCAACTTGCACAACCTGTTGATTCTTACCTCGTGTCAGCAGCCATTGATCTACACTGCCGGAAATTAGCGGTACAGATGCTAAATCAGCAGGTTTTTCTATAGGTCCATATTCTTGAAGGAACTTTGGGCTGGCTACGTATCGGGTTTTGATAGTGTGAAGTTTACGCACGATTAGAGAGGAGTCCGGCAAACTGCCCATACGAATAACCAAATCGTACTGGTCTTGAATCAAATCTACTCGGGTGCTGGAAAAGTCCAGATGAACTCTAACTCCTGGATTGGCCTGCTGAAACTTGATCACCAGCCGAGCAATTAAGCTCTCTCCGATAATGCCACCAACAGCGTTGATGCGGATGTTTCCCTCCAGTCCTCCCTTTGATTCACTGGCCCACTCGGCGGCTGAATCCAACTGCTGCATCGCTTGCTTGCAACGCAAATAGTAACCCTCACCAATCTCGGTAAGACGCAGTTGTCTTGTCGTGCGGTAGAGAAGCTGTATATCCAGGGTTGTTTCCAGCTCTGTGACCAGTTGGCTCAAATTGGCCTTGGAAAAGCCGCTGTCCCGCGCTGCAGCGGTGAAGCTTCCGGCATCGGCCACCTGAATAAATGCACGAATAGCGCGCCATGAGATATTGTTCATAAAAACCAAACAATGTTTTCCTATTGGTTGGGCTAATCATATTAGTCGGAATTCCTATACTGGGTCTACTTAAACAAAACTATCCGCCGGGATAACTCATTGAAGGAGAGAGAGCCCATGTCCAAACCACTCGTTGTTATTACTGGAGCCAGTTCAGGTATTGGTGCTGCCATTGCCCAACATATGTCTGCTGCCGGGCATCCTCTATTATTGTTGGCAAGGCGTGTGGACAAGCTGGAAGCTTTAAATCTGCCAAATACTCTTTGCAGGAAAGTGGATGTGACTGATATGGCAGCCTTGCGCGAGGCAATTCGTGAGGCTGAGACTCAGTTTGGTCCGGTTGACTGTCTGATTAACAATGCCGGCAAAATGTTACTGGGCAATATTGAAACCCAGAACCCCGATGAGTGGCGGAAAATGTTCGATGTGAATGTATTGGCCTTGCTTAACGGTATGCAGGCAGTTTTGGAGGATATGAAAACTCGCCATTCCGGGACCATTATCAATATCAGTTCTATTGCTGGAGTAAAAACATTTATCAATCATGCTGCGTACTGTGGTACCAAATATGCTGTCTCTGCTATTGGTGAAACCGTGCGCGAGGAAGTGGCGCCTACCGGGGTACGTGTAATGACCATATGCCCCGGCGCGGTGGAAACAGAGCTGCTAAGCCACACTACCTCAGCAGAAATTATTGAGGCCTATCAACAATGGAAAGAATCCATTGGTGGTGCAATTAATGCAGAGGATATTGCTCGCACAGCTATGTTCATGTACTCCCAGCCCCAGCATGTAAATATTCGAGAGGTTCAAATTGCAGCAACAGGGCAGGGACAGTAATCCTGATTTTGTACCGCGCAAACACTAATCGTTTTTCCAAGCAATATTTCTTTTGCTAATATTCCCAACTTAAGCCAGCTAACTGGAGCTGGCTTAAGTTGGAATGGATAGTAAAGGATATGGAGATATCAGTGCGAAGAACGATTTTAATTGCCGGCCTGATTTTATGTTCCTCTGCGTTTGCACAGCAAAATACAGATGAGCAAGAGAGTGGCGTAGCGGAAACGGCAAAATCAGTGATGTCTAACATCGTCAGCTTTGGTAAAAACCTGATGGATGGTGCCAGTGAAGGTGTGGTTGATGGACGTAAAACAGGGCAGAGTACTGATGGTGCTGTACTTATCAATACGCTGGAAGATCTCAATAAGTATCTGGAAAGCGACGTTATCGCAGTGACCGCCCATGCAGAGAGTGGTTGCTATGTTGAAGTTGGTTTTAAAAATCAAAATGACTTCCCCGTGCGGTTAATCGACCTGGATAGCTCCGAGGCAGTGATCCTTATTGACCAGGATGGCTATGCAGCCAACTTGTTTAGGGGCAAAGGAAACCCTGAAGAACTCACGATTCCCAGTAATGCTGGACGCAAACAAAAGTTCTACTTTGCTATAGAGTGGGATCAAGTGCGTGAAATCCGAATTCTCGGTAAAGTCATGCAACCATAGCCAGTAACTGGTGCTGGAGAGAAGTGGAGCTGCGGCAGGGGTTGTGGATACCCAGCCTGCTACGCGGCTAATCCACTTCTTGAAATAGCTTTTGAATAGATGAGAAGTCCAAATCACTACCTCCGCGCAAATTGAGAATTCCATAGAGATTGCGCGCCATTGAGCCGAGAGGCGTATAGCTCTTACTCTGAGTGGCTGCTTCCTGCGCCAACCCCAGGTCCTTACACATAAGTTTTACCATAAAGCCACCGCTATAGTTTTTACTCGCTGGAACTTCGGGCATTACTCCGGGATAGGGATTGTAATTTTGTAGGGACCAGTTGGCTCCTGAACTCTTTAACATAATGTCGGAGAGCACATTGGGGTCGAGTCCATTATCTACCCCCATTTGTAGGGCTTCAGCGGTACCAATCATATGAATAGCCAGCAGCATATTGTTACAAATCTTTGCTGTTTGGCCAGATCCCGCTGCTCCTGCATAGAAAATATTGCTACCCATTGGCTCTAGAACTTCCCGGGCCCTGTCGACATCACCGGCCTCTCCCCCACACATAAAACTCAAAGTTCCTTTGCTAGCACCCGCCACTCCCCCGGAAACAGGGGCTTCAATGGCTTGCAGGCCTTTGATTCTGGCTTCACGAATAAGGCGCTTAGAACTGTTGGAAGAAATAGTGGAGCAGTCGATAATCAAACAGTCGCGAGAAATACTGTCGAGTAGTTTGTCGGTATCAATATACAGGCACTCAACCGCCGCGCTATTAGGCAGCATGCTTACCACAAAATCTGCTTCCTCGACGGACTCTTGGGGAGAGGAGCACTTTTTGATACCGCTTTCTACAGCGGTATCCAGTATTTCAGTGACTGGGTCAAACCCTTTAACTTCAAAGCCCGCCTGGACCAGGTTGGTGGCCATAGGCAGTCCCATATGGCCCAACCCTAAAAATGCGACTGTTTTAGTCATGCTGCTCTCCAGTTAACATTATTTGAGCTGTATGGTTAAGTTGGTGTGCTCTGCATGCTCTATATCACTGTCAAACCAGCGTGCCGTAACAGTTTTGGTTTCGGTATAAAACCGTACAGCTTGTTTTCCATAAGCGTGTTGATCACCGTAAAAAGACGCTCGCCAGCCGGTAAAACTAAAGAAAGGTAATGGCACTGGAATAGGTACATTAATACCGACTTGCCCCACTAATATTTCGTGTTGGAACTTACGTGCGGCAGCGCCACTAGCCGTAAATATTGAGGTGCCATTGCCATAGGGGCAGTTATTGATTAATTGGATTGCTTCTTCCAGGGAGTCGGCATTTACCAGGCAAAGTACGGGACCAAAAATCTCGTCGGTATAGATCGACATGTCCGAAGTTACATCGGCAAATAGGGTGGGACCAACCCAGTTTCCATTGGGAAACCCTTCGACAGTAATTTCAGAGCCATCTAATACACAGCGGGCGCCTTCCTTTTTGCCCTGGGCGATATACCCAAGCACCCTCGCACGAGCAGCGGGTGATATTAGTGGACCGAAGCCCGCTTGCGTATCCTTCCAATGACCGGGCTTGATAGCTGACATAGCGTCTTTAATGTCGTCTACCCATTGTTGTGTCTCCCCAACAAGTACAGCGACGGAAATCGCCATGCAGCGTTGCCCGGCAGCTCCGATGGATGATCCAACAATATTATTAATAGCCGCAGCCTTATTGGCATCGGACATCACGACCATATGGTTTTTTGCACCGGCAAAAGCTTGAACTCGTTTTAGGTGCTGGGTACCCATCTGGTAAATATGCCGCCCTACGGGGACTGAACCAACGAATGAAATGGCCTGAATGCCGGGATGCGTTAGAAGAAAATCCACCTGTTCCCTGCCGCCATGTACTACCTGTAAAACACCTGCTGGAGCCCCCGCTTCAGCAAATAATTCGGCCAGTTTGCAAGGCGTGACAGGATCCTGTTCAGAGGGTTTCAGAATAAAAGTATTCCCACAGGCAATCGCCATTGGAAACATCCACAGTGGAATCATTGCGGGGAAATTAAATGGTGTGATCCCCGCACAAACTCCAATAGGTTGTAGATAGGAGTAACAGTCGATGGTGTTGGCAACATTCTCTACGGTTTCACCCATCATTAGTGAAGCGATATTGGCTGCATGCTCAACAACCTCAATACCGCGCCAGACGTCCCCTTTGGCATCCTCAAAAGTTTTACCTGTTTCCTCGCTGAGGATTTCAGCCAGCAGCTCCTGATTTTCTTTCAGAAGCGCCTGGTACCTCAACATAATCCGTGCTCTTGCGGTAACCGGCGTATTTCGCCATTGGTCAAATGTTTCTTTGGCGGAAATTACTGCATTCTCCAGTTCAGTCGGGGTAGACAATGGCGCCTGTGTAATAACATCGCCGGTAGCGGGGTTGGTTACATCCAGCCACTCAGTACTTTTGGACTGAATCCACTCACCACCAATCAATATTGGTAACTTGGAAGGAATATTCTTATTCATGTTAATTAAAGCGCCGAGAGGAGGGAATTTTATCCAACAGTTTAGGTGTTTATTCGCGATTAAAGAGGAATATCACGCTGCTTTTATGACTATCCACTTTTATTGAGTAGAAGGTTGATTGACCAAAAAATTAAAATAAATGTATTTGATTATCTTTGTAGAATAGATCGCAAATAATTAATACCCATAAGAAATGAAAAATAATCTTGCACTGTACGGCTAGTATCTTGTGGCTGGCAATTCGGCTTTGGATTAATGCCCAGCTTAAACGTTGTTGTCGTAATGTAACTAGTGAAGAGTAAAAGAGGATTATTCAATGTATTTTATGATAAAAAGAATACTGATTGTAATCGGATTAATGATATCTCCCATATTTGTTGGTGCTACCACTCTAAGTGACTTAAGTGCACATGAGCCTAGCTCTGATGAAACCTGGGCTGAGCAATGGTTCTATAACATTGCAATTCCCGATGTGGGATATTTCAAAGTTAGCTTACAAACCTATATTGCACCTGACTTTGCAGTTGCCAAGCCTAAAGCCTATATCCATTTAGCTTTTTCTTCAGAGGCCGGAGCTACCACGAAGTATGATCTCTTTTTTGATGAAGTGATCTTGAAGCACCCTGAAGGTATTGATGAGTTCTACTATGAAGTACCGGGAGTAGTTGTGGCCGATGAGCAGGGTGTACAGGTCTTACACCCAGATTTCCTGTTTAATATGGAGTGGGCTGGTGAACACCACCATTACTGGCATGGGTTAAACCCCGGTCAAACCCCTTTTGGATTTATTCCTGAGATACCTGGGGTAGGAGGAAAGTGGTTCCTATATACGGTCGGTACCCCAGTCAATTACAGTTACTTTGATGGTTCTATGTCTCTAGCCGGTGTTGGCTATGCGCAATTGGATAAGGGCTGGTATGACAAAGAATCCAGTGCCGGTATGATCTATTCAATGGGGCTAACAGATGACCTCTACTATATGATTACCGGAGCTAAACTGGGTGACTCAGAGATTGAAATGTGGGCGGGGCGATATGTTTCTGAAGAGTATGACCTGATTTTTTTACCGGCTTTTAATGGTTTCTCTGTTAAGCGGGAAGCTGATGCTTGTTCAGGTTATCTACAAGTTGAACTTAACAAAATTTCATACAAGTTAGTTGTCGAAGCAAAAGCAGATATTGCCAGCTTTTATCCGCTGGAGTTTCCCTCTGTAATTATTTTTGGTGGTGAGCAGAGTTATATGAAATCCATGCAGGCAGATGTCAACTTCTATCTGTATCAATTTGGACAGTTGAAGGAGCAAATTCAAATGCCCCAGGCTTTGCTAGAATTTAGTGGGCCATTGGCGTGTGATGATTTTTTTGACTAAAGAAGAGTGATATAAAAGAAGAACTTATTGGGTTTGCAGGAGTTAAGTTAACTCCTGCAGATACCCTATCTCATCGAAACTAGGGGCCGTTCTTGTGGTAAGCGTACTATTTACACTATAGGTAATGGATTTCTGAGGACGTTGGGGAATAGTGCTTTTATTTGTAGTAGTACCGATTGTAATTACTACTTATTGGAAAGTTAATCCTTTTTTCCAGATGGTGTTCTATTGATGGCAGTTGTTTCTAAATGGATACATAGTGGCAAGTTGACAAGTCTCGATGTTACATTTCTGTTTCAGTATGGTTTTCGTTGAATAGAGGTCTCGCTCTTAAGGGGGTTTATCTATGAAATATTTGTCATTAATAATTATTAATTTTCTTATTGCGTCGTGCTCCTGGGTGGACCTTCCTCAAAAATGTGCTTCTAAGGCCCGGTATTATATGGATGATTTCAGGGAAATTTTTCAGGAAGACCGGCTGCTGCCAATAGCAAGGCTGGCTTCGAAGCGTGAAAAAAATTTCAATGCTCTTCAAGCAAAACTTGCTATTTCGCAAACACCAGATTACTGGGAAAATTTGACTGCTAAAGGACAGAAGCAGTACGCTTTTGAAGTTATTGAGTTGGCTGAGCAAAGAGTAATAATCAAGCAAGAAGAGGTTGAGTTGTTAATAATATTGTTACATCTGTATTCTTTACATGTTATGGAGTTGAAGAAAGAATTTAATCAATTGGCCCCAATTGTAGCAAATGGCGAGAAATGTGAGGCTTTAGATTTAACCCCAGAGTTGATTGGAAGAATCATCGGTAGCTATCAAGCACTTACACAAAATAGGGATGGTATAACTGAGAATTTACAATAATTTTCATGTGGGTAACTGTAAACCTGTGGATTTTTTTATTCTATGTGGTTTTTTATGAAAAAATTTAAATATAATATTTTTGATAAAGAGATGTTTATCGAAAGGCAGTCGAATAGCTGGGCCACATTCTATCAGGGCAATGAAGGTAAACGTCGCAGTGCCGGGATATCAATACCTTCGGAAATTAGAGAGAAAGATTTAGCCCAATACTTGGCAGATATCTGCCATGAATGGGCAAGTGAGCGGTACCCTGCTGTGGAGCGTATAAATACAAAATAAGTATATAAAATTTGGCGGGCGGTGGTGATCCAACTTCTCTTGAGGTCGTTTTATAAAAGACCAATAACTGTAAGAAATTTTGAGGTCGCCAAGACTGCATTGGGAAAACGATGTACAGTTAAGTAGAAAATATATGAAGCAAGTACCAAGGGCACCTGCTTCATATAGATAAATAAATATAAATATGGACTGAAATTCTTAAATTACTCACTTACTCCAAATTTATTCGGGAAACTTCCTCTTTGTGACTAAAGCCATTAGTCTCAATATTAGCTTTCAATTCTAGTGTATAGGTGAGCAGGGTATAGTCTTTGGCATCGGCTTTACAGGTAAAGCCCATGGATTTTGCGAAACTGTCCACTCGTCTATTTTGTGCTGACTCAATCGAATAGATTCGTTCAAGCCCCTGATCCTGAGCGCAGTTGATGAGTCGCTTTAACATTAAGCGTCCCAAACCTAACCCCTGCCAGTCATCGCTCACCACAACGGCACACTCACAAGCGCGTCCGTCAACGTCAAGTGCGTAGTGTGCTATAGCAACAGCTCTTTGTGCTCTGTCACTACTGCAGAGTGCAATAAAAGCTTCATGTACATGGTGGTCGTTATCTGTGAGTAACTCCAATAGCTTTTGGCTGGCTTTACAGCTTCCGCCAATAAAGCGATCGCGGCGAGTTTCTGGAGACAACTGTTCAATTAGTTCTTTCTCAAGCTGGCCATCACTGCGACAGATGGGGCGTATTGAGACTTTGCGTCCATTGCCGAGGGTGATCAGCTCAACTTGGTGTTCAGTATTCACACTGTTGTTGGGTGACATAACGGTTCCTATCCTGGCTGCTTTGAGCAGCTTTGTTTTACAAGTTCGCAACGGGATGGGGTACCTCAAAGATAGACGCTCGCGCTGCGAACGTGAAACTATGTTACGGTCCTGAAGACGACCTCCCCAACAACTGCTCTGTATAAACCTATAAAGGAAAGGAGTTTGGCTGGGTGAAACTATACAGTCAGCCTTTGTGTGGTATAGTACCGCCGCTGATTTTTCTCAGCTGCGTCATTTGTAGGCCGGTGATCCGCCGGTAGCCCCTCCGGAACTTTTCAAAAATTCTTCCAGGAAATTTCTACTGAATGCCGCGCGCCGGTTACGAGGACTGGCGATTAGACGGCTGTACACGCTGGGAGCAATACAGGCTCCCGATGTCGACTCCGATTTCTCTCTTCATTCCCTCAGGGGGAGTGAGTGTGTTTGATTGCGCCTGCGGCGCAGTTCGAGGTTTTTTTATGTTGTTTGAAGATCTGGGCCTTGCCCAGGAGATTGCCCGTGCCGTTGCAGAGCAGGGATACACTGCGCCTACGCCAATCCAGGCACAAGCTATTCCAGCGGTAATGAAGGGCAGCGATATTATGGCCGCAGCCCAAACTGGTACCGGTAAGACGGCTGGCTTCACTTTGCCGCTGTTGCATCGTCTTAGCCAGGGGAGCGCGCTAGAAAAGGGCAAGTACGCGCACTGGTGCTCACTCCAACCCGTGAATTGGCGGCTCAGGTTTTCGATAATGTGCAGGGGTACAGCCAGTACCTGCCTATGCGCCATGCGGTGGTGTTTGGTGGTGTGAAGATCAACCCCCAGATTTCTCGTCTGCGAGGCGGAGCGGATATTTTGGTAGCTACCCCTGGGCGCTTGCTGGATCTGCACAATCAAGGGGCAATTCGCTTCGATCGCTTAGAAGCCCTGGTACTTGATGAAGCAGACCGCATGCTGGATATGGGCTTCATTCACGATATCAAACGAGTATTGAGGATTTTACCGGCTAAGCGTCAGAACCTTCTATTCTCCGCAACTTTTTCACCAGATATTCGTCAGCTGGCGAAAGGCTTGGTAAAAGATCCGCTGGAAATTGATGTCAGTCCACGCAACTCCACTACTAAAACGGTGCGACAGAAGCTCCATCCTGTGGATAAGGCTCGAAAAACGAAACTGCTTAGTCATTTGATTAGGGATAATAACTGGCACCAAGCTTTGGTCTTTAGTCGAACTAAACATGGTGCCAACAGGCTGGTAAAACAGCTCGAAGGTGACGGCATCCTGGCAGCAGCCATTCATGGTAATAAAAGTCAAAATGCACGAACTCGTGCCCTGGCGGACTTTAAAGCCGGCAAAGTACAGATTCTTGTGGCGACTGATATCGCAGCCCGAGGCATCGACATTGACCAGCTGCCCCAGGTAGTAAATTTTGATTTGCCCAATGTGCCTGAGGACTATGTCCACCGTATTGGCCGCACAGGGCGTGCGGGCGCTCAGGGGCAAGCGGTATCCCTTGTTAGCGCTGATGAGATTAAGCAGCTTCGGGATATTGAGCGCTTGATCGGCAAGCCAATTCCGCGTGAGGAGATTGAAGAGTTTGAGCCGGACCACCAGGTGCCCGCATCCGGTAATCCAAAGCGGGGTGGGTTGCAAAAGCCCGGCTCCAGCAAGCGCCCAGCGGGTAACTCTCAGAAGAGTGAAGGGCGGCGTGAAGCGCGCGGCAATAGCGAGGAACGTCGGGGCAACCGCAGCAATGGACGCGGTAAGCCTGAGGGGCGTGGAAATTCTAGCAGCCGCAGTGGTAACGCCTCTGCGGGTAAAGGGGCCCCAGCCAAGCGCGCGGGCGGTAACGGTAAAGGGCGCGGTGCTGAGGCTGGTCGCAGTGATGGACAGAAACCACAACGAGCTCCGAGACGGCGTCCTACTACTAGAGGGCGCTCTGAAAGTGCCTAGTATTTTGCTGGACTCTTAATGCCGATAATAAGGTATTCACCTGCGAAGGTGTTGTAATCTTTAATATCGAGTTATAAGAGTGACAAGCATCTAAAAAAGAGCCTCAAAATGAGGCTCTTTTTACAATTACTGTTTTTTATAGTTCGCCATATAATCCAGAGTTAACAGAGTCAGCGCTTCAGTGCCCTTGCGCAAAGCATCCTCATCCACATAGAAAAGGGGTGAGTGATTGCTTGGAGCTTGGCTGGCATCCTGATCTCTAGGAGTTACCCCTAGGAAGTAGAAAAAGCCAGGGACCTCATTGGCGTAGTAGGAGAAATCTTCTGCCCCCGTGATTTTGGGTACTTCTACAACATTCTTGTCGCCGACAGCAGATCTCAGAATAGGCAGTGCCATTTCTGTCAGCTCTGCATTATTTATCGTTACCGGATAGCCTTCCAGAATCTCCACATCTGCGCTTGCACCGGAGCTTTCAGCAATTAACTCCGCAGTGGTTTTTAAGCGTTTGAAAATTTCTGCACGGTTATCCATATCAAAATTACGGATGGTGCCATTCAGATAGACACTATCGGGAATGATATTGTTGCGGACACCACCGTCAATACGTCCGAAAGAAACGACTGCGGGCTCTTTGGTGATGTCGATCTGGCGGCTGACAATGGCTTGGGTGCCCATTACGACTTGTGCGGCGGCGACAATAGGGTCCACTCCACCCCAGGGGCGTGAGCCATGGGTTTGGCGGCCATTGATGGTAATACGGAATTCATCGGCAGCGGCCATAAGCGGGCCCGAGCGATAGCCGATGACGCCGGTGGGTAGCGAGGAAGTGACATGCTGGCCAAAGGCCACGTCCGGCTTGTACTTCTTGAAGATCCCTTCTTTGAGCATCAACTCCGCGCCACCTTCTTCATTGTCCGGTGCGCCTTCTTCTGCGGGCTGGAATATAAACAAGACGTTTCCAGCCAGCTCATCGCGAAGGCCTGCCAGGACCTCGGCAGTGCCCATCAGCATGGCCACATGGGTATCGTGGCCACAGGCATGCATAACGCCAACATCTTTACCTTGGTAAGTGGTTCTCGCTTTGGAAGCGAAGGGCACATCGGTTCTCTCGGTGACTGGCAGAGCGTCCATGTCCGCGCGCAAGGCCACAGTTGGTCCCGGTTTGCCGCCTCTCAAAAAGCCCACAAGGCCGGTATGGGCGATACCTGTTTCAACTTCAAGGCCCAGTGCACGTAAGTGTTTTTCAATATATTTGGCTGTTTCAAATTCGCGATTGCCCAGTTCTGGGTTCTGATGCAGGTGGCGGCGCCACTCAATCACTTTGGACTCAGTGTTTTCCAGCAATTGCTGAGGCTTAGGGTCGCTTGCAGAAGCATGGGTAGCTAGCAGCGATGCACCGATTGCGATGGGCAGGAGCAGTTTTTTCACAGCACAATTCCTTCATTCTCATTATCGTCGGCCGATTCTACCCCAGATTTTGCGTAACCGACTCCCTCGAGCTGGCTTGCCTTTATATATTTTCAGTTTCCGCTGTTGACATGATGAACCGAACGGTTCAAGATGTTCTGCATAGGTTGTGGAAAGAGCTATAACCACAGAACAATGAGGGTTGCAGGAGGCTCTCAAGGTTTTCACGAGACTGAGTGGCACAGAAAGTTATACTGATTGGTCATAGGTTGGAAATAATTAGAGATGATTAACTTGTCGAGCCCTCTAATTATTTCTTAGAGGATAATTAACGGGTTAATTTATAGTGATAATAATAGGCAGGTTACTAATATATCTGTATGTCTCAGGCATATATAAATAATTATTATATTTATTGTTAGATTTACGACACTGTAAATTAGGTATTCTCTTAACTCGGTGGCTCTCTCGTGGTCGCCCCTGTGTTGGGGAAAGTTAAGCTTTGCCTGATTATTGGCTACCATTAATTACAAAGATGTGGTTCTTATATCGCCTAAAGCGATAACTCTTTATTGATGTCTCGGCCACATTTACGGTTTGGCTGATGGCATTAGTGTACCTTTTTATTAAATTTGTAGCTGATCTTATATTGGCTATTACGGGATTCTGTGGCCGTAAGTAAATATCCATTTGCTTAGGTTGTTGATTAATTATTTTTTCATCAAGTTGTTTGAAGGAGCTGATTTAATGTCATCCCCCCAATTACCTTCGAATTGGGTCAGCCGTTATGCGGATTGGCTTATTCGATATCGATGGCTAGTAGCCATTGGCGCACTACTGTTAGCCTTCTTTGCGGTAAGTGGAGCAAGATTCCTGGGTTTCAACAATGATTACCGGGCATTCTTTAGTGAAGCTAATCCTCAACTACAAGCTTATGAGCAAATCCAGCGCACTTACACTAAGAATGACAATATTCTGTTTGCGGTAGTGCCAAAAGATGGCAATGCCTTTTCCAATGATGCCCTAGCAGCCGTAGAGGAGATGACCGAGAAATCCTGGTTGTTACCCTATGCGCTGCGGGTGGATTCAATCACCAACTTCCAGCACACCATTGCCGAGGAAGATGACCTCCTGGTACAGGACTTGGTGGAAAATGCCAGCAATTTAGATGCCGAAACCCTGGCCTCTATCAAGGCTGTAGCGCTGGCAGATCCCACCTTGAAGGAGCGCCTGGTAAATAGTGATGGTTCCGTTACAGGGATAAATATCACCTTCCAGCTTCCACAAAAATCCATGCATGAAACCCCTGAAGCGGCTGAAGCTGCACAGGCATTGATGGAAGAGATTGAGGCAAAATACGATGTAGAGGTCTATGCGACCGGTATTATTTTACTGAGTAATGCATTTTTTGAAGCCTCTCAGTCAGATATGAGCACCTTAGTTCCGCTCATGTACCTTGTGATTATTGCAGTTGTATTTTTATTGGTGCGGAGCTTCAGTGCGACTTTTGCAGCGCTGTTGGTTATCGTCTTCTCCATGGCCGCAGGCATGGGTTTGGCCGGTTTTATAGGTGTTAAATTGACACCGCCCTCCGCTTCTGCGCCCACCATTATTATGACTCTCGCAGTGGCGGACTCGATACATATATTGGTGAGTCTATTTGCTGCAATGCGCCGTGGACTCAGCAAGCACGATGCAATTAAAGAGAGCTTGCAGCTCAACATGGGGCCTGTGTTCTTAACTTCGATCACTACCGCCATTGGCTTTTTGTCGATGAACTTTTCCGATGCGCCTCCCTTCCACGATCTGGGTAATATTACCGCGATGGGTGTGATGGTGGCTTTCTTCTTATCGGTTACCTTACTGCCTGCATTGATGGCGATACTGCCAGCCAAGAGTCGCGCCAGTGAATCCAAAATTGGACGCTCCATGGATACTCTGGGAGATTTTGTGATTCGCCGCCAGCGCCCGATATTACTGGCGGGAGTCATTGTCTCGTTGGGATTATTGGCAATGATTCCAAACAATGAGATTAATGATGACTTTGTTGGTTACTTTGATGAATCTGTGGAGTTTCGAACCGATTCAGATTATATCAATGACAACCTCTCTGGTATTTACCAGCTGATTTACTCGATCGAATCCGGTGACAACAATGGTGTTAGCAATCCGGAGTTTCTTGCCAATCTGGAGCGTTTCACTGAGTGGATGCAGGCCCAGCCTGGGGTGCGCCATGTCAATACCATTGGCGATACTTTCAAGCGCTTGAACAAAAATCTGCATGCTGATGATCCGGCCTACTACAGGTTGCCTGAAGAGCAGGAATTGGCAGCCCAGTATTTATTACTGTACGAGCTGTCTCTCCCCTATGGCTTGGATTTAAATAATCAGCTGAATGTGGCTAAGTCGTCAACGCAGATTATTGTAACTCTCGATAATCTCAAGTCGAAAGAACTCAAAGCGGTAGCTGATGCCGGCAGTAATTGGCTGGAGAAAAACATTGGTGTAACTGCCTATGGTGTAGGTCCGGCGATCATGTTTGCCAATATTGCCGAGCGCAATATGGAGGGCATGTTGGTGGGCACTCTGGTTGCGCTGGTGTTAATTTCTGCACTGATTGGTATTGCCCTGCGCAGTGTCAAACTCGGTTTCTTAAGCTTAATTCCCAACTTGTTGCCGGCCGGCCTGGCATTTGGCCTCTGGGGTGCACTGGTAGCTGAAGTCAATGTGGCTGTCACTATGGTGACCGGTATGGCACTGGGTATTGTGGTAGATGACACAGTGCACTTCCTCAGTAAATACCTGCGCCAGCGCCGTGCAGGCTACAACGTGGAGGACGGACTGCGTTACGCCTTCTCTTCAGTGGGGGTAGCGATAGTTGTGACCTCAGTCATTCTGATTGCCGGATTTATGGTGTTGGCCCAGTCCTCCTTCGGTATGAATTCCTCCATGGCACTTCTGACCGCAATTTGCATTTTGATGGCCTTGCTGGCGGATTTCCTACTTCTTCCGATTCTCTTGATGAAGCTTGATGCCAAGGCATACGACCCCGCTATTACCCCTATTGAAAATAAGGAGCAAAACTATGCAACCCAGCCGCTCTAATAGACCGTTTTTGACACGGGCCCTAGCAGGTGCCCTGGCTCTGGCAGCTTTATCTGTTTCTGCCAGTGAACTGGATCTGGCCGCAGAAAAAGGTCTGGAAATTGCCAAGGAGGCGGACCGCCGCGACTTGGGATTCGGCGATCTCAGCAACAGCCTTACAATGACCCTGCGCAATAAATATGGTGAGGAGAGTGTGCGGGCTATGCGCACCAAAACTCTGGAGCAGGAAAATGACGGAGATAAATCCCTGGTGATTTTTGACAACCCTCGGGATGTAAAGGGCACAGCATTTTTGTCCTTTACTCATAAAGTGGGCTCCGATGACCAGTGGCTCTATTTGCCTGCTTTAAAGCGAGTAAAGCGTATTTCCTCCAGTAACAAGTCTGGACCATTTATGGGTAGTGAATTCTCCTATGAAGATATCGCCTCACAGGAGGTGGAGAAATACACCTATAAATATTTGCGCAACGAGTCTTTCGATGGCCGCGATCACTTTGTTCTGGAGTTGGACCCGGTCGATCCTAAATCCGGTTATTCCATTCAACACCTTTGGGTTGATACAGAGGAGTACCGCGCATGGAGAACCGACTATTATGACCGAAAAGGGGACCTGATGAAGACCCTCACGATTTCCGACTACAACCAGTACGGCGATCAATACTGGCGAGCCAATAAAATGGAAATGGTTAATCACCAGACTGGTAAATCCACAGAGTTGTTGTACGGCGACTGGATATTTGGCAATGGTTTTACCGATCGCGACTTCACCAAAAATAGTCTCTCCAGGGCGAAATAGGGATTGCGCCCATGGTTAACCGAAAAATACTCACTTTGTTGCCACTATTGGCGGCGTTGAGTCATATGGCTGGAGCAAATGAGTTGAGCGGTTATGCGGGCCTGGAGGCCCGGGCATTCACCGCAGACCCTTTGGATTCAGCACAAAGTGATGCCGGTCTTTCTGCGTCTTTAAATCTCGAGTACTACCGAGATTTTGACGATGGAAACCAGCGTGTTGTGGCCAGTGTCTTTGGGCGCTGGGACAGTGAGGATAGCGATCGCAATCACGCGGATCTCGGCGAGCTTTACTGGTGGAAAGCTTACGATAGTTTCGAGCTTTATGCCGGGGTGCGCAAAGTATTTTGGGGAGTTACTGAAACCGTGCATTTGGTGGATGTGATTAACCAGGATGATGCGCTGGAAAATATCGATGGTGAAGACAAGCTTGGCCAACCCATGATTAACCTCCTGATGGAGCGTGATTGGGGAACACTGGAGGTGTACGGTTTACTGGGCTTTCGCGAGCGTCAGTTTGCTGGCCGGGAAGGGCGATTGCGTGCTCCGCTGCCGGTGGATGAGGATGCTGCGGTCTATCAATCTGACCGGGAGGAGAAGCATATAGATTGGGCCTTGCGTTACAGCCATGTACTTGGGGATTGGGACCTGGGCCTCAGCCATTTTTCCGGCACTAATCGGGATCCATTATTATTGCTTACGGAAGATGGCTTGCTTGCGCCTTACTATGCACAGATCGATCAGACGGGTGTGGACATCCAAACTACCCGTGGAGATTGGTTGTGGAAGTTTGAAGCTATTTCATTTAAACCTCGCGGTGAAGATCGCCAGACAGTGGCTGTCGGCGGTTTCGAATATACATTTTATGGTATTGGCGAAACGATCTCAGATCTTGGAGTATTAATGGAGTATCAATTTGATGATCGTACCGGACCTTGGTCTACGGCCAGTCAAAATGACATTGCAATAGGTGCGCGATACGCCCTAAATAATACACAGGATACGGAGCTTTTATTTGCCGTAAGTACCGATTTGGATAACGGTAGTCGTTTTTCCAATCTGGAACTGACCCACCGACTAAATGACCGCTGGTTAATGGAAGCTGAGGCGCGTTTTTTCGGTAATGCCGATGAAGAAGACCCTACCTACAATTTGCGCAACGACGACTATTTTCAGTTGGAATTACGTCGCTATTTTTAAAAGTTAATTCTCACAGGAATACCCCCATTCCCACCCCAAAGAGGCAAGAAGTTTTGGGGTGGGCTTTTTTAGGGAAGTGTATACTGGTCCAGAATTGTGGATAGCTGTTGGTAACTGTTTTTGCCTGCTGTGGTACTGCCCGTGCCTTTATTCAGGGCCACTACGCCTCGGCTTACCGCCATAACCATCGCGGCGAGGGCGGCACAATCGACACCGGCTTGCAATTGGCCATCGTCAATAGCCTTCTGCATACGGGTTTCGATCCGGTTCAGCATATCATTGGTACCCTTTGCTACCAGATCAGCGAGAAATCCTTCACTGGCACCCACCTCCATTGCTGCCATAGTAGCGATACAGCCTTCAGGAGTTTCAGAGCTCTCCATACCAGACTGAAGCATTTCCAGGAAGCCGCCCATGGCTGTGCGGAAGTCCGGGTGATTCAAGGTATCCATAGCATCGCAGGCGTATTGGGTGTGGAAATGTTCCAGACAGCGGCCATACAACCCTTCCTTGCTTTGGAAGGTGTTGTAGATACTGGATTTATTCAGTCCCATGGCCGATTCAAGATCCGACAAGGAAGTTGCTTTGTAGCCTTTTTCCCAGAAAATGCGCATGGCCTTGTCTAGTACTTGTGACTCATCGAACTGCTTGCGCCCACTCATTTATCGTTACCAAACCTCAAAAAAATGATAGTGACACATCAATCTGGGGGGGCAAGACAGGGCAGGTTTTTGACTGATATTTCACTCATGTGGATGGTTAGTCAGGCAGCTTGGCAGTCTTTGAACCGGGAGAGCGTGACCAAGGCTTCTGAATTAGAGGGCAAGAAGTCGATGATGGCGGGCCAATTTGGAACAAAGGTATGTTAAGCATTTGGGTAGGGGTGAGTTACCGTATGGAGTGATACTATCCAGTTTCCTCTCTTTGATATTTCACCTATGATTTCTCCGTTCAATAATTAGGGGAGAGAGGAAGCATTATGGGAATTTTTGAAAAAGCTAAGGAGCTTGGTGAAAAAGTCAACGAGTCAGTAACTGCATTCAGCAGCGATGAAGTCCTAGCAAATACTGTGATTAAGGCCGTTGAAAAGCAGGAAAAGGTCAATGCTATTTTGAAAGCCAAGGGTTGTAATTACCGGGTTGCCGATATTGACCTGGGAATGGGAATACCGCCGACGGTAACTTTTGGCGTAAGGCGAGTGGATGAATTTAGCGGTGAGACCTGTGATGAAGCTGTCAGTGAAAATTCACAGGTGCCAGTGGAGGCTGACAGAGAATAATAGTTATTCTTGAATCATAAATCGAAATATATAATTAGAGTTGAAGCTGTGGATATTTTTCGAAGTAGGGATTTTACAGGTGAAAAGCCCTGGGCATCTAAATTAATCGCCAATATGAATGGAATTACCATCAGGTTGCATTGGAGTGATAAGCCTTATGTTTGGCATGTCAACGATGGAAAAGAGGTTTTTGCTGTACTCGATGGCTGCGTGGAGATGTTTTTTAAAACTGGGGGGAGGACAGATTCCACCCTGTTGAAATCTGGTGATATATTTTATGCCTCTGAAGGAACCGAGCATGTTGCACACCCTATCGGAGAGGCCCGCATTTTGGTAGTGGAGTCGGAGGGGAGCATTTAGGAAAATTTTATTTCCTGCTGGGCCGTAAGGAAGATATCACACTAGAGTTATACTGTGAAAAGATCCCTGTCGGCTCTCAATTGGGATCTGCGTTCATGTGGTCTCTTGCGCAATGTGCCTACTTTTAAAGGATGTGACTGAATAGGTCGACTTCTTGTCATTTAAATACCAATTTCACTGAATATAAAACGGTAGAATCAATAATATTGAAACGGGACTGTGTACTTTATAGAGGTTGACTACAAATAGCCCATAAATTCAAAAAATATCACTGAAGCTATTTTTAATGCCCACCTTGTCTGATATGAGGTCTATACTCCTCGTTTTGCAGGTTTTGGTAGATGCTGCTAATCACAATACTTTGGACAGTTTTAAAAAATAAAATGGGAGGGAACCATAGGCAGAAATTGAGAAAATAAAGTTCCTGGACCTATTTGGTTTAATACCTGTTCATGGAAGATATAGTGAAAGATTTTTTGTTCGCGTTTCAAGTCAAAAAACTAAAATAAATTACATGTTCATGCTGTTTCCTGTGCTGATGGTCTTCCAGGAAAAGTGAAGTTTCTGAACATGGAACGATGCAGTTTAGCCAATGAGAAGCTCAATCGTTGACAGCTTTGTCGTAACTTTTACTTCGTTAAGCTCAATGCAGGATTTTCATGCACATTTTCCTAAACAACCTTGAATGTGTGATGGATATAGGTGCCGGTTTTAACTGTAAATCAGAAAAAACGACTGAGGAATTGGGGTGGTATTACAATGATATTTTTGGAACCTCACACCGTGGCCTTGAAATATCTATGATTAGCGTCACTGATCTGAAGTCGAATATTGCTGATACCATGGATGTCCAGCAGACCCTAGACGAAGATGGCTGATCCCGAAATGAGTTATATACTCACCATGCTTTCTAACTTGCACTAAATCCCTTGATCTAGATATTAATTATCTTCCTGCAGATATTTCCTACACCAAGGTGAAATCTGTTTCGGCCATCATTCCGGCAAGGTTACATATCGTTGTCAGGTAGCGATCTGACGCGAACTTGCGGTGGCTGTATGAAAGTGTTTACAGAGGCACAGAACGCCCCAGAAGATACGATGGAGCGGTTGACTTTGTTGCCGATTTCAATCGTTTTAAACATGTTGGCGCTCTTAATGATACTGCTGAGGTTTACACAAAGACTGTCTATGTCAGTTTGTTGAAAAGAGCTATTCGTGTTGTGATGCTAAAGTTTATTAATGGCGACAAATATAGTCACGTACTACCTGCCGTATTTGACAGCCCAGAACTGGATGCGATGACATGGATTACCTATTACAAGTCAATGTTTTAAATAGAATTTTCATTCAAAGATGTCAAACAGTACACAGGTCTAATCTACTGCCAGCCAGCACGAAAAGAGGCTATCAATCTATGAGTAAATAAAGTGTTGATAGTCCTCAATTTAAAAAAATAGAAGCAATAGACGAAGCAATATTTATTTAAATAGCCAGCTGGAAGCGCCATAAATTTAACTAGCATTTCATGGACAGAATTTTCAACGATTTAGGTCTGGATCTGATGTGTGGAAAAGTTTTCAGTGTTTACGAATGGTGTAGTGACTGTGGGGCAATAGCTGGATAAAGCTGTCCGAAGTGTTACGATTTAAGACTTATAGGATAGTCCTGCTGTGGTTTCGTGGGACAGCTATAACAGCTTTGGTACCCCTAACATCTAACATTTGAGTAGGGCTGATGATGGAAGAGGACAATGTGCTAAATTATCTGTCAGCAAATACCAACGCGGCTCTGGTTGTTGTCGATATGCAAAACGATTTTTGTTGTGCGGGAGGCTATTACGATCGCAGGCAACGGGGTTCCAGTAATATTGAACTAAAAATCCCGTCGCGACGTAGAGATTGGAGTCCGCGAATTATCCGCAAGGGTGATGATCTGGAAAAGGTAGTTAATAATGTTATTTTATGTATGAGGGTTGCCAAAGAGAGAGGGATCCCTGTTCTTCTGTTGCAGACAGTTATTAAGCCAGATCATAAATATCGTAATTCTTTTCTTCGGGGCGAGGAAAATAGAGGTAGGTGTTACTACCCTTGTAAGTCAAATACTTGGGGCGCGGAGATAATAGAGCCTGTTTGGCAATTGGCAGATGAGAGTGTAGTTGTAGTTGAAAAGCATGTTTATAATGGTTTTGTTGATACCTCCCTGGAGGAGGAATTGCTAAGTTTAGGGGTTGATACAATTTTTATTGTTGGTGTGGAAACACACATATGTGTTTTGGCTACTGCACAAAGTGCTTCATTTCGGTTCAAGACATATCTTTTGGAAGATTCTGTTTGGAGTGCCAATAGTAAGCTTGCTAAGCATGCACTTTCAATATTTAAAGATGGTTATGGCTATATCACTGATCATAAGGTTTTGTCTTTTGTGGGTGTACCATATGGCTCGCCTTAAGCAATAAATTAGAGATAGCTTATTCTGAATATGATTTTCTGCCTGAGCCATTTTGAATAGCCTGTCATCACCTAGACACTTTGGATAGTTTTAGGTACTAAAGCAGGTCGATGCCATGGATAGATCCTGTGAAAATAAGGTTTGCTCCTACCCGCCAACGATGGAAACCCTCTTAAGCGATAAACTACGTAGTAGCCGCGCCCAAGGTCAAGTAAATTGTAGTGGTCTATTTCTTCCGCGCAACTCGCTAAGATGGTAAAACTACTAAGCGAATCGAAATCTGACAACAGAAGGGGCACGTCAGCATTTTAAGCCAGAATTCAATAGAGACGCCGAAACTCTAGTCTCTGAGTAGAGATATTCAATTTCTAATGCAGCAGAGACTGTAGGAACCGCTGCCAATAACCTACGAGGCTGGGTAAAGGAGTTGGAGTAAAGCGGTAGTGGAGTTGGTAACGGAGAAACGAGCTGAGTTAAATCAGTTGCATATGGAGAAATAAATCCTAAAAAATCCAGTGCTTTATTTACGATAGAAATGAAATTAAGTACAGCTTAATTAAGAGTCAGCAGGGCAGCTTCCAATCAGGATGCTTGCCGGATAATTCAAGTAAATAGGAGCAGTTAAAGGTCTTATTTCCAGAATCAAGGCAGAGCCCAGGAATCCGTCGACTAATGAGATTGTTGTGCAAACAAAGCTTTGAAGTTAAGGGCCGTCGAGTTCGCAAGATCATAAATAAAATAGGTTTGGAAGTGCAGCGCAAGAAGCGATTTACACTGACGACAGTCAGTAAGCACCAACTGCCGGTTGGAGAGAACTTTTTGAGTTGGGGGGCTCCGAGTACTCAAAATCAAGTTTGGACTATGGATATAACGTACGTCTGGACTTTGCAGAGCTGGCTGTACTTGTCAGTAGTAATTTATCTCTACTCGCGTCGTATTGTTGGGTGGCACCTTGAGCATTAGATGGAAGTGGCTTTGGTAAGCCGTGCGCTGATGCTAGCTGTCAACTAGCATACGCCACCAAAGGGGCTTCTGTATCATTTTGATCTAGGGCCGGCTCTATCCAACAGACGCTAATTAAGCAGTATGAAATGGTGTGTTCAATGAGCCGTAAGGGAAATTGTTGGGACAACGCACCGACTGAACGTTTTTTTAGCGGCTTGAAGCGAGGGGTGGTTAACAGGGACTCTCTATCCAACAAGGGAGGGCTCTATAGCTGATGTGAGAACCTATATTGGTTATTATAACTCACGTAGAATACATACAACACTGGGGAAAACGGCCCCCATCGAATTTAATAAATGTGTTTAAAGAAGTTTCCGGTTGGAGTTGACCACAATACCAAATGTGGGTGCGATTTTTATCAACCAGAGTGACTTGTGCTTCGAGGTGCCTTTTCCCCAAGATTGGAGCAAAGTTTAAATAGTGCCCGAGCTGCATGTCCAGGTGTAGTCCGCTGGCGCCGCCGAAGGCGATCATAGCTTTTTTATGGCGGGTGCTCTTACGGTCGATTTACTAATAAGCCGGTTCCCCGATCTTTGAAGACCTACTGCCATAATACTTTGCTGCTGGTGCGTCAGTATCCCCTGCATTGGTACTAGCTTTATTGAACTGGCGGTGTAGATTAATCTGAACTAAGGCGGCCTCGGTGGAAAGTCATCTTTTATCGTTGCGATAGCTTTTAGTTAATCCCTATCAGTGCAACTTAAGACGGGGGTTCATTGCGCGGTTGGCTTGACCAAGTAAATAGAGCAATATGGTCTTGGGCCAGCCATGAATTGTCGCCAAGTGCATTTGGTAGAAGGAGTGGTAGGCCAAACTGGCAATACGTCCCTCAAGGGTAAGGTTTTTCTTAGTAAAGCACCCCTTAAGTTTCCTACAGCAGTGTTCGTGCTAAGGGAAACCAGCGTACCACGATCCCGGTAATGGAAGTGCCCCAGGGATTTATTTTCTATCAGGGCGACCAGGTTGGTGGAGCAGAGCTTGGCCATCTGTTGCGCGGCGAGTGCGCGTGATGGTACACGCTGATTGTTACCGTCGATGCAGCCGGCGCAATCCCCTATAGCAAAGATATGGGGGTCATTTTTGCTTTGCAGGGTGGTTTCCACCTCTATCTGGTTGCGCTGGTTGGTTATGAGGCCATCCAGCTGAGTGAGGAACTCCGGTGCCTTAACCCTGGTAACCCAGGCTCGAATTGCTGCGGGAATCTCTCTGCCGTCATCGGTAGTGAGGCTGTTGGCACTAACATTTTTAATATGGCAGTTGGTAAGTATACGAACCCCCATTTTAGATAGTTCGCGCGCGGCGCTATTGCCTAATCTTGCCGGTAAGTCCGGTAGCAGCTGGGGCTCAGCCTCGACTAAGGTAATGTCAATGGCTCCGGTTCGGATACGCCCATATTGGCTAACGTGTCTACTAGCAGCCACCAGTTCAGCAGAAAGCTCCACTCCGGTACAGCCGCCGCCGATAATGGCAATTTGTAATGTTTTATCGGGGTTTGTTTCTAGGCATAGAAAGTAATCGAGCAGGTGCTTGTGAAATTTGTGTGCCTGCTCAATGCTGTCGAGGGGAATACAGTGCTCGCGTACCCCTTCTATATTGGAGTCATCGCTTATGCTGCCAACGCAGATTACTAGATAGTCGTACTCTAGTTCACGCGGAGGTATTAGCTCGCAGCCTTTGTCATTCAGTACCGCCCCTAGGGTCAAAATTTGACGCTTCCTGTCGAGGGACTGCAGTGAGCCGAGTTGGAATTCATAGCCATTAGAGCTGGCGTGAACTTGGTACTCAAGAGCATCCATACTGGTGTCTAATGTACCAGCGGCTACCCGATAGATAAGGGGTTTCCAGGTATGGGTGCGATTCTTATCGACTAAAGTGATCTGAGCAGATGGGGCCTTATGTTTAAACCCTCGTGTTTGAGTAGAGTTGAAATGGTGCCCAAGCCGAGTTGCCAAATAAAGGCCACTGGCTCCGCCACCGATGATCACAATCTTTTTCATGGAGGTTGGTCACCCCGTTTATTACTTAAAAAGTTAACTCACTAATCTGTATATAACTCACATTGTGTTTGTATATAGGTGTTTACCGGCGTCAATTTGGGCGCAAGAATTCCCTGAATGAAGGGTGATAAAGTAATGTAGGCTAGTACGGGATTATCACACTTGGCTGTGTTCCGCTTGGTTATCGCAGGTAAGTAACTGCCGCCAGTGGCCATCTCTACGTAGGCTTACCTTTGGTTGTGGATTCTCATTACTGCTGGTCACATCAATGATAGAGGTGCTCTACAGTAGTCCGCGCACACAGCTCCGCTTTGTCTGCTGGCATTGCAGTGAACAGGCCACCACAGGCCTGTGGATCTGTGATCAAGACCTAGTGTAGCAGGGATTGCTATTCCCACGGGATCTTCAAAAAAGCTGCGACACAGGCGCGCGCCCGGCAACGGATTAATAGTCCACATTTGCAACACTAGGACATGGGAAACCTACCTCCGGTGAGTAGACGCCGGCCTTTTGAATAGGGTAGGAGAAAATGGTGCAATACTGAGTGAAGAACGTATTGTTGAATACACAGCAGATTTCAAGGCTAGAATGGTAGCTCTCACTAATCAGCTGAAAGTAGAGAAGGCAAGTTGGTTGGGAAGCCCAGCCGCAGTATTAGCATGAAAAAGACAGCGAAATCTCAGTCTCAAAGTGATGATAAAGAAATAAACAGACTAAGAAACTGCAAAAAGAAAAGGGTTGCCTAGAAAAATTGGGAAGTAATCCTGAAAGATTCGCGTTGACGGTCCTTAGTCTGTGGGGTTTTGATGTCAGGTTCCTATGTAGGTATTTGATGTTTCACACCAAGAGTTTTATAAACGGTTTCACCCTGATGAGAGTACTTGAGTCATAGGAAGTAGTCGAACTCTATAAAGTATTTTCTCACATGAAAATACTATAGAGGAGGCCCGCGCGTAGCTTTCTATTTACAGTATGAGTTAATTAAATATGCAACTTGGATCCAAGAAATATAAAGGAACTATTGATTTGCTGGATTAATAATAATTAAGCGCTTGGTGCGCATTCTCCTTTTAATCGTCTATTCTTGTTAGCTTTTCTTTAGGTCTCGCATTTTTTTTGCAGGCTTTTCGAATCTGTATTGATGCTCTCTACCGGTTGCCCTGCGATAACAAGAACTTCAGGAAATAAACGTCGTTTTCTTTTCTTTTTAGACTGCTGCGTTGAGTTTTCGTCCTGGGTGCCGGCTCGATGTAAGGCAATGGGAATAACCGGAACAGACTTGCGCGATAAAATCTCCTCAAGATCTTTCAGGAATGGCTGCAGTTCGCCATCTTCACTGATTTTTCCCTCGGGAAAAATACAGAGTAATTCCCCATTTTCCAGGCTCTCCACTATGGTTTTGTAAGTGCGTTCACGGCTATTTGGATCATCGAGATCCAAGCCTATGGGAATGGCATCGCTCATATGCAAGATACAGCGCAGTAAGCGGGATTTATAGATTTTAGGATGTGCGATAAAGCGCACATAACGCTCGACGGTATCCGCTAATATTATTGGATCTAGAAAACTGATGTGATTACTAATAATCAGGGCGGGTCCTTCCCTGGGGATTTGATCCAGTCCTTTCTGGTTGACTCGATAGAGGATTCGCGCAGGTAGCAATAGCAGCCCGCGCATGATGAACTCTGGTAGCTTGGCAAAAATCAGGGTGACCACAATCAGGTTTAGTAAAGCGATAATGATGAAATATTTGGGGATAGAGATCTTTAGGATATCCAGGAAAGTGATACTCACGAGAGTAGCTGTCACCATAAATAACGCATTGACCATATTGCTGATTGCGATAATCTGCGAGCGGATCTTTACACTTGATCGGTCTTGGATCATTGCGTACAAAGGAACAGTAAAAATACCGCCAAAAATACCAAGTAGCGCCATATTGAGAAGGATCCAATAGGAACCATGATGGTTAAAAAATTGAGTCGGGTTTGCGTTGGGAAGTGTTTGAAAACTATCGGATTGGAGACCCAGCGCTAATCCAGCGCAAGTGATGCCAATAGCACCCAATGGCACTAAACCCGATTCGATACGACCTCGGGATAGCCAGTTGCACAGCAACGACCCCAAGGCAGTGCCTACAGTGAGGCTGCTCAGTAAGAACGTGATAACATCTTCGTTTCCACCAAGAGTATCGCGGGTAAAGTTGGGAATCTGCGCAAGGAATGCGGTGATTGTCAGCCAGAACCAGGAAATAGCGAAAATTGAGTAAAACACTGGAGGTGTTTGCCAAGCTAAGTACATGACACGCATGACGTGTGCCACCGGATTCCAATTGATGTGCAGTTTTGGGGATGAAGGTGGGGCTTTGGGAATTGCGCAGCTTGCCAGAAAACCAATGAAGGCCATGAATATCAAGGTGACCGCGATAAATGTCAATCCGTGTTGGCCGGGATGGGTAAATCCGACCAATATAGTGCCGACAATTGTTCCGGTCAGGGTACCAATAAAGGATCCCATTTGGATCAATGCATTGCCAGCAAGTAGCTCACTTCTATTTAATTGCTGGGGTATCAGGGAAAACTTTGCCGCACTGAAAAGTGTTGAGGATGTGCCATAGCAAAAAAAGACCACCAGGCTCAGGGCATAATGTTGGGTAAACATCGCAATAATTCCCACGATACCTATGCCTATTTCGGTCAATTTGTAGATTCTGATGAGCTTGCTTTTATCGAACTTATCGGAGATTTGTCCTGCCAAGGAGGAAAAGAGGAAGTAGGGAAGAATCATTAGGCTAATGGCAATATTGATCAGCGTGTTAGCTTCCTCTTCAGCCATACGAAATGCCAGTATGACTATTAACCCATTTTTGTACATATTACGACTGAAAACTGCAACAATCTGGGTTACAAACAGCGGCAGGAAACGCCGCGTACCGAGCAGCTTAAACTGGTTTTGAGCCATTATTTATCGCTCTTGTGGGCAGTGCTCCGCATGGTGGCTGTGGCGCTATAGATTGCTGGTTAAAGGCTCAATGAAGCCTATGGCAGCTATGGCATTTTGGCTGAAATCCGAATCTGTACCTGAATATAGCGAATTCAGTAAACTGCCCGAAGTGTTGTAATTAAATTCTACGGTATAAAGCTCAGGGACTGATGGAAATTATCGGTTTGGATAAAGGTTTTAAGTTAGGATAGGTAATTCATGTTGGAATTAAGGCCAAATTGCGAGAGCTGTGATAGAGACCTACCACCGAGTTCAGAAGAGGCGATGATTTGTACTTACGAGTGTACCTTCTGCCGCTCCTGTGTTGAGGTGCTGCTAAAAAATGTGTGCCCAAACTGCGGGGGTAACTTTTGTTCACGACCGATTCGCCCGCAAAGTGCACGGCGCAGTGGGGTGGGCATCGAATATCAGCCTGCTTCAAAAAAGCGGGTGAATACGCCTTACAGCCAGGAAGAGATCCAAGTATTCGTTCAGCAAGTAAAAGGTATCCCGCCAGCGGACAGGTAAAAAGGTGACTGAAAGCATTTAGGTAGTTTCAAGCAATGCATTTCGGCAGGTCTATCTGTATCAAGCTGGGGTCATGCGGTTTCTTTATAGGGTGAGTTGTCCTCTGTAGTAAGCTTTGGGGCTGGCAATATTTTGTCTGACGCCTTAAGTTATATCGCCTTTTTTAGGGGGAAGTTAGAAGGATAACTATGACGAGTATCGTAGCGGATATCGGTGGGACCAACGCCCGATTTGCCATCGCCAAGCCTGTAGCAGAGGGTTACCAGCTGGAAGAACTCAAAGTCGTTGATTGCCAACGCTTCGAGGGATTTGATGCAGCACTACAGCACTGGCTCGATGGGTTAAACCAGCCGCGCCCGGAGAAGGCGTGTATTGCAGCAGCCGGTCCGCTGGAGATGACTCCAACAGGTGGAAAGGTTTATATGACCAATCTGGGTTGGACTATTGACGCCGGCGAGCTGGCGCAAGAGTTTAGCTTTCCCCACCTAGAGCTGATTAATGATTTTGCCGCCTTGGCTCAGTCTCTGCCCCGTCTGGCCGAATCAGATTACCAGGTACTGCGCGATACTCCCCGGCAGGCAGGTGCCCCTATGGCGGTGCTCGGTCCCGGAACCGGCCTCGGTGTTGCCGGACTGGCTGAAGCCGATGGCCGATACCATGTGCTGGCGGGAGAGGGCGGGCATGCCAACCTGACAGTCTCCACTGAGCGTGAATTGCAGTTGCTGCAAATCCTGATGAAAACCCAGCTACCCGTTTTCAACGAATGGGTTTTGTCGGGCAATGGGCTGGTTAATCTCTATCGCGCAGTTTGCGAGCTGAACGGAGAGATCGCTGAGGACCTGACGCCCCCCGATATCAGCGCCCGAGGCCTTGAAGGTTCAGATCCGCTGTGCCGTGAAGCTCTGATAGATTTCCTCAATTTCCTCGGCAGTGCGGCCGGGGATGCGGCCTTGTATATGGGCGCTCGTGGCGGGGTATTTTTGGGGGGTGGTATACTGCCCAGGATCGCTGAACTGCTACCTGAGAGCGAGTTTGAGCAGCGTTTCCTGACGAAAGGGCGTGTCGCTCAATGGATGGAGGCCGTTCCGGTATACGCGTTGAATGCGGGTTATCAGGCTCTGATTGGCGCTGCAGTACAGCTTGAGGGGTAATTACTCGGTACTTTTGTTGGGTTATGGCCTGACAAACGTGTATTAAATTACACCTGTGATTGATCTCACACTTTTTCCCGTCTCCTCCCCCTCGGGGGAGGATGTTATGGATTAGGGGCCGCCCTAGGATGCAGGGTCTCAACATAACGATAAGTCCAGGGAGAAGATGATGAGTCTATCCAATAAAGGTAAAGGGGCGCTCAGACCCACTTTGCTATCTGCTGCCATCGCGGCCTCCGTGTCCACCTCGGTTGGGGCCTATGCGCAGGAGCAGGAAACACTGGAAGAAGTAACAGTTACCGGTATTCGCACCAGCGTTTTGGACTCCGTTGAAGCCAAGCGCGCCGCCGATGTTGTGGCCGATGTGGTAGATGCGGGCGCTCTGTCATCTCTTCCCGACCAATCAATCGCCGATGCCCTGGGTCGTCTGCCCGGCGTAACCACCGTGCGATCCAACGGTCAGTCCTCACAGCTAAATATCCGCGGTATGAACGGCGACTTCCTGCAAACCACCCTGAATGGTCGCGAGCAGGCCTCTACCAGTGGTTATACCGAAAGTACTCGCTGGATGTCTTTTGACCAGTACCCAGCTGAGCTGATTAATCAGGCAGCGGTCTACAAGACTCCGAAAGCCTCTCATATTGAAGGTGGTGTAGCGGGCTCTGTAGAGCTGAAAACAGCCAATCCTCTCGACGCCGACAAAGAACACAACTTTAATGCCAATGTGCGTATGTCGTA
Source organism: Microbulbifer sp. MKSA007 (assembly GCA_032615215.1). NCBI lineage: Bacteria > Pseudomonadati > Pseudomonadota > Gammaproteobacteria > Cellvibrionales > Microbulbiferaceae > Microbulbifer > Microbulbifer sp. MKSA007. The sequence goes on along the minus strand of CP128433.1, from coordinate 4,807,028 downwards.
TAACGATGCAGCAGACGACGTCGGTGCCGACGAATTCGGTGAGCGCGTCACCCTATCGTACATGGGTAAATTTATGGATGACAAGGTGGGCGTAGCCCTGGGTTATTCTCACCTTGAGCAGCCGAACAGCTTTGTAAAGTCCCGCACGGGTGCAGACGGCCAAATCGGTTATGAGCCAGGGAACGATTTCGATGGTGATGGCAGTGAAGATGCTTTACCGCGAGCGTTCCAGTGGCAATCCGGTGATGGTACCGATACTCGTAATGGTTACCTGGCCAGCGTCGTTTTCGAGCCTACCGATAGCTTCAAGGCCCAGTTAGATTATTTTAAGTCTGACTTTGAGCGTGTTGATACTCGCCACGGTATTACGGTTGGTGGCCTGGCCAATACAAACTTTTACACCCTTTCCGATACCGAAGTGAATGGCGGTGTGGTTACCGATGGTACGGTAATTATTACCGACCCTAAGACAACTGATGATTCCAGCCCCTGGTTTGAATCCCGCTCTGAGGATCAATCCACCCAGGCGGACAGCGATAGTATTGGTCTAAACCTGGAGTGGAATTTAGGTGATCGCCACACCCTGGCCGTTGACTACTCCTACAGTAAGGGCACCAAGACGCGCAAGGACCAGATTGTGTCCATGCACGCTTACGACCTGACCTACGATGACGATGGTAACTTAGATACCTGGGAGGAAGCTGCTGGGCAGAGCTTTGCCTATTCCCTCAATGGCGATGGTATTCCCTCAGGCGTTTTCTCCGGTGTAGATTTTACCGATCTGGATACCATGCGTTTGTCGCGCTACGAAGAATACCCTCACGAGTACACCGATAAGGTTGAAGCCTTCAAGTTCGATTACAAGTTCGATTTGGAGTGGCGAGCCATTGCCTCTATTGAGGCAGGATTCCGTGTCTCTGAGCGCACTTTTGACTCTGAGCGTGGAGCCTTCCTTTACGGTAGCCGCGATGGCCAATTCAATGGCTACTGTGCGGATAACCTGTCCGACATCGATTGTGAGCCGCAACTACTGGACGGCTATGTCAGTGTTGAATCCACCAGCGGGATACCACAGTTCGTAGTCAACGATATGGATGCCCTGGCTTCCAGTATTTTTGGAGCCGGTAACTACGAAGGTAAAAAGGTATTTAGCCAGGACTGGACTTTCGTTGAGTCCGGGACGATGAAAGAGGAAGTCTTTGCCTACTACCTGATGGCCAATATCGATACTCAGCTGGGGAGCATTCCAGTAACTGGTAATTTCGGTGTACGGGTTGTTGAAACCGATGTGAAGTCCAGTGGTATCCAAAATGTGGGAGCTGGCAATGGTATCGAAATTACTGATGACGTGGGTGTAACTTCAGATAGCTTCGACTATGTTGAGTACGGCCCCGAATACACAGACACCTTGCCTTCCCTTAACTTGAACTTTGAGCTGACCGAGCAGGACTACATTCGCTTTGCTGCAGCTAAAGTGATGGGTCGTCCACCGGTTGGGCAGCTGAAAGGCGGCGCTGGTTCCTGGAACAGCGTTAATAACGAAACGAACGATACTGAATACAATGTATGGACCAAAGGTTCTCCCTACCTCGATCCTTTCCGTGCAAACCAGTTTGACCTGGCTTATGAGCACTATTTTGAAGATGGCGGTGCGGTAACTGCAGCCATTTTCTGGAAAGATATCGAAAGCCTGGTAGAAAAGCAGTATATCTACCTGGATAGCCAGGCAGATCGAACGGCGCTGTTTGATTCCCTGGGCATTGAAATTCCCGTTGGTCTGGAAGCCGGCGCTTTCGAAACTTACGTGAACAACGACAAGGGTGGTTATATTCGAGGCATTGAGCTTGCGGGTACCAAAACCTTTGATCAGTTGCCGGGTATTTGGGCTGGCTTGGGTATGACCGCCAGCTATTCATATACTGAGAGTGAAACCGAAGTGAGTGGCGGTAACCTCTATGGTGAAAACCTGCCGTTGCCGGGCCTCTCTGAAAATGTCTGGAGCACTACAGTATTCTGGGACATCGGTAATTTCAGCTCCCACGTCAATGTTCGCTATCGGGATGAATTTATCCTGATTATGCCGATACCGGGAGGCTCTACTCCGGCCTTAGCTGAGGCGTACACTACCGTTGATGCTCAGATATCCTATGCATTTGATAATGGTATCGATGTGGTTTTCTCAGCGAACAATCTTACTGATGAGGCTGATGTGAAATCATATGGAGTAGATGGTGTCCTCGGTGAATATACTGAGTTTGGGCGTCAGTTTTACCTCGGCTTGAACTATAGCTACTAAGTATCACTGGTTCTTTCGGTGTAAACCGAAGATGTGATAAAAGACCGCCCGCTGAGCTACGCTTGCCGGGCGGTTTTTTTAAATATTAAAGGGCCCGACAATAAGTGCGGTGCCGAATTTTTGAGGGTCGCCATGAGCAATCAACGCAAAAAAATAATTATTCTTGGCGGGGGTACCGCTGGCTGGATAACCGCCAATCTGATGGCGACCCATTGGCAGAATAAAGGGTTTGAAATCACCCTAGTGGAATCACCGGATATTGGGATTATCGGTGTGGGGGAGGGATCAACTCCGCCACTAAAGGGTTTTATGGAGACTATAGGAGTTAGCGAATCGGAGTGGATGCCTGCTTGTAACGCTACTTACAAGGTCGGTATTACCTTTAGGGATTGGTCGGTCAAACCGGGCTTTACCGAGTATGTTCATCCCTTTGTCGGCCAGCCGGACCAATTTACTATTCCGGCATTTTTTCATAATAGTTACCTGCGCAGGAAAGGCGTTGACTTGGAGGGGCACCCGGACCACTTCTTTCTGGCCACTGAGATGATTCGGCAAAAATTATCTCCAGTCGCGCCGGAAAACTTCCCTTTTGAAATTGCCTATGGCTACCATTTTGATTCTGGTTTATTGGGCCAGTTCCTGCGTCGTGTTGCAGAACAGAAAGGCGTTCGCTATAAGGTGGCGACAGTGGCTGGCGCCATGCTCGATGCACAGGGGAATATTGATCACCTGAAAACTACTGATGGTGAGGTTCTTAAAGCGGATCTGTATGTGGATAGTTCCGGCTTTCGTGGAAGTCTTATACAACAATCCCTGAAGGTTCCTTTTATTAGTAGCGCTGAGAGTCTGTTTAACGATTCTGCGGTTGTATTTGCTACAGATCAGGAGAAAGAGTATGCACCGCATACTATTTCTACTGCGATGAAATATGGCTGGGCCTGGAAAATCCCACTGACTAATCGCAATGGCAACGGCTACGTTTACAGCTCTCGCTTTGTCGACGATGACAAGGCAGAAACGGAATTTCGCGCTCACTTGGGGTTGTTGGACAGTGATGTCGAGGCGCGTAGATTAAATTTCAAGGTGGGACGGGTTGCCCAACACTGGGCCAAGAACTGCCTGGCGGTGGGGCTCTCCCAAGGCTTTATTGAGCCTTTGGAGGCAACGGCGCTTGATATGGTTCAGGAGACTGTTGTGCGCTTTATAGAGGCCTATAACAATGGTGATCATACTGATAAATATAGAGATGACTTTAATAATCGTATCAGCGCTCGTTTTGATGCGGTGCGGGACTATATCGTCTGTCACTACCGTATTAGTTCGAGAACAGATACGGATTATTGGATTGCCAATGGCACTAATGAAAAGATATCTCCCTCCCTGCGTTCAATCTTGATGTCTTGGATGGCAGGCAAGAATATTACTGATGAACTACTGGATCAAAAACTGGATGTCTATTTCCCGAATGTATCCTGGAATTGCCTGTTGACTGGCAAGGGAATTTACCCGGGACAGGAACAGTTGCGTCCAGGTAATGAGTTTGCACACAAATATAAACTGGAAGAAATCAAGGATTTTAACCGCCGCTGTGCTCTGAACTTTATGCCACACATGGATCAGTTAAATCAATTAAGGGTGGGGTAGAAGAAAATCTGGAATAGTGCTCGGATTATCTCTGAGTACTATTCCACTTTAATCAGATAGGGAGGTAAATCGTTTTTAATTAATAAATGACTATTCGCTATCCTTTACTTCTATTTTCTCTGACTCTTTTATACGTAGTATGTGCTTTTCTCCACGCTCACCACGAATTTTAACTCGATCTCCAGATTTCATACCTTTGAGCTTGGCCTCATCGGCATCCAGGAAAAAGTAGCGGCCAGTCTGCTCATCTTTCAGGGAAAACTTACGCTCGGATTTTCCCGTTTCAAAATCTTCAGAGATAATTTCTTCCAAGGTGCCAGTTACAATCTCCTCTGCTTGTACAAACAGGGAGAAGCTCAATGCAAACGCTATTAGAATGAACTTTTTCATAGTATTTATCCTACGGTAACGGATTTACAGTCTAATCACTGTAACTGACTAAGATAGTGGCCGACTGTTTGTCTGAGGCCACAGATTGAAACTCAATGGTTAAGCCAATATTTGAGTCGGTAAAGCTATCTCCTGGCTCCTTGAGTTCTGCTACATGGTTAAAGAGTCTATTATCGAGATAATGAACAGATACTGAATTTTCCATATGAGACGATGGGTTCAGTATGTCATGGCCTACATGGTAGTTCACGTAGTAGTAGTCTTCTCCATTCTGACTACCCGCACTCTCAACTTTCAGCTGCTGGGGCAGGTTTCCTGAGAGCTCTCCCGCAGTCAGCTCAATAGCCTCAACCTCCACCTCTTCGGTGCTGCCGGCGTTCTGGGTTACCGTTTGGGTATATTCGGGGAATAAATCATACCAGCCCATGTACTCTCGGTGACCACTGCCAAATAAGCGCGAAGTCCAGGCATTCCCCATAAAGCTCCCATCTGTTCCATACTCGCTTTCGCCACTATCGAAGGTATCGCCATCGTTGTTGTCATCATTGCCGGCATGGCTGAGTCCAATATTGTGGCCAAGTTCATGGCCCATTATTATCTGGTCTGTATAAGCGGTAACGATGCTCCACTTACCACCAACAGAGGCGACACCAGCCCCAACCAGCCCAGCACTCTTGGCCTTTGGCGGGTAGATGTAAACACGGTGGCGCCAGTCGCTTAGGTTGATAGGGTTGTTATTGTTATCAACTAAATTGGTTTCCGCCCATTCTGTTGCATTGTCACGCCAAGTGTATCCTCCGTCTGTATATTCTCCTCCCTGGCTGGAGCGGGCTGCCGCATCGTCAACACTTAAAGTGCCACCGTCTTGGTTATCTGGGATGTTGTAAATGATACAGTCAATGGAGCTGTCTTCATTGCTACCTTCTCCATAGCAGTAATGCTCCAGGGAGCTGTCGCTGATGCGATGGCGCAGGAATTTTAGTTGTCCCAATGAATTCTTTAGGTAGGTATTATCGAGAGAGTCTTCATCGTTAAAGACCATATCTGCAATATCAGAGATATCAGTGGTATCTGTAGGTACAGCATCAGAGAAGTTCATGAAAATGAATACGATACTGCTTTCATCAGGCTCTAAAGTGACGACAGAGAAGGTAATCGATTGAGTAGTGCCATCGCTAAGTTGGAATGAAATGGTATCTTCTGTCGTTTCACCATTTTTTAAACTGTCTGCAGAATTATTCAGGCTGTATTCCCAATCTCCGTTGCTGTATAACTTGAAATCGCCGTAGGATCCGCTAAGAGTTTCCTCGACAAACTCCGGAGTATTGCCATCGACATCCTCCAAAAGGAATGTTCCTGAAGAAAATTCCTTACCTTCAACAATCAAAGTGGCCAGTGGGCTGGCGGGGTTGAACGTGTAGGCATCGTCGTAACCGGTTATGGAAATGGATATAGTGGCTTCTGAATCACTGGAGCCGATACCAATATTAAATGCGTCGGTCACTAATTCTGAGCCAGCAATTGGATCGGATAGTTCACTGTCCAAGGTATAGGTCCAGCTGCCATCGCTGGATATTTTAAGCTCTCCGTAAGTCCCTTGAAAATTTCCGGATTCAAAGGTTTGATTGCTGTTTGAGTTATCGACTAGTTGCCCTGAAACCGTTGTCTCGACATCTTCACTGACGCTGCCGTTGTCACCGCTTATGCTAGGGGAATCATCGCCGTCGTCGTCATCCGAATCTGAACTGTCATCATCATCAGAGCTGGAGCTGTCATCATCAGAGCCAGTATTGCCATCGTCATCATCGCCGTCAGAGTTTGCCCCTGAATCGCTATCGCTGCTTACTGGAGTGCCGTCAGGTTCGTTGTCATCGGAGCTTCCGCCCCCACCGCAAGCAGTAAGAAATACAGATAAACTGATAGCCGTGAGTAACTTCAGTGAATAGGTCATATCGCCTCGATAGATCCGTTAAACCAAATGTAATTGGCGCGGAGTATAAAGAGCTGTCAGTCATATTCTGTGATGGCTGGCTTGCTTTTGAGGCTGATCTTTTGCTTGAGCAAAAAATGGTGCTATCGGTCGCACCTAGAAATTTTTGTCAATAAAAATAAAGAAAATAGGTCGGAAAATAGTTGAGGATTTTAAGGTAGGAAAAAGAGTGGTTTGGGATCCTGTTGGCAAAATAAAGTTGAACGCGGTCAACTATTCGCTGTGAATAGTCGACCGCAAAAATAATCTTATTCTGCAGGGAGTCCACTCAGAAACTGTTTTAAGTGTGAGACATTGCACTCTTCGGTGTCAGCGCAGTTTTCCAGGATTTTTTTCAATTGTTGGTCGTCACTCTGTTCAGTAGCTAATTTCAAATAGTAACGTACCTGATCAAGGTTTTTTCCTGGATTATCGTCTTGACTATAGGCCTCAGCAATTTTCAGTGAAGCTATGCCGTGCCCTCTCTTTGAGGCTTCCTCGTAGAGTGACATTGCTCGATCTAGATCAACTTCTACACCAAGCCCCTGTTCATACATACGGGCTTGGTTAAAGTATCCATACTTTGAATTTTGATTCGCTGCCTGCTCGAACCAATGAAGAGCCTCGGGATAGTTGTTGAAAGAATCACTACCGGAGTCCAAATATATGAGCCCCAGCTTATTCATAGCGCTTGCTAATCCCCTCTCTGCTGCTTGAGTGTAATAATAGATTGCCTGTTCCAGGTCCTTTTCTACTCCGTTACCTGCCTCGTAGAGTCCGGCCAACCTGGCACTGGAGTTGGCTGAGCCTTCCGCAGCTGCGAGCCTATAAAGTTGTGCTGCATGGGTCGGGTTTTGTTCCACTCCATAACCATTTTCGGCGGAGTAACCCATATTGGTAATACACTCCAGGTGGCCGGCCCGTCCACACAATAAATACCAGGCATAGGCAATATCGGCGTTGGCATTTGCAATAATATTCTTGGAATGCAGGATCCCCATTTTTAATTGTGCAGGAAGATGATTGCGATATGCCGCAGCTTGATAGTCCCTGATAGATTGATTGATATTAACCGGTTGGCCATGGGCGCCTAGTTGTGTGATACGCCCTCTCTCAAAGAGTGCGGCGGGGTTTCCTGCAATTGCAGCCTCATTGAGAAGCGCCATGCCTTTACTAGTTTCTTTTTTCTTCTCCAGCAGGTAGCTGGCATAAAAAAACTGGGCTGGGGAAAAGCCGTTACCGGAAGCTTTTTGAATAAGCTGTTCAAATTGATAGTAATCATTCTGTTCAAGGTAACCAATAGCCTGGGTAAAGTGGGCTACGGGGTAACCTTTATTAGCGCTGGCTTGCAAGAATTGTGTAGCACCGGATTCATTAGCTGAGTTAAATTCCTCTGACGCAAAAAGGGAGTAGAGTTCATACTCCGCCTGGCCTTTCTTCAAGTGTTGTTCGGCACTGGAGAGTAGTGAAGTTGCTAATTCTTTATCCGGATCAATTCCCAGGCCCATAAAGGCTATATAGGCTAGGTAAACCTTCGCCTCTTCGAGCCCCAGATCCGCAGCAGCAACAAATAATTGTGCGCACTCGTTAACTGCAAATTTTTCAGTTTTGCCACTCAGACACAGCCGCCCTAAACTGATATTGGCGGAAATGGATCCCATAACAATAGCGTCCAGATAAGCCTGTTCAGCCTGTGGATACTGCCCCTCCGCATGAAACACAATGCCTTCGGCGTGTCGAGCGGCATAATCTGTAGAGGCTAGTACCTGGATCACATCTGTATAGAGCTGATCTGATGTGCCGGCAAATGGATACCGGATCGCGAGCAGTCGGTGTAGAAAGCGGGCATTATCGAAGTAGATTTTCGATACCTGATAGCCGCCTACTTCCTTTACGTTATAAACGCGGTATATAGCATTGCGACTATTTGCAAATTCAAAATAGCTATCAATAATTTCATAGCCGGATATGGTGAGCAGGTCTTCTGCATCTGCCCAGCTCCCGACCTCAAAGGCACTGTAGCTATACTCACCACTGCGTCCGGAGAGGATACCAGTAGCAATAAATTCAAACAGGTTTTTATGGTAGTTGGCTGCTTCTAACTGTCCCACAGACTCATAGCATTCTGCAGCGCTGAGATGGGGCGTTAGTGACAGGATGTTGTTGTTTGTTACGGCCTTCCAGTCCACGGCTTCACAAGACTTATCCCCAGATTCAATCGCGGATAGCTCCGCCTGGTAGCGCTCTCTGGCCGCGATATTATTCAGGGGTTGCTGAGACTCAAGATAGGCAACCCAGAAATCCTCATAAGCAACTGTATCTGGAGCGCTAGCAACTTGTTCGGTTAGCCGCCTTATTTCACTATCGCCGGGTTCGATGGAAGTGTGGGCCGCACAAGAGGCCAGTAAGTAAATAACGGGGGCAAAAAGGAATTTTTTCATTATTTACTTCCTGATCAGTGACTTAACCAGGTTTTTCATTGCCTTGCTGGTTTCCTGAGTATTCGAATTATCGCCCTTGGCCCAGAACTGATATTGAAGTGCTTCATCCAGTTTATCGAGTTGCTCCATATACTCGGCAATATCCGTATTGCGGACATGGTCCGCTTTGGATTTAAAGGCGTAGTTCACCGAGATGTTATTGCCAATATGATCGGAGGTTCTGGAGAAGGTGAACCAGGGATTGTCTATCTGTAGATCCTGGGATTCCTCTCTCCATAAAACCTCTCCAGTAATTTTGGCTACTGCTTTGTGGTTGATATCCACAGGATGTGCCAGCGCTAATGGGCTCTGGCGAATACGCTTCTGGGGGCTGGTAATATAAGAGGCGATACTGGAGCCATACAGTGAGAAAATCTTCCGAGCAGAGTTCAACTCGGCAAAATCACTGATCTCATATAGCTCCGATACCTGAAGTACATTTTCACCCCGATTGTCCTGGTGCTTGATATTGGATGTGATTTCAATACCGGGGTAGTAAGTTGCCATAAAGTTTGCGTAATTACTCTTTATGTATTCAGAGTCTGCTGACTGGAAAAATTGACGCATCTGCTCCGCTTTGAGAGCGCTGTAGGTGGACTCAACAGTTAGCCCTGCGGTATTGGCACCGGCATTGATTTCAAAATTTTCGGTGACATCCAGTTGCAGAGTGCCGTTGGCGGGATAAATCGTGGTTACTTGTTTTAATGCTCGGGTTCCCTTTCGAATGGGGAGTGCCAATTCATAATCAAAGAAGCCTTTGCTCTTGATATTGGAGCCCTGTCCGGAAGCGGTGCCGTCAACCCAATAATCTTGTCCATTGAGCTCAATGACGCTGATTACATGATCAAATGAACTGGGAGAGGGGATATCATTGGCAAGGTCACGACCGCGTCCTGAAGACACTAAAGCGGGGTAAGAGTTAACCCCCAGGTGAGACAACATGGCGGTTATTAATATGGCCTTGTCTTTACAGTCGCCATAGCGCTTATCCAAAGTCTCTCTCGGCGTTCGCGGTTGGTGTGAGTTGATTCCAAACTCGATCCCAAAGTAGCGAATATCCTCCTGAACGTAGGCAATAGCCTTGCTGACAGCTCCCTCAAGGCCTTCCTCTGCACGCCATTGATCCAATTGCCGGGTGAGTTCCTGTGGCAGGGAGAGGTCAATATCGTAGAGTGTCATTGCCCAGTCGTTTACTTCAGCCCAACTGTTATAGCCTGAATATTGGATGTAGTTGAATGGGTCATGCCAGTGAGGGTATTCCCCTTCCTGAAGTATCGGAGACACCTGCTTCAGGTCCAGTGTGTACTGGTAAGTGTCGTTATTGCGGGTAACGTTCACCGGTACTTTTTCATTGTTAAAACGGTAATTGAGCTTGTTGTCACTGGTAATTTTTACATAGCGCCTGTCGATGGCATCCGGCCATGACAAGTAGAAAGTACCAAAATCCCCGCGTTCAAAAATAGGATTGCTTCCCTCGAGTGTATAAGCGTAGGAGATTTTGTCACCGGGTCGGATATCCTCAAGAATGTAAAGCGCATTCCACATTTCAGAGTAGAGTTTGCTGGACAGCTCCTGCTCAGACTGGAATAACTTGAAGTCCTGTTTGTCCAGGCGATCAATCACTTGATCATTGCGGGTTACGGTAATTTCGTGAACGACCAGCTGCTGGAACGCGGGGTAAAAACTAATGTTCAGTTCCGATACCTGTTTAACCCCCTGCTGATTGAGGGGCTCCATCACCAGCTGAAAATAGTATTGGTGTTGTTCGTTCGTATGGGATATCTGGGAGTTACTCAGGTGATACCTAACACTGCCTTCGGGTGCAGTGACACTACTCGAGAGATCGACGGCATCCACCCAAGTGGGTGTTGGGGCTATGTTAATTTCAGGGGTAGCCTGGGCCAGCGACACAGCAAATAAGAGAGTCACAGCCAGAATTTGGCCGAAGGAACGATATTTCAAAATGAGCCTCGATTGTTATCTACAGCCTATACCGGCGGAGACAGAATAGATCTTGGGTGGGGAGTAAGCAGAAGGGGCACGCAGGGCACCCTACGATTGATTCGCTCCTGTTGAACCCTGGATCTTTCCCTATAGGGCAGTGCCTGTTGCCGTTTGGCAGCGGCGCTCCGTTACCGCTTGGTGTTGGGATCGTTTAGTGAACAGCCGGTAATATACCCCAATGGCTATGGGCTGAGTATCGGATGGGTATGACCGCTGGCGTTTTGAATAAGTTTTTCGGAGGTTCAAATTGATGAAGGCAGGGTTTGTTGTGTCCAGGCGATAAAGTGGTTAAAAAACAACCGAATCTTGAAGGTGGGAGGCCACCCAGCTTGTAAGCTGAGTGACCTGAGATCTGCTTATTGGGTTTGCTCCTGAACGGGCATTTCTTCGAGCTTAGCCTTTATCTCTTTCAGCTTTTCCTTAACTCGGGCTGCATTGTCGGGGCCCATGCGGATCATCAGCTTTTGTATTCCAGGGAGTTTTTCCAGTTTTGGATCGGCAAATTTGTAATACACCGACGGGCGTATCAATTGAATAGGGCCTTCAACATCTGGCGCTGCCAGTACATTGTCGATTGCTCCAATCACCACCTGGTGGAATGACTTGTTGCGAATCCCCAGCTCGCCGTAGGCCTGGGCTAAACGGGGGTACCAGTATTGATACAAGGTGATGATTGCATCAGTGTTAGCCAGTGCGAACAATCGTACTGGTTGGTCGTAACGGCGATAGTTCTCCGGGGATAGCTGGTAGCCTTCAGCGGATGACCCGGTAACGATGATGGGGCCGCGAATGGTTTTCAGCGGGCGATGCTTGTGAATCAGCTCACCACGGGATGCTGCGTTGGCAGCGGCCACCCATTTACGTATTACTTCGTCGGGTACCAGCCAGCGGGACAGGGCTCCGTCGGGTGCCAATGACATTAACTCGTCATATGCGGCCTTGTCGCTCTCGTTCAGGGGGAGGCGGCTCTCTGCCGGGCTCCTCTTCAATGACCGGCTCCTCGGGCGGTTGGGCTGGTTCCTGGCTCTCAGGTTGTGCCAGGGCTTCCGGCTCGGGAGCAGTTTGGGGTTCTTCGACAACACCGATGGTGGGAATTTCTTTTTTCTTTTCCTCGCCGGTCCAGAGCCAATAGGCTGCTGCAGCGACAACGACCACCACAATAATGCCGATGATCCACCCTTGCCTAGATTGTTGTTCCGACATTCCCTGCCTCCTTTGACTGCTAACAGAATGTGACGCTTGGACCACGACAAAGCGCTGCGGTTTCTCGCGATCTGCTGGTTTTACATTACTCTGCAAAAGCGCCGCTCGCAAAATAGTTTTACTATGGGGTAATTGCACAACCTTATCGCCGGTCTTATACCCTGCGCAGCACCTACGCCCCCGCGCGGGAGGATGTTTGATTTACTGGGCCTATTAGAGTGGCCTGGGGAGCTTCTGAATAATTCTGAGCGGCGAATAAAAGAGAGAACAATGGGAAAATTCACCAGCTTATTGATTGGCCTGATGCTGGGTGGTGTACAAGCTGCCGTGGCTGCAGAGCCGGTAGATCCTTTTTGGCGCAATGCGACAGTCTATTTTATGTTGCCGGACCGTTTTAATAACGGCGATAGCAGCAATGACTTCCCCTACGGCCGCAAAGACGATGCGGCATACCTGCGTGGCTTTGAGGGAGGGGATCTGCGCGGCGTTATCGAGAAAATTGAAGCGGGGTATTTTAATGATCTTGGAGTCGATGCTGTCTGGATGGCCCCGGTGATTGAGAACATCCATGGCTACAATGAGTCCGATAAACGCACCTACGCTTTCCATGGCTACTGGCCTAAGGACTGGACTGCCGTAGATGCCAACTTTGGTACTGAAGCAGACCTGGCGGAATTGATTGAGGTAGCTCACAGCCAGGGGATTCGCGTATTGCTGGATGTAATTCTCAATCACACCGGGCCAGTCACTGAACAGGATTCCAGATGGCCCTCGAGTTGGCTGCGTAATAGCCAGCAATGCGATTGGTCTGACTATGCCGGCAATGTTGAGTGTGCAATTCACGCGAACCTGACGGATATCCTCACGGAGAGCGAGAAAGATGTCGAGTTGCCGCCACAACTGGTGGCAAAGTGGAAAAAAGAAGGCCGCCTGCAGCAAGAGCATCGTGAACTGGATGCCTTTTTCGAGCGCACTGGCTATCCCCGCGCCCCCAAATATTACCTGATCAAGTGGTTAACCGACTGGGTGCGTGAATACGGTGTCGATGGTTTTCGTGTGGACACCGTCAAACACGTAGAGCCACAAGCCTGGGCAATACTGAAAAACGAAGCGGATATAGCCCTGGCGGAGTGGAAGGCTGAGAATCCAAAGAAGAAATTGGACGATCGCAATTTCTTTATGGTGGGTGAGGTTTACCATTTCGGCGTTAACAACTTTGGTCCCAGTGTTGGTCGCTCTTACGATTATAGCGACCGGAAAGTGGACTTTTATCAGTACGGTTTTGACAGTCTGATTAACTTCGATTTTGCCCAGGTTGCGGGCAAGCCAGCGGAGGATATTTTCTCCAGCTATTCCTCCTCCTTGAACAGTGGTGAACTAAAAGGGCTCGGTGTCCTGAATTATCTAGGCTCCCACGATGACCATCACTCATTTGACCGCGAGCGTCAGCACACACTGAGTGCCGCAAGTAAACTGATGTTGGCGCCCGGTGCAGTGCAGATATATTACGGTGATGAACTGGCGCGCCCCATGATTGATGATCGCGCATTTGGCGACGCCTCTATGCGCACCAATATGAACTGGGATGACTTGGAAAAGCCGGAAACCCGTGCATTGCTGGCTCATTGGCAGAAGCTTGGGCAGTTTCGGCGATCGCACCCGGCAGTAGGCGCTGGTGTACACCAGAAGCTGGAGGATAAGCCTTATACATTCTCCCGCACCTTATCTGGTGAGCAGCCGGTAGTTGTGGCGATGGAACTGTCCGGGGGTGAGAAGAGCGTATCAGTTAAAGGTGTGTTTGCCGATGGTATCGAACTGACCGATTACTACTCGGGTAAGCGAGCCAAAGTTGAGGATGGCAGGGTGAATTTCGATACAGAGGGAACTCTGCTACTGCTATCTGCTAAATCGCAGTAAATCCAAAAAAGAAAGCCCCTGCAGATAGCACTGCTGGGGCTTTCAGCATCCTTGAAAATGGGATGACTTAATCGTTATCCATCGTTGTTGTAGTGAACTGGTTACATACCATCACATCAACGTCTAACTGGCCAATTACACGCTCGGCAGTATTGCCACGCAGGAATGAACCGGTCTCGCCATACTGATTCATGGTTCCCATCACGACCAGGTCTGCATCGATCTCACGGGCCACATCCTCAACAACATCACTGGTATAGCCGCGCTTTACGTGAATGCGATGGGTGGGGACACCGGTTTTATCGGCAAGCTTGGCCAAAGCACCGCGATCTGGGTAGAGCATGGAATCCAGGAAGGCGTTTACGAGGTGTAGCTCTGCTCCGTAATGACCTGCGATATAGGTCGCGCGTTCGCTGATCTGGCGATTGAGCTCGCGCTGCTCGAGGGTTTTTGCCTGGTAGTTAACGGTAGCCAATACAACTTTGCGCTCATCCTTGGCGCCGGGGCGAATCAATACCACTGGGCAGCGCGCTGTTTTCAGGACTCGCCATTTGGATTCGGCGAAGGTAAAGCGACGGCTGCTCTTCGCGTGTACTGGTAGGTAGATCATTTCTGCGTTGCAACGCTTTGATTCCTGCACGATGGCCGCCTGCCAATCACTGGACCAGCAAACAGTGATCTCACAGGAAAGACCAGCTTCTGAGATGGGTTCACGAATTTGTTCACGGAACCACGACTCATCGCGAAATAGGTGGTCGTTAACTGCACGGGTATCCACCGCTTCACCATCAACTGCGACGAATACAGCCAGTCGCGGCTGAGGATTGCGTCCACGTGAAGTGATCAGGGCTCGCTCCAGAGCTACATGCTTCTCATCGTTAGGGTCCACTACAACGAATACGGTGCTTTGCTGCTCCATTTTTTCTCCTCAACTAAGCGTGTTACTGGCCAGTGCGACCTGCAGTTGACCAAGAGGTCTAATCTATCATGATGGGGTGGTCAGCCCGAGTACCTGACTGTCCCATTTGTCGAATTTGGCGCCTATCTCATCGAATAATTTTGTTGCGCATAATGGCGAAGTTGGGGGTGGGGGTATTGAGGTAGATCAAGTTTATAGGTAGCGCGTGCAAGCCCTACCACAACCAAAATGCGGGTGACCAGAATTCAAAATGTATTCTTGCCTGGTAGCGTTATTGAGAGCTGGTTGGAGTATGTTGGGATTGGAATTACTTAGAGAGTGGGGGGCTAACTACAACACCATAAGTAACTATCGGCTACAGGCTCTTTGAGTTAAGCCGTGATCGGTTCTTTTAGTCTTTCCCAAAGAAACTTACTCGGTGAAGAGGGAGCGCGCACTATACGCGCGTCCCTAGTGCTCAATTCGTAAGGTTTAGACTTCCCGATACTGGTCAATGAGCGCTTTGATATTTTTCTTAAGTACAGCGCCAATATCTCCACCTGCACCGCCCACGGACAGATCACTATCGGCGTGAGCCTTGTATTTAACATCACCGGTTTCGGAGTCCTTAACAGTCAGGACAGAGTCAACGCCTCCCTTTCCTGCGCCAAAGCCAACAGCCCAGCGCAATGCGCGATTTCCGTATTGAACCTTCACATCAAGATCAACGAGCAAAGTCTTGCCTTCAGCTTCATCTAAGGAATTGACGAGTTGATAATCGCTCTCTCTGGCAAATTCCTCGAGTTCACTGCGGGTATGGAGCTCCCAACTTTTCATTTTTTCCTGTAGGGCACTATTGTTTTTGGCTGCACTTTCATTTGAGTACACCCTTACGTCTTGTATTAATATATTTTTATAGTCTTCAAAACTTTGCGCTTGAACGTCTGTTTTTACGTGTGCGACACCACATCCGTATAAAGCTAAAAGTGTCACTGCAAGGCAAAATACCTTTATCCCTTTGAAAAATTTCATCCTTTTCCCCTTAATTTGAATATAAAAGCTGAAGCTTCACAGTAGGGATCGAGCCCTAGCTGTCTATTTCAGTTACCGGCTGAGCGGTTTTATAGTTAGTGCAGATGGAATGAACTACATGTTCACTGCCCGGTAAGTTTACAAGGAAAATACATTACTTTCTCTACTGATAAGGTGAGATCACACTTGAATGAAGCTATGGTGCCAAGTTGTAAGGTAATTTCCTTCAGATACACTATGCCAAAACTTGAGCCTGCAGTCTGAGGAACTAATCAAAATTATCTACCGCAATAGCTTAGATGCATAGCAGGTTTTGTATGGCAGATTGCCACATCTGCTGTAGGAGGTAGGTAGATAAACTAAGTGATTTGGGTGTTTAAGTGACAAATTGAAGTGTTTTTAGAAAGTTTCTATGTTTAACGCCCGCTCCTTTTGCTAGCGACTTGTAGAGAGTCCAAAACGCAAAACGTGTATTTGTACCGTCGCTTGTTATACGTATTTTTAGCTACTGACTAAACTGACACAAATCTAGTCTCTGAGTATTGAGGTAACCACATTGTGTACCTAAAACGTAGTTAGACGAAATGTAAGTCCTGAAATGTCGAAGAGGAGTAGTTCATTGACTAGTTATATGCTATTTATCAATTAGCAATTTCTTTATTCATTCTACTTGGCTCATAACGCGCTATAAAAGGTTTAAGCGTTACAGAGAAACTGCGAAGTGAAGCTCCAGCCCTGTCGGAGTGACTTTCATTAATTTATTATGAATTTTCGATATTCCAGTTGTCTACGACATTTGAGTAGATTAATTCTCTAATGCTAATTATTAACGTCGATATACCCAGGGCTAGCGCACCTATACCCAGTTTGAAAGTGTAGTCGCATAGCGAACTAGATAACTCGGCTAGCCGGAAGCAGTTTAACTTTTCGCTTAGCACCATTTCATCTTGTGCAACAGTAAATACGCCTTTGCAAAAATCTTTAATATCAAAATGAGCACAAGAAGATGCAGCACCGAGAGCGTACCATGCAACAAATCCAGATAATAAGGCAAGTGAAAGAAAAGTTACTTGCCGCTTGCTAAATTTCAATTACTGCCTCCATTTACACTTGTCGAACAGTCGAGTAATTTCTTGTAAGCCCAGCGCACATAATGCAGGATTATGTCGATTTTCTCGATATCCTGGATGCAATATTACTCTAGACTACGGTAAACAAGGCATTACTACAGCTATAACGGAGCTGTGTAAACATCCAAATCATATGGAGACGCTATAGCTATAGAGTTGGCTGAAGAGCTTGCTCGTGGAGATAGACCTTGAGGTCGGGCGATTGAACAGGTGGGGGAAGGTTGGGTGGCTGAAGAGGCTCTTGTTATTTCAGTTTACTGTGCCCTTAAAGCTCCAAGCTTCAAAGAAGCGTTGCTGATGGCTGTTAATCACGATGGCGATTTAGATTCTACAGGCTCTATTAGCGGAATCCTGATTGGTGCCAATTAGGGTGTGGGTGCAATTCTTGCAAACTGGTTGGCTCAACTTGAGCTATCTGATGAGATATCAGAAATAGGTCAGGATCTACTGGAGTTTCGAGATTGGCCTGTAAGTGAGTTTGATGAACACTGCGATTATGCTCATGGAATAACTAAGAAATATCTGGGGTATTAATTTCTATCTATCTAGAGTCATCGCTAAGAAGTGCTCACATACCGTCATTACTTCAAGCATTTAAAGCTAGAGTTGTGAGTGATTCTGTTTTCCCGTCTGTTTAAATTTTGGTCTTAAAAGCCAAATTCTCTTCGCTATTTAGACCTGTAGCACAAATATCTACTACGCCCCCTATAGGGAGGATGTGCTCTCAAGCACTGATTATTAGCCTTCCAAATGCCCGAATAGTTGTAATTTCGGGTTTGCAGTAGCACAGGAGGTGCATATTACCGCTGCTGTTCGGTATCTGTTCACACACTACCGGTTTATTGATGCCTTTGGTGGTCTGTGGATATCTCAGGATGAGTGATCAATTGGTCGGGTATTGAAATCCAGCGGTTTAGATACTGCGTAGTTGGGGTTTCCAAATATCCGGCTTGAATTGCAAAAAATAATAAATGGTCACCTGTGATGATAAGCCTGAACTTTTCTTCGCCGCTTGCGGTGCTTCCCACAGATTCTTTTCTTGAGCGAATGCCTATTGGTTGTGTCGCCTGAGGAGAATATTTCTAGCCCCTACTGTGGGGCGAATGCAATCCAAGTATTTGCAAGTGCCTGGGAAAAGGTGTGCTTATAAGTTGACCCTACTTATGTAGAAATGGAGAACCATTAATCATTGGTAGGCAACTGCCTCCGGGGTTCTCTTTATACAAAAAAGATAACGACTACAGATGAGAGAAAAAGGAAAGCTAAAATGAAAAAACAATTTCCGTTAAAAGGGCTTCTGGGAGGCGCGAGTATCGTACTCGGAGCCATTTCCAGTACCCATGCCAGCGCAGGTACAGCCTTTGTACACCTGTTTGAATGGAGCTGGAATGATATCGCCAGTGAATGTGAGGAGTTCCTGGGGCCGAAAGGTTTTGATGCGGTGCAGATCTCCCCGCCCCATGAACATATCAGCCACTCCACCTGGTGGGCGCGCTACCAGCCGGTTTCCTACACTAACCTGACCAGCCGCAGCGGTACTGAGGCTGAGTTACAGAGCATGATCAGCCGCTGTAATGCGGCGGGTGTAAAAGTCTACGCAGATGTAGTCATCAACCATACGGCGGCCTGGAATGGTGGAGGCACGGGTTGGGGTGGCACCGAGTGGACACTGTTGAATCACCCCGGTGAGTTTTCCTCTTGGGATTATCACTCCGATTGCACTATTGATAACTATAGCGATGCAAATAATGTCTGGAATTGCCGCTTGAGTGGACTTCCAGATTTGGATACTGGTTCCAGTTATGTTCAGCAGACCCTGGCCGATTACCTAAATAAATTACAGGGTATGGGCGTTGATGGTTTCCGTGTAGATGCGGTTAAGCATATGTCTCCCAGCGATATGTACAGCATCATGAGTAAAGCTGGTAATCCCTGGATCTTTTCTGAAGTTATCGGCGCAGCTGGCGAAGCCTCTGAAATCCAGCCATCAAATTATACATTCCTGGGCCGTGTGACTGAATTTAAGTACGGCACTGATGTAGCGAGTAATTTTAACGGACAAATTAAAAACCTCGCCAGTATTGGCGAGAGTTGGGGACTTTTATCTTCCAGCGATGCAGTTCACTTTATTGACAACCACGATCGTGAACGTGGCCACGGGGGTGGCGGTAACCTGACCTATCACGATGGCTACAAGTATAACCTGGCCAATGTTTTTATGTTGGCACACCCCTATGGCTATCCGAAGGTAATGTCAGGTTATGACTTTACCGATACGGATATTGGTCCCCCCAATACTGGTCCGGAGAGTTGTGAAAACAACGAATGGGTATGTCAGCACCGATGGGGCAATATTGCCAATATGGTGGGTTTCCGTAACTACACCGACGGCACCAGTATGGAAAATTGGTGGGATAACGGAGATAACCAGATTGCCTTTGGACGCGGTGATAAAGGCTATGTCGTTATCAATAACGAGGGCAACTCTCTCAGCCAGACACTGTATACAGGCCTTCCTGCTGGGGACTACTGCAATGTCCTGGCGGGAGATGATGAGTGCAGCGGCGACGTTATTTCCGTAGGCAGCAATGGCTATGCAACTTTCAATGTTGCAGCTTATTCCGCTGCTGCCATTCACGGTGGGCAGCTATCTGGTCCCTGTGGTGATGAATGTTCTGGTACAGGTTTCCCCAGCCTTTATTTCCGTGGCACAGCAAATAATTGGGAAGCGACGGCTTTTGAATTGGTAGCAGATAATACCTGGCAATTGGTGGTTAATTTTGATGGCCAGGCGGACCAACGCTTTAAGTTGGATATCTATGGTGACTGGGCCGAAAATTACGGTGACGATGGTGCTGATGGCACGCTGGATCAAACCGGAGAAGATATCTATACCTCTGTAACCGGTAACTACTTAATTGAAGTAAATGATGAGACTCTGGCCTATTCGATCACCGAGGTCTCTTCCCAGCAAGCACCCACTGCAAGTGTGACTCCAGTATCCAGCACAATAGAAGTCAATCAGAGTGTCACCCTGGATGCCAGCAGCTCTACTGATAGCGACGGTAGTGTGATTTCCTATAGCTGGAGCAGTGGTGGTAGTTCTTCCTCGAAAACTTTGAGCTTCGCCAGTGCGGGCACTTATACCGAGACAGTCACTGTTACTGACAACGATGGCTTAACCGATAGTGCTACGGCAACCATTACCGTGACTGATCCCAATGCTGGTTATGCTCAAAACTTTACGGCATTAAATTTCCGCGGTACGCCCAATAGCTGGGGCACTCAGGCGATGACCCTCGTTGCAGATAATACCTGGCGTGCCACTGTGGTGTTTGATGGCAGCAGTAACCAGCGCTTTAAGTTTGATGTCAGCAGTGACTGGGCTGAAAACTACGGGGATAACAATGCGGACGGCTCTCTGGAGCAGGGTGGGGATGATATCTACACCGATGTATCAGGTACCTATATTGTTGAGGTTAATGATGAAACCCTGAGCTACAGCCTGACCTGTGCAGACTGTGGTAGTTACGCATCCAACTTTTCCTCACTTTATTTCCGTGGCACACCAAATAGTTGGGGTGCTGATGCTATGGAATTAGTGGCCGACAACACCTGGGAAATCCAGGTAAATTTTGATGGTCAATCGCAGCAGCGTTTCAAGTTCGATGTTAATGCTGACTGGAGTGAAAACTACGGCGATAGCGACTCCGATGGCGACTTGGAGCAGGGTGGGTCTGATATCTACACTTCTGTAAGCGGAAGCTACAAGGTGCAGGTGAATGATCAAACCATGATTTATAGTGTGATTGCACTGTAATTGATAAGAGCCTGCAGGCCAGGAAGTTGGTCTGCAGGCTTCTTTAGTTATTTATTTTCTTTAGCCAGCAGTGCTTGTTGTAACGCCTGCAATTTTGCAATCTCTTCTTGATTTAACTCTGGGTTCGATTCACAACGAGGATCGGTTTTTTGCAGTAAGGCCAGTATTTCTTTTGTCAGTGGTATGGGTTCACAGCCGTGTCCGGTCTCGCAAATTAAATCCCACTGCGGTTTGGCCTGGACATGACAGGCAAAGCAGTTACCTCCAAAACGGTTAACTACATCAACAAAACCTCGCTTACGGATTTTGCTGCCTTCCTCAGAAACATCCAGTTCAAAAAACTCCCAATCTTTAGTGGCGGGGTTAAAGCCTTTTTGGTGTTTGACCATCACTTCCCCGGGTACTAACTGGACCACTGATCCAGGAGGATAAACACCTCCAGTGCTGGAGTTTGCGACCTCTAGAGTCCCATCCAGATCTCCCAGTAAATTATCCACATAAAACCCCCGCACCTTGGTCATATCTCGGATGCAGTTAAAAGTCTCGTTTGTCACCTGGATAGGTGCTTCGCTCTGTTCAGCCTTGTTAGTTTCAGCCATTGCAGGAAGTGCTACTGATGCTAAAAGTGCAGCCAAAATTAGGTTTAGTAGTGAAAAATAGCGGCTATGTTGTCGGTTCATAATGTCCCCTTGCATATCAATTTCGGCTTTTATTTAAATTGTGCACAATATAATTGTGAGCAATATACATGGAGTAGTGTTTATGTCAAGCGAGTTACCTGATGAGTATGGTTAGGAATTGTCGGGATTATGTTGTGAGAAAGGGGGTAGGGTGGGTATAAATTGCTGTGCTTAAGCGCTCTTGGAGGGGAGTAATCCCCTCCAGGGCTGAGTGGCTATTTCTGGGGGGCAGTGGATATTGCAAAGATATGGCTTTCGTAGGGGGCCAACTGGATCTTTGTGGAGGCTTGGTCTTTTTCCAAGATAAGGTTTGCCACCTTATTGGATATCTGGCTTTCAGCCAGGTAGCTGCCCGGTTGTAGTTTCCAGGCCTCTAGAAGTGCTGTAGGCAACTGAAAATCAAACTCCACTGCCCTGTTATCGAAGTTGGCGATTACCAACAATTTTTCATGTTCGTTCCAGCGGGCAAAGGAAAATTGTTTTTCCCCATAGCCTGAGTTTTGCTTGCGGTTGTAGCTGTGCAAGTCCAGGTAATCGCCAAGTAAGGCCGGGCTCTGTTTGGAGAAATTAAGCAGGCGTTGGTAGAAGCTGCGCAGCTCTTTTTCTTCTTTTGTCAGCAGTGCAGTGTCAAAAGCGCCCTCATTGTTCCAGCGGCGCACACTGGGTACTGACCAGTAGTCGAAAATGGTGGTGCGGCTGGCTTTGCCGAAGCCGGTATCTTTGTTGGCGGGTTCTCCTAACTCCTGGCCAAAGTAAACCAAGGTAGGGGCTGGAGAGAGCGTGGCAGACACCAGCATTGCAGGTTTGCCTGCCTCTGGGTTGCCAGAAAATTGTGCGCTGGCAATACGCTGCTCGTCGTGGTTCTCCATAAAGCGCAACATATGAGAGGAAATATCTACCAGGCTTGCCTGTACCTCTGCGATTTTATCTGCGCTGCCCTTGTTCTCCATGACCGCACGAATAGCATCGTAAGTACCGACTTTATCGTAGAGATAATCCATTTTGCCCAGCTGCAGATAATCCCGATAGCGCTCTGGAGTATAGATTTCGGCAAGTAGCAGTGTGTTGGGGTTGCGCATTTTGATGGAGGAATTCAGGTAGCTCCAGAATTCTACCGGCACCATACCGGCCATATCATAGCGGAATCCGTCCACGCCAAAGTCCAGCCAGTAGTGGGCGATATCGCGGAATTTTTTCCAGGTATCCGGGACTTTCTTGTCTGCCCAAAACTGGGCGTGGGCCCGGTAGTCGCGCTCGGCATACTCCTGGGGTAGCTCAGAAAAGTTCTTGCTGTTATCGGGGCGAACGCCAAAATTAATTTTGACGGTTTCATACCAGTCGTGCATGGCAGGTTGTGCACTGCGCGCGCCGTTACCGGTCCATTTGGCTGGACTTTCTATAAATTGCCCATCGACAAGGTCATTTGCCTCGCCATTGAGAGGCTGATAACTGTCTTCTGCAACGGGCACGCGGAAGTCTTCGCCCACCACATAGTAGAAATTGTTGTTGCGGGCATAGGTGACCTGGGTGTTGTCGCCAGCTCCAAAATCCTGCACGCCTTGGGGCTTATCGAGAGAATGATAGGCGCGGGCTACATGGTTAGGCACTATATCGATAATTACTTTCAGGCCGGCCGCGTGGCTGCGTTCCACCAGTGCGCGGAATTCCTGTAATCGCTCTGCTGGGTTATTGGCCAGGTCTGGGTTTACGCTGTAGTAATCCTTGATGGCATAGGGAGAGCCGGCGCGGCCTTTGACCACATCTGGATCATCGTTACTGATACCGTATTCGGTGTAGTCGCCGACGAGCGCGTGGTGCAGGGCGCCGGTGTACCAGATATGGGTGGCGCCCATCGCGTGGATTTCATTCAGTGCTTTTGGGGTAAAGTCGGAGAACTTGCCCACACCATTCTCTTCGAGTGTGCCCCAGGGTTTGTTGGTACTGTTAGTGTTGCCAAATAAGCGCGGTAGCACTTGGTAGATAACGGCTTTTTTCTCCGCAACTTTTTCAGCGGGTTGTAATTCTTCCGGGCTGCTATCCTGGCTGCAGCCGGCAGTGCCGAATAGAGCAGCACCCAGTAGGGAAGCCGAAAGGAGTTTGGCAATAAACAGGGAATGTAACTTCTTCATTGTTTCCTGATGACTTTAAATTTTTTTGTCAGTGAACAGCGGTTTGCTGAATTATTGATTTTTGAGCATTAAATCCAGCGGTTCTTTGTGCCAGTCAAATTTAACCAGCAGTTGCTGCTTGCGCTTGTTGTACCAGGCCCCACGGGGTGCCTGAGCAAAGTCTTTTTCACTGTCGAAAATAGGCAGGGATTCGCCGGTAACATCAAGCTGCGCAGGCACTTGTTGCCAGTTGTGGATCTTTAAATTGACCTTGCGGGATTCCGGCATACCGGTATAACCGTCTCCTTCTCGATTAAAGGCGAAGGTTAAACCCTGCTGTTTGTTTTCAGCTGAGAAATGCAGCTTCTCGTATTTGCCTTTTTCAAAAGCCTGTGCGGTAGCGCCATCATCTTCATAAACATAGCGCTCGGACTTTGCTGCTGATGAGTGCGCGTAGTAGTCCAGGGTCAGGTTTTTACTGGAGTAATCACGACTGCTGTGGACATCGTCAATGGTGGGAATAATGGCGCCGGCCCGCACCAGTACAGGAATCGTTTTCAGGTTCACTTCTACCAGGGCCTGATCGCCAGAATATTGTTCATCAGTCCAGTAATCGAACCAGGTGCCGCCGGGCAGCTTTACCGCGACCTCATCCACATCTTCTTCCACGACTGGGGCAACGAGGAAATCTTGACCCCACAGGTAGGCATCCTTGTAGTCCAGGAGAGATAGGTCACTTTCGTTTTCGAAAAACAGCGGGCGCATCAGTGGCATGCCGGTCTGGCTGTTTTCGAAGGCGAGGGTGTAGTTGTAGGGCAGCAGGCGATAGCGCAGTTTTACATATTCGCGCAGGATATCGCGGGTGCGGCGGTCGTGGAAAACCGGTTCGGAAGCAATATGATCCTGGGCGTGCGGGCGGTAAACCGGTTGGAATACGCCGTACTGTAACCAGCGGATATAGAGTTCGCGGTCAAATTTCTCACCGCCGGCAAAGCCACCCAGGTCTGAATGGGTGTAGCCAAAACCCAGCAAGCCCATGCTCAGAGCCAATTCCACCTGGGGCTGTAAGCCACCCCATTCCCGAGCGACGTCGCCGGTCCAGGGGATCATGCCGTAGCGCTGGGAGCCGGCAAAACCGGCGCGCATCATAATAAAGGGGCGGCGCTCTGGGTATTTTGCCGTTTGGCGTTCGTGCAGTAATTGCGCCCAGGCGTGGCCGAAGGCGTTGTGGATTTCATCGGCCATACCGATTGCGTGAACGGTATCGGAGGGGTGAACTTCCGGCTCACCCAGGTCGCCCCACCAGCCGGCTACGCCCTGTTCCAATAATCCGTCGTAAATATTCCAGAACCAGTCGCCGCCATCTTCAGAGAAGACATCGATCAGGCCGGTATTGCCGAAGTAGAAATCAAAACGCTTGGGTTCTCCGGTCAGGTTTTTGGCCAGGGCATTATTCGCCACGGCTTCCTGCCAGCGTTCGGAGGTGGAGAGGACAAAAGGCTCGGTCACCAGGATGGTATTGATGCCGCATTTTTTAAGGTCAGCCATCATCTTTTCTGGTTCGGGAAAGGCTTCCTTGTCCCAGGCAAGATTGCCCATATGACCCTTTATATCTGGGCCAAACCAGTAGAGGTCCAACACCAGGGCGTCCAGGGGGAAATCTTCTTCGGCAAACTTATCCACGGTTGCGCGGACTTCAGCTTCGCTGTGATAGCCAAAGCGGGAGGCGAAGTTACCCAAGGCCCAACGGGGTGGCAGGGGCTGTTTGCCAGTTGTGGATACATAATTCTCCAGCAACTGTGGATAAGTATCACCGGCTACCACGATGTAAGCGGTGCGCCCGGCTACGGCTTCAAATTGCAGGATATCTTCTTCGTTTGCGCCCAGATCCAGGGTGCCGGTGGCAGAGTTGTCGAACAGCAGAATGTATTTGTTGCTGGACAGTACTGCTGGCAGGGAAAAATACATCTGGTTGGATTCGGTGGTGTATCCGTAATGGGCACGGTTATACAGAGGGAGGCGTTGACCGCGACGGTCCATCCCCATAACCCGCTCTCCGCCGCCCAGCAGTTTTTCCTCTGGCGACAGTGCGAAACGGAATCCGCGCATCGTCTCGGTGGCAAAGAAACCACTCTCTTCACTCAGGATTTGTTCGCTACCGCGCAAGTACTCGATTCGGAAGGGAGACTTGTGGATGACTGCAGTAAGCGAGCCAGTGCGGTAAACGAGCTTGTCCCCTTTTTGCTTCAGCGTAGCCTCGGGTCGGCCGGCAGAATCGCTGGCCAACGCAAATGAGGGCAACTGCTTCAGGCCTTCGCGGCGATAGTGCACCGATAGCGCTGACGGACCAACCGGGGTGAGGGTGACCTCGCCCTCACTCGTCTGTACAGTTAGTGAGTCTTCGCTCATGGTGTGATCGCGGTAGTTGCGCTGTTCAGCGGCCAGGGATTGAGCGCTCAGGCAGAGTGTAGCTGCGAGACACACCAGGCGCAGGAGTGGGAGTTTTAGGATCATCGCGCGGGACTTCAGTTGCTTGATTAGGATTCACAGTTTCGTGTTGGCCCGGCGTATACGCATGGGCCTGAGTTTATCCTAAAGCGAAGGATCTGGCCCGCATCCTCCCCTATGGGGGAGGATGGATGCTCCGGGAGAGCGTGTGAGAATGGCAGAATAAGCATAACTAGTGATGCGGTGACCTCTATGACCCAATCAGCAAGCAGCGCCATTGCGCCGCAAGCCCAGCAACCGCGCTTGCCCTTTTGGCAGGTGTGGAATGTCAGTCTAGGTTTTCTCGGGGTGCAATTTGGCTTTTCTCTGCAAAATGCCAATGCCAGTAGAATCTTGTCTGATCTGGGGGCGGACCTTCACTCCCTGTCTCTATTCTGGATAGTGGCGCCGCTCATGGGACTGATCGTACAGCCGATCGTGGGTTCAGCTTCGGACCGGACCTGGAGTCGCTTCGGTCGCCGCAACCCCTTTATCCTTTTTGGTGCCATCGCCGCAGCCCTGGGGATGGCGTTTATGCCCAATGCCGGGATTGTGGTGGCGATAGTGGCCCCAATTATCTTTGGCGGCGTTATGTTGGCCCTGATGGACGCGGCCTTTAACGTTACCATGCAGCCTTTCCGCGCCCTGGTATCCGACATGGTGCCATCAGAGCAGCGCACCCTGGGTTACTCGATACAGTCTTTGCTGATTAACATTGGCGCCATCTTCGGCTCCATGTTGCCATTCATCCTGACTAATGTGATTGGTCTGGAAAATACCGCTCGTGCGGGAGAGGTGGCGCCCTCCGTTATATGGGCTTTCTATATCGGCGCCACAGTGCTGCTGGGCAGTGTGTTGTGGACTGTGCTGCGCACCAAGGAGTATCCGCCGGAGCAGTACAATGCCTATAAAGGTCTCGACTCCGCACAACTTGAGTGGGAGAGACAGCAAAAACCCCCACTTGCAAAGCGCTTGATCGGTTTTTTCCAGCTGCTAATTAAAATGCCGCGCACTATGCGCCAGCTGGCCCTGGTGCAATTCTTCTCCTGGTTTGCCCTGTTTATTATGTGGGTTTACACCACGCCCGCGATCACTCAACACGTTTGGGGAGTGGAAGCCAAGTGGTTTGATCCCGCCTATCTGGAAAGTGTCAAAGAAATTCCCGCACATATCGCTGCCGCTAAGGGTGCTGCCGGTGACTGGGTAGGAATTATTTTTGCTGCTTACTCCCTGTTTGCAGCGATCTTCTCTATTGTCCTGGCCCGTTTGTCTCAGGTGCTGGGGCGTAAGCTCACTTATTCCCTATCGCTGGCACTGGGCGGTTTGGGATACATCAGCTTCCTGTTCTTCCAGGGGGGCGATCCCACACAGGTGAATCTGTTGATTACAGAAGTTTCCGTACCCAGTGGCGCCCTGGGATTATTGCTACCGATGGTGGGTGTGGGCATTGCCTGGGCCGCTATTCTGGCGATGCCCTATGCGATCCTCTCCGACTCACTGCCGGCGGATAAGACCGGTGTTTATATGGGGATTTTTAATTTCACTATCGCCGCACCACAAATTGTTTCTGCCCTGGTAGCTGGCTTGATATTGAAAACAGTTTTCGAAAACCAGGCAATTTACATCATTGTTCTGGCGGGGGTGTGTATGTTGCTTGGCGCTATATCGGTGGCGCTGGTGAGGGAGAGTTCAGAACCCGAGCCCGCATTAAAGGCAACTACTACAGCTTGATAAAAAGTTGTAAAAGATTGTTAAAAAAGCCCCTATTTGGGGCTTTTTTATTGCCGGGATTCCAGGTTTTCCCAAATTTTTCGCATTTATGAGGCTGCGGAGTTTTATGGCGGCATTTTGACAGTCTGGTGTGAGCGTACCTAGACTGGGCGAATCTCACCGGAAATGAATTAAATTATGTCGATATTCCCTGCTATTGATCAGGCATTAGAGGCTTTTGCCAGTTTTGTCTGGGGTCCCCCCTTATTGGTGC
Organism: Microbulbifer sp. MKSA007; assembly: GCA_032615215.1. NCBI lineage: Bacteria > Pseudomonadati > Pseudomonadota > Gammaproteobacteria > Cellvibrionales > Microbulbiferaceae > Microbulbifer > Microbulbifer sp. MKSA007. The sequence goes on along the minus strand of CP128433.1, from coordinate 4,778,986 downwards.
TACTCGTTGGTGGAGGCCTCGCGCTATTAATCTATTCTCGTGGCCGTCCCTACCGCCATCTTGGGCACAGTATTGGGCTTTTAAGTGGCCGATACGATGACCCCAATGACCCTGGACAAGTGAATCACAGCCAAGCGCTATCCACAGCGCTTTCGGGAACCCTGGGACTTGGCAATATTTCTGGGGTTGCCATCGCAATTACGATTGGTGGGCCTGGGGCGATTTTCTGGATGTGGGTAACCGCCCTGGTGGGGGTGGCTACCAAGTTTTATACAGCGACGCTGGCGGTGATGTTTCGCGGTCGCGATGCCTCCGGGGAACTGCAAGGTGGCCCCATGTATGTTATTCGCGAGGGGTTGGGCCGACGCTGGATGCCGCTCGCGGTACTGTTTGCCGTGGCGGGACTCTGCGGTATGTTGCCGGTGTTTCAGTCCAATCAAACCACGCAGCTATTGCGAGAGTCTTTTGCTGAGCCCTTGGGTTGGGTAGCACCCGGAGGTTCACTCACTTTTGATTTTGTTATTGGCTTATTAATTGCTGTTGCATCGGCCTACGTTATTGCCGGTCGTATCCAGCGTATCGGTAAATTCTCCGCAAGAGTAGTGCCGGGCATGGTACTGTTTTATCTGGGCATGACTCTTGTGGTGATTGCCAGCTTCTGGGAGCAGGTACCGGCAGCATTTGCGCTGATCTTCTCGGATGCTTTCAGTGGTCAAGCTATTGCTGGAGGTACTCTGGGTTCGGTAATCACAGTAGGGGTAAGCCGGGGCGCATTTTCCAATGAGGCGGGTATAGGCACAGAATCTTTGGCCCATGGTGCAGCGAAAACCCGTGAGCCCGTTCGAGAAGGCGTGGTTGCCATGCTGGGCCCCATTGTAGACACACTGGTTATCTGCACTTGCACTGCCCTGGTGATACTACTGACTGGCGCTTGGCAGCAGGAAGGGGATATTGCCGGCGTTACCTTGACTGCACAGGCATTTTCTCAGGTGTTTGGGCAGTTCGGCCCAATTTTGCTACTGCTAATGGTCCTTCCGCTGGCTTTCAGCACTATCGTTACCTGCTGGTATTACGGTATGAAGTGCTATGTTTTTCTTTTCGGTGGCCGCTGGCAGGGTCTTTATACCGGACTCTACATGGTGCTGATTATATTGGGTGCGGTGGCTTCTTTAAGTGCGGTAAACAGCATCATCATCGGGATGTATGCGGTAATGGCGATTCCAACAATGGTGTCTACTTTATTGCTGGCAAGGCATGTTAATCGAGCGGCGCACGATTATTTTACCCGTATGGATTTAACAAAGAGAAAAGAGGCCGAGGCCTCCTAATTAAAAAAGGCGGACTAAATAGTCCGCCTTTTTTATGGTTGGTAAAAATTTACCTGTTACTTCCAACTTAAGGCACCACGGACACCTTGGTACCAACCTTGGCGTGGGCATAAAAAATCTTAGCCATATGCCAGGGGATACGAATACAGCCATGAGAGGCGGGATATCCCGGGACGTGGCCGGCATGCATGGTAACGGGGCCATTGATACGCATCATGTAATCCATAGATGCCCCGCGGAATCGAGAACCCGCAGGTTTGCGGTGGCGGCGCACATCCACATTGCTGCGCATTACATAGCCCCGTGGGCTGATGTAGTGACCGTACAGATTTGATCGATGGCTGTATTTCTTCTGTGAAATACGGAAGTTACCGGTAGGTGTGCGGTGTCCGGGTTTGCCAGTAGATACCGGGGACATACCGGCCAGACGCCCGCCCTTATAGAAGTATGCCATTTGATCACTGAGGTCGATCACAATACGCGGTGTTCCCTGAATATTGGATTTAAACCACATATGGCGGCTATGCCGTGGATTCGCCGCGTATCTGGAATGTGTTCCGTATCTGGAGTGAGCCCGATAATTCCTGTTGTATCGGGAATGCGCCCTGTAATTTCTGTTGTATCGGGGGTGTGCTCTGTAGTCCCGGTTGTGCCTTGAGTGCGATCTGTAATTCCTGCTATGCCGTGAATTTGCTCGGTAGTCCCTGCTATACCTGGAGTGTGCTCCGTAGTTTCCATGTCCATGTTGAGCGCTGTATCGCGAATTATAGCGGGAATTGGAATAATCCACGGCATAGGTCAGTGGGGCAAGAATTGCAGATCCCACAATCACTACGGCAGCGGCGAATGATGATTTTTTGCGTAGAGATCCCTTCTGTTTCGTGGAAATGGATTGATGATTTTGCAGCGAAGATCGGCTATGCATTACACACCTCTCTACTACCAGTGGGCCGTGTAAACAACCGTGGATTTTGAATCCAGCTACAGTTTGTCTTAGGGCAAGTATTTCTGCCCTACTACAGGGACAAGTCCATAGCTGGTGATTTCCCCAAAGCAGATAACCGTATACTCGGCCTCGGCTGCGGGTTGGTACTGCGGCGGCATGAACCACTACAAGTCCAAGGGATGGTAAGGTGGGTCTTAAGGGCTGGTGACAACAAAAAGGAATATACTGAGGTTCTCTTAGAGGATGCTCTTCTATTTGTTAGTGATTTTTAGGGATTTTGTCTTAGTTGCTAAGGTTTTATGAGTAATCTACCGTAACTTGCGAGTCAATTTCCAGCGTTCTTGAACCACGCCAGAATAATAGAAATAGCGTTCAAAAAGTTTTTATTATTTACTTCATCTTAGTAAGTGTCGCGACTATATCGTTATCCAAAATTATCCCCATTTCTCATTCTTGTTGTGCGGGCCATTGCGCATTAGAAAATTGAATGAAGAAATTTCCTTTTCGGGATCGCTAAAATATTTCTTTCTGGTTTGAAAACCAAGTAAACGAATCCACCCTTTTTGCGTTATGTGATAGCTGATAATTGGAAGCTCCCCTGAAAATGAAATACCAGGGTAGGGATGATTACTTTTAATATTTATTAAATAGGATTTGGCTATGACTGGAAGATCGACGTTACCCATATTTTTTCTAGTATGTATTGTAATGCTGTACAGCAATCCGGGCGTGAGTGTTGAGGTAGAGCAAGCGAATGAAGCTCTGCTTGCTTTGGATGACGAAGTAGAATTAACCCTTTCGATGCATCCACTAAATAGTTTAATGGTGAATGCGCAAGTATCGACTAGCAGTGAGTCGCGAGTGGCGATCAGGATCAACTCGGCGGTAACCGACCGTCGGCGAACAAATTATACCGACTGGGGCACAGAGCATGATATGACCCTAGTAGGTTTAAGGGCCGATACCACTTACCGTTTTACTGCACTGGCAATGCTGGAAAGTGGAGACGTTGTGCAGAGTTCGACTATTTCTTTCAAGACTGGTTCGTTACCTGAAGGCGCTCCCCCAGTTGAGGTAACTACATTTACAGAGCAAAGCGAAGGAGGTGTAACTATTTTTGCACCTTCAGGTGACAGGGATAATACCTTTTGGGGATTCGATGAGGAGGGTGAGGTTGTCTGGTACCTTCACGGAGATGTTCCTCTAACCGGAGCTCCGGTAGTGCGCAATTTACAGGATGGCAATTTAATGTTGCTGTTGGATCAGGAAGCAAGGATTATCTCCTTTGCTGGTGAAACGCTGCAATCATTTGAGCTGCCAGCCTATCACCACGATGCAATTCTTCTTGAAAATGGAAATCTACTGGTATTAACAAACGCCTATGAAACAATTGATGGTCAATTGATAAAAGGAGATGCGATTCTTGAAGTGGATGGGCAGGGCAATACTGTATGGGAATGGTCTGCATTCGATCATCTCGATACTCAGCGTTTCCCCGGTGAGTTAGCCAATCGAGAAGCGAGCAATGGTGCGCTGGATTGGACTCACTCTAACTCGTTACACTATATTTCTGCCGATAATTCGATTTTACTGTCAAGTCGCTCTCAAAGCTGGGTGGTCAATATTGATCATAATAGTGGCGAAGTAAACTGGATTATGGGTAGGGATTTGGATGCTTCCGAGGGATTTCTTGAGAAATTATTTTCATTGCAAGATGGCACCTGGATGGCTTCTCAGCATGCAGCTATGCTTGCGTCAGACGGAGACATTCTGATTTACGATAATAGGAATGAGTCCGAATACAGTGGTGAGGTCTATAATAGCCGCGCAGTGAAATTCTCTTTAAACACAGAGGAAATGGTGGCAGTGCAAACTTGGGAGTACGTTGCACCAAAGTACACCAATTCTTTAGGGGATGTAGATGAACTTCCCGGTGGGAATATTCTACTTTGCGCGGGCGGCCCATCCAGTGCTAGTACCGGCAACAATAGAGATGCATATATTGTTGAAATCGCCGGCGATCAGACTGCAGAGACGGTTTGGGAGATGATAGTCAATGATACGAGTGTATATCGTGCTGAGCGTTTTACTTGGAATGATATATCAGTGGTAAGTGATTTATCGCTTTAGATCCTCTAAATAGTTAGGCGCCAGTAACATACTTTGTTGCTGGCGATCCTTATTAAAGGACTTCTAACCAGATTTGGCAATCAGTGCTCTATAGCATTGATTATGTTTCTAAAGCGGTATTCCCCCAGTAACTGTTGAATATCACTAGATAGGGCTTGAAGTGTTTTAATTAAATATGGCTTTAGCGTGATAATGTTAGGCTTTTTTTTGGGAAGTTTATGATTTGATGGAAACAGTTCTTCACCTCCTTCGAGGAACTCATCATTTATTTTTTTATTTTCCTGTGAATATCGATCTAAAAAATTAGCCCTATCTTCATCAGAGTTCCATAGGTGTGGTGATCTCGGTAGTGTTCGCTTGATTATATTTTGTGTATTGCCAGATTTTATCCATTTCAATAGTTTTGTATTTTCAGATTTTGAGTGTATTTGCTGGTTTAATATCTGCTTTAAAGCGGCCTCTTCATTTGATAGACTCTCTCTTATGATTTTGTTAGAGTTTGGTAGGCCGGAAATCCCTAGAGCACGAAAGAAATTAACTGGTAGGTCGCCATTACATAGCTGCTCGTAAATGAGTATTTGTATATTGGGAAAGAACTTTTTGAATGCTGCTATATTTTTATAAAAGTTCAGGTTTCTACCTTCTATCTTTGATAGGAACTCCTTGAATGGCAGTTTCGCTAGTGGAGATACTCCTTTCATAATATGTTCTTTGTATAGAGACTGGGCAAAATTATCTTGTCTGCGCAAGGTTAAGATGATTTTAGTTTGCTCTGGGGGTAATGTGTTGGAGAGTTGTTCTAAATAATGGTGCCGAGCCTCAATCCAGGAGCAATCTTTTGTTTTATAAGTATGTCGACAAATAGGCTCTGCACTAATTAATAGATCAAGGTTGTTTTTCTGCGACTTTGACTTCCAGTCATATGCTAGCAACTTTCCTCTGGAGATAGGTGGACTTTCAGGGTGATCGGAAAATGAGTGTGCAAAAAGATGGTGACCCTTATCTATGCTAATTAAATTTCGATGAATAATGGGATATAAAATACCTTTACTTCTTAACAGCCTTCTATATTTATAGGCGTAACATTGTATTGCTGTGGTGCCGGTTTTATGTAGCCCTGAATGTAAATAAATAGTCATTATATGTTCTTTGTGTTTTATAGATCGTGATCTGGTATCTACTGCTGTTTAATAGGTGCTCATATCTATTTCGAATGATCTATTTTATATTTTATGTGAGTGTTGTGTTTTGGGGGCGTCAAAGAGCCAATATTGAAGGTTTAGTAAAAGATATTCTATTTTCTGGTCTCGGGCTCATTTTGATTTCGGTTGGCGTATGTTTTTCTATATTAATCCCAATTGTAGAGTCTATTGGTTTTAGTATAGTTGTATTTTTGTAAATTGTTTTTTCATGCCGATTTAATGTTAGGGGAGACTTATGGGTAATTTTTTCACTCAGCTACCAGGTGATCACTCTAGGGAGCATTTTGAGAGTTTGCTAGAGGGGAAAAGCTGCAGGGTTGAGCGGATTGTATCTTACGGGCAGTCCTCGCCTGAAACAGGGTGGTATGATCAAGATGAGCATGAGTGGGTGTTAGTACTTTCCGGTTATGGTGTTATTGAAATGGAAAATGGTGAGAGGCACCACCTGGGGAAGGGGGATAACTTCTTGATTGGGGCAAATCAAAGGCACCGGGTGGTGGAGACAGCTGCAGATGAGGCCACTATATGGTTGGCAGTTTTCTTTCAGTGAAGCAGTTATCTTTTAAGATATAAATCTTATGAGCTCCTATCAAGAGTTCTATACCTACCAATGTAAATCGGATCTAAAGTCCTCTGACGAGTTAGTATTGTTAGCTTTAAGACAGGTGTGTCTACTGACTAGCAGGTCAGCCTGTGCATATCTCCATATACCGAAGAGGCCTGTTAAAATTTTCGGGGCTTTGCTTAAATTGGATAGCTTTAATTTGGTCTGATCGTTTGATACCAAGTCAAATCCTTTTCTGCCAGGTAGTTTATGCTACCTGGTTTTTTATTTTAGTCTTACGTCAAGCAGTGATATCTGCATAGATTTTATAAAATTTTATTTTTGGTTATCTATAATCAGATCGACGGCTGGAGTATCTAGCGGTTATACCCTATGTATGTCTATTCTAGAGGTCTTTTTTATGGGCTAGGCCTTGGGGTGGATTTTTTATAGAAAACTATGTTTCAGTATATTTAGTACTAGGGTGAAAGACTTCAATAGTTATGGGTGGATAGATTCTGCGATAGAAGATAATTTCATTATCCCTGATAACAATTGAATACTTATTTGGGATCAGTGGCCAGAGGAAAATGATACTGCAGCTGATTTCGTATTGAGGCAGAGTGATTTTGTAAAGTCTATTGGGAATGACGGCGAGCTGCCCAGCGCATCCACTTTAAGTCTTCTGATAGAAATCTATAATTAAAAGATAACTTGTTTATTATAGGTTTAGGGAATAATAGAACCTTAATTTTTTAGCTTTTAATTTGTTAAGAATTCTTAAGTTGATGATACTTGGTTTTTATCTCTTCCAGGTTGACGGTGGGGGCAGGAAACTGGGGGTTTAATTTCTTTAATGCTTCAGAAATAATTGAAGCTACGGCCAAGTCCCGGAACCATTTGTGGTTTGCGGGGATAACAAACCAGGGCGCGTATTCGGTGCTGCATTGATTTAGCATATCTTCAAAAGCACATATATACTCATCCCAATATTTTGCCTCAGTATAATCACTTTCGCTGATTTTCCACTGTTTGGCGGGATCATCAATACGTTGCTTGAATCTCTCCAACTGCTCATCCTGACTGATATATAGGAAAAATTTCAGTATTATTGTGTTACTTTCAGAGAGTAATTTCTCAAAGTTATTAATTTGTTCATAGCGTTCACTCCAAATGTCCATTGGAACCAGGCTATGCACTCGTTCAATCAGTACGCCCTCATACTGAGAGCGGTTAAAGATTGATATATGCCCCCGGGCAGGGGTTACTTTGTGATATCGCCATAAGAAATCATGCTCGCTCTCTTCTTTTGAAGGTTCCTTAAAGGAAATCGCTCTACACATTTGTGGATTTGTTGCGCCTAATACGTGCTTGATGGTGCCATCTTTCCCCGAGGCATCTATTCCCTGCAAGCAGATAAGTAGAGATGTTTTACGCTCAGCGTAAAGCTTGTAAGTGAATGAACGTATCTGCTCATCTATACGCTGGGTATCTGGGAGTGCCTCTTCACGATTTTCGTAACAATGTTTGAAGCCCGGGTCTATTTCGGAGAGCTTTATCTTGCTGCCAGGCTTTACCCTGAAATCTTCGAAACAATTCATAGTTCGACTGCCTACCTTTGTTAGGCTTTTGTAGATGGCTCAGATATCACTTAATCTTCGATAAAGAAGTTTCTTGACCAGGTCCAGGAAAAACATCCAGATAATCATGTATAGCCATACCAGACCGATTATAGTCCAGGGTATTGCCGGCACCAGCCAGCCGAATCCACACATCAGCACGGTAAATGCTTGGGTGCCAACAATTGCGATAAACAGAGGGAAAGCGGGTAGTGGTTTGGAAAAGAAAGCTGTACGAGAGCGAACAACGAATAACAGTAGATGTCCACCCGCTACGATCTGTAAAAATACGATAGTTTGAATTTGCTCTTTATTTAATGCGATCCAGGATTGCCAGTTGGTGTTATTGAGCCATTCCATTCCAATAAAGAGAATACCCATTGTTTGAGCAATAGAAAAAAGGCCGATAATGCTGGAGCCCAGTAATAGGTCTCGCATTTGCCAATGCACAGGTTCCTTGGGAAGCAGAGTATTATCGTAGGCAATGGTCATAATGGGGATGTCATCAAGAAGAGCCACTAGTACGATCATAACCGGGGTTAGGGGCGAGAAGCCGAACATTATGGTAGCAAAGACAACCACCACCATAATATCTAGAGTCATGGATACCCGGAAAAGTACGTAATTAATAATGCGTTCAAATATTTTTCGGGCTTCGTCAATCGCATCGACGATGGTAGATAGCCCGGGAGAGGTCAGGATAATGGCTGCTGCCGCGCGTGCGGCGTCGGTTGCACCGCTAACGGCGATACCGCAATCAGCTTGCTTAAGGGCCGGCGCATCGTTCACACCATCGCCAGTCATGGCAACCTGGTGACCCCTACCTTGCAATGCTTTCACAATGGCATATTTATGTTCGGGAAACACTCGCCCAAATCCATCTGCACGCTCAACGGTATCGACGATAGTAGATGGCAGGTGGTCCATATCCTGGGACTTTGTAAACACACTACTGGCAGCGAAAATATTTGTTCCAATACCGACTTGGGTGGCGATTTCCTTGCCGATAGCCACATCGTCGCCAGTAATCATTTTTACTTGAAGCCCGTGTTCCCGTGCGCGCTGAATAGTGTCTTTGGAGTCATCCCGAGGTGGGTCTTCAAGAGACAGAATACCCAGGAATTGCCACGAAGAGGCGTTTGCCTTCTGCGCAACGCCGAGGGAGCGCAACCCCCTGGAGGCCTGTTGTTGCACACATGCAGTGGCTTTGTCGGCCTTCGCACCACTCAAGTTGCATAAGTCGACAATAGCCTGGGGGGCCCCTTTGCTGAAATATAGGGTTTGCCCATCCTGATCTTGTACTTTGACTTCAGTGCGTTTGCTCACCGGATCAAAGGGAGTGAATTCCTCAACCTTATATTTCTTCAGTTCTCCCTTATTTTTCAGGCCGGCAAAAATTGCTTGATCAATTGGATCACTGGCGCCTGCTTCAGATGCGATAGCGGCGGCAAGAATTAACTGGTCGTTGTTTTCCGCGCTGAATAAGGTAGGTTCTTCGAGGCACAATTGGTTCTTAGTGAGGGTGCCAGTTTTATCTGAGCAGAGGATATCAACACCAGCCAACTCTTCGATGGACTCCAGCCGCGAGACGATCGCTTTTTTACGGGATAGCGCCAGGGCACCGAGAGCATTGGTCACAGTGATGACCGAAGGCATGGCAACGGGAATCGATGCGATCAGCAACACCAGTACAGTGCGAAGAATATTGATGATATCTGACCAGTGCCATGTTTCGGCGACCACGATATCGCGGTATAACTCTGTGCCCACCAGAATAACGGCCAGCACCAAACACAGCACGATGAGGAAGTCACCGATATGGGTGACGGCTTTCTGCGAATGTGAGGCACTTTGCCCTGCGCCGGCAACAAGTTGGGCGGTGCGCCCAAAGAATGTATTGTGCCCGGTACCAATGACCACAGCGGTCATCTCCCCGCGTTTGGCGATACTGCTGGAATAGCCAATATCACCGATGCTCTTACTGACGGGTAGAGATTCCCCGGTAAGGGCAGCCTGATCAATACTGATGGATTTCCCTTCGGTAAAGCGCACATCAGCAGGCACGACTTGCCCTAGCTTGATTCGCACTATATCGCCTGGGACCACCATCGCCGCATCGATAGATTGATACTCCCCATCTCTTAATACATTGGCTTTGGGGGCCATGCTGGCCTTCAGTGCTGCCAGCGCATTGGCAGCTTTGTGTTCCTGCCAAAACCCGGCAATCGCGTTGTACAACAGCAGGGCCATAATGATGGCGAAATCGGGCCAGTGGCCAATTAATGCAGAGAGCAATGCGGCCGCTTCAATCATCCAGGGAATGGGGCCCCAGAAAAATCGCAAAAACTTAGCGAGTGCGCTTTGCTCCTTCTCCTGAATGGCATTGGGACCATATTTTTGCAGGCGGGTGCTGGCTTCATTTTTGGTGAGGCCGGCGGGTGATGTGTTTAGTTCAGTGTAAACTGCATCAATATCAGCGTTCTGCAAATCCAGCGATTGCTGATCGCTGTTGTTTTGATTATTTGGCGATGATTCTTGACCTTGCACTTTGGGTTTCCCAATGACAAAGGTTTACCTGTGGAGTCTGTTCCAGCACTAGATAACTCAATCTAGCAGTTTGCGCCACTCGCTATGTGGACATTGGTGACGGTGGTAAGAGAAATTTGAAGGTGTAGAGTTAAAGATAAAATAGCCGGCATTAAGCTGGCGTGAAAAACCATTATTCCTGCGGGCTATTGAAAGGGATATATCCGTGACAACTGATTAAGCCGCAGGGGCAGCCTATCTTGATAACGTCGCGGTTTTTCTACGGGGTTTCGAATAGCAATCCGTGCTGTAGTACTTGGCCAACAAGCCTAAGGTATAGGCCATATGCAGGTGCTTTCAGTATATGCCTAAGTTCTATTTAGCTTATAGTGCATTTCATGATAGGCCAAAACCCAACTATATAGGGTATCTACTATTAGTAGGTAAGTCCTAACCATAGTGTTTAGGCGAACAGCACTAATTTGTTAAGGATCTACCTTTCAAGAGCGACATTAAATCAAGGATGCCACGTACCCATCTCGGTTGCTTGAACCACTGGCCGTTAAGTGAGGACTCACAGCGATGACGATGGACATTTAGGTTGCTCTGTTATCATACCACTCGATCTATCCATGAGTATTGGCTCTAGATCGAGATGCATCAAGGATCTGATACTATTTTGAAAATAGCGCGGCCCTCGATGAGGCCGCCTTCGAATCTGTAAACTGATTATTCAGAAATTATAGCTAAGCGCTAACGCAGAGAAAGATGGGGTTTCATTATCGACGCTATAGATTGTGTGTTCCAGGCTTATGGCCCAATTCTGATAATTCCAACCTGCTGCTATCCCATAGTACCAATCGTAACCATCGTTGCGCCATTTGCTTGATTCTGAGTATTCAACAGGTCCCCCAGTACCTGGAGCTCCAATAACAGTTGGAGCTGTAAGGTACTCCAAATACTCCCCTTTGAATTTATATTTAACATCCCAGCGTTGATATCCAAATCGAAGACCTGTATATAATGCTTTTTTCGTATCAGTAGAAATAGATAAGCCTAGTGTCTTTAACTTAATCTCTGAGCTGAGGTTTTCTGTAATGCTAAAGTTAGTATCTGTACTTGAGTAGTGGTACATTCCACTAGATTTTCCTAAATCGCTAAATCCACCTTCTAAAGCGAGAAACCTATTGATCCGGTAACCGGCTGAAAAGCTCCAGCCTTCTGAATCTGACAGTGAATAATCATAACTATCTATAACTTCTTGGGCTTCAATATCTGTGTCAACGCTGCCATAAGATATTCTTAAGTAGTAATTGTCTTCCTGAGCGATGGTATTACTTGTGGCAAATAGAGCGAATAAAAAAAGGTTGTTTTTTTCAAGAGTTTCTCCGTAAGTAACGCTTCGCACAAAGAGAGCGATTGCTGCGACTTGTATGGTTGTTCTTAATCGATTCTGATGTTGAAAATCCTTTTCGCTAACGGGTAAATTGAGATCCACCTTCTGCGGCCACCGAAGGCCTTGTTTGTCACAGTTCGTTGCTGCGCCGGTTTATAAAACAAGTAGGAACGTGACAGACACTCACTAGGCATAACTTGAATAGTCATGTGGGCCTCTAGCCTGGATAGCAAGGCGGAGATAGCTTATCTTATGGAACCTCAAGAGATCAATGTCAGTATCGATACCGGTAGCAAACAACTGGATATTTATGTGAGACCTACTGATTAATTCTTTAGTTTTACCAGTGATAAAAATGGTATTAAGGATACCATTAAACAACTACAAACTCTTCGCCATACAATACGATCCCATGCCAAAGCCGATGTATAAGCGATTAGTGGACTCTGGCAAACCTAAAAAGGTGGCTCTGATTTTCTGCATGAGAAAGCAGATTACGACCCTGAATACGATGGTAAAAAATAACACCTATTGGAATGAAAGTATGGCTTAAAAACTTGATGAGCGACCATAGTCACTTATTATGAGCTACTGTACTCTCGGCTAAAATCTATACCTCCGCGTAATTTGTAATTCAAAGCTTTCCCACTCTGTAAAATTGGTGCTTTACGAACGTACATTTTGAAACCTGTGGCGCTTATTTTAAATTCCCCTTCCTGGCAGTCAAAACGAAAATCGTACTCATCGAAGCGACCATTCTTTGTTTTTCTCTCATTCACCATATGCAGATCGGCGATTTCTAGCTCACCTTGCCTTGATTCAATGTCAAGTAAAATATTGCAAGCATTTTCAAATACCATCGTAACTGGAGCAACCCAGAACTTAAAATACGTTTCCCCTTCCCTTGGATGAATCCATTGAAAAATGTAATCGAGATCTATCATAAACTCGAAATTCTCCGTATCAGCCAGGAAACCCCATATTTTGGAGTCGTGCCACCCCATTAGGGAGAAGTCTTTCTCAGACCAAATGTTCTTTTCAAGTTCGTAGGTATACACTCTTATGCCTCATACTCCCCGCAATATGCAGGGCTTTAAAATCAAGGCGAGGCCGAAATGGAAAAGCCGTCGATGTGCCTGTGATTGTTATGTGGCTGCCTCTCTATCAGCTTGTAACCTTGGTAAGATTTGGAGTTGTCATCACTAACTACTGTCTGAACTTCTCGATTTACCATAAATCAGCCCCAAATAAGCTACCGGCCAAACGAGGGGGCCAACAATGTATCCTTTCAAAATGAGCGAGTAGTTGGTTTTTTCCTTTATCCAATCATCAAATAGGGCAAAGAGCATCGCAATTGTTATAACACTTAAAAGATAAATCAGGAAGGCTTTTACTACTGGATGTACCGATTTAATTTGCATCGAAAGCCCTTAGATAGTTAACATTCACCAAATGGCGGAGGTCCAGCAAATATGTGGTATTTGCAATTCTACCTACGCTTATCATACTTGATTATGATTAGCTTTATTCATGACAAAATGAATAAAGCTACGTGCAAATACTACGATAGCAAAGGCCAAAATTGAAATACCTAAAGTAGCACTATCGCCAACTATACCTACATCATAAATTGGGTTACTTTCACGCTCAGTTTGCAAGAAAAAGATAAGCCACAACAAAAACCATACGGCAGTACAATAAATCAGTAGTTTTTCACCCCAAGGTAATACTAATGGGAAAAATACTGTCACCGAAAGAATGCCTAATATGAAAAGTGTCATAAAGTCCCTTTACACATAACGCTAAGTGAAGGAGGGAGAGCGTAGCTCTGTGTCCCGCTTGCATGGATTGTAAGCTCATTCGCAAGCATCGGCTATATCTCCAATTTTTAGTGCCGCGTTAATCCAAGGGGTGACGTAACTGTTATTTGCTCCACCCTCAAGGATGATTGAACCACCTATGCTATCGGAGTAATACTCCAGTCGGTAGCTAGGGCCATCCATTATAATGATCTCTGACTCAGCCGGCTTTTTAATGCCAACAAATATCTCTGTTGTTTCAAATATGGCACGTTTAATTTCTTTGATGCCAATTTCTATTTGAGGGCAGTCTGAAACTTTGATAATGCGCTTGTCGAGGCCAACTTCCGGAGTATAAGCAATATAGAGAACATCATCATTTATGTGGTAACCGTACTCAGATCCAGGTGCATACCAAGGCCCTGTTAGGAAGGTGATGCCGCCAAAGTAATCAAGGTCATCCCCGTATGCGGACTGCAATACATCCTCTTTATTCTCTTGTGACGTACAAGAAGACAAGATCATCGGTATCAGAAATGTAAATACTCGAATCTTCATAGAGAGCTAACGTTACCAGCTGGGGCCAAAAAACCAGAGCGAAGCGGCGGTTTTTTGGCCGCCTCTGGCGGGCTTAGTTATGTTTGTACTTGTTTATATGCATAATACTTGAACAGCATTGCTTGAATTAACGCAAAAGAACCATAAATTATTGCCGTCTCTGCTACACCTGAGAAAATATATATAACGACAGTAAAAACCACTGCCGCACCGAAATATAGAAAATAACTTCCATTGCCATACCTGCAAATTAACCAATGAACAGGAAAACCAAATAATAGCCAGCCAACGATTGAGAATAGTAAGTAAACCCCCAGAAAAATTAATGAGAACAACCCAAAGCCCGCCCAACTATATAAATCTTGAGGAAGTCCAATTTCATACAATGTATAGAAGAGAACAAGAAGCGCGGGGAAAAACACGCTCTTTAAAATTGCTGAATCCCACCTTCCTAAGTCCATCGGATGCACCCAAAAATAAAACGTCTTGCCTACAGGCTGACCGTCAGGGCGGTCCAGCCCGGAGGGTGACTGTGCGGCAACTGGTTATGTTTTGATTGTAGTATAGTCATCTATGCTTTGGACTTTAAAAACTTTGTTATTTGAGAACTTAAACTCTATTTGCGCACCACCAGTTATGCGGTTTGCTGAAACTGATTTTATAACTGTACCTTCAATACCTAACTTTTTGCCCCAATCTATTAACGGGTAGCCAAAATCTGTTTCTCTACTGGCTTTAGGGTCTTCTAGGCCATTGTTACCTGAGCGCCAAAATAAAATTTCATAATCGAAGTAAACTCTGAACCAATCACCTGAAACTTTTATATAAAGGATGTTGGCTTGATCTTCTCTTTTATTCTCACACCAAAATTCTTGAGCGATCAGCTTCTCAAGTTCTTTGTTTTCTATTTCTGGCCAATCGCCATTAATTGAAATTTTATCCATCACTTATAGAGCATAAGCCGTGCTAAACGGCGCGCGCCTTTCGCGCGTCCAGTGGAGGCCGTTTTTCGGTCGGAACGGTGTTTGAGTACCTTGTTATGGGCTGCATATATCAATACCCTTTTTCCTAAGATAGGTGATGAGATGATAGTTATATGTTTCCGCATATACTGGCGCAATTACTTGGTACTTCCTTTCTGCGAAGCTATCTATTGCGTCGTCAATCTTTAAATACTTGACATTGCTGCCATATTCGCAATTCTTATCAATGAGAGGAACTTCGTTAAGAAGCATGCCTGTAAGGCCAATCAGCCGTAAATCACCATTATCAGCCGCAGAGATAGCCTCGCTCTCTGGATTTGCGTGTAAAATCCAGTCAAAACCCTCTTGGTAATTCTCGGTACTTGAACAAGACGCCACTAATAAAGCTATAAAAATTACTCTAAAAATATTCATACTTTGAGAGGCTCATAACGCCTCAATAACCGGCAGCGTTGTGGCGAAGACACGCTTTTAGCTGTCCGGCGCCAAAGGCGCGTAGTTAATTGACTTGTTAGGTGTTTTTGGCCAAAAGGAGCACTTCGCTACATGCAGCATTAACGCTATTGCTGGAAATGCCCAAAAAATTGCTATGAATGCTGAAAATACTACGGACAAAACACCAATGACAGTACCTATAACAACAAGTGCTTTAGGTGCGCGATTATCTCTTACCCAGTAAAACAAAATTAAAAAATATAAAATCCATGCGGGAATGAAAAACGGGAAAGCTATTTTTATCGACACTCCTATAGCCAGAAAAGATAGGCCCGAGCATAGAATCGTAGTAATAAGCCTGTATTTCATATGACACCTAACGCCTAGCCCAGCCGCCGGCAAACGTGGCGCGTAATTGCGACAGCAATTTAAGTGACATTTTTGACGGTCGGTTGCTGCTGCTTGTTAGCTGCTTTTTCTTAACCATTAACCGCACAACATAGTGGTTTGTTGTTCTCAAACTCAACATCGTAGCTGTGATATTCATCCCAGGGCAACTCGAACGAAAGCTCAAATTCATCGCATTCTTCTGACATAAACCAAATAGAGATTAATTCTGCACGCTTAAATATTGCCTCTGGTGTCTCTTCTTTTTCTAATTTCTCTTCTGGTACGCCGAGACCTTTGTAATGCTCATAAGAATAATTGCCTAGAATTTCTGTGGCTGCTTGTAACGCTAATTGATCAATATCTTTTAATTTGTCTAAGACTTTATTGATGTACGACTCAGAAGGTTGCTCTTCAGATGTAAAAGTTAACCTGATTGTCTCATTCCTTTCCTTGATGAAATGCTCTGTACAAGTCCACCAATCGTCTTCTTGCTCATCAAATATTAACCTCACTCGAATTCCCTCATGCAACTAACAGTGTATTATGCTTTACTTGTTAACTGAGACATGAGAATAATTTGCATTACCCTCTAGTTTAAGCTCACCATCAGCACTATATACTCTTGCATATATTGGCCCATTGAAAGGCCCTCTCGCCGCAAGACGATGACAAAAAACTCCATCCTCACAACTGTCATGGATTAAATTCATTTCCTCAGTAATTGTTAGAAAGTTTGCTCCCCCACAATGTAAGCACTTTTCTCCTGCTACCCGATTCATTTTCCAAGAAATATAACTCTTTAGAATTTCTTGTGATTCTTTTACTGGTATATTACTACTACAGAACGGAACTTCTATTTCAACGCCATCTGAAACAGCCTTATAGGTATGCTCAAACTCTCTGATTGTTGGTATATCTTCCGCAACGGAAGCAGCCTCACAATCAAAACACCAGACAGGTTTAATTATTGCAGGTATTAAATCTTTATATTCCAACCTATCCATCGATGATTCAATCTCAACCAACGAATAGTAGTAAACACGCCCAGGGCCATGAGGAAAAAATATTCTTCACCGCATTTAAAACATCTAATCGAATCGATGTCATTCAATTTGCGCAACTATTAATCCTCCAGAAGCATAACGATTTTATAAACGGCGCGCGTTTTTCGCGTGTCCAGTAGAGGCCGTCTTTTGACCGGAACGGTGTTTCATAAACTTGTTATATTTCATGCCCAAACTGCCTAAAGTAGCGTCTAATTAACGACTTTTTCTTTTTGCTATGCGAAAAATACGTATTTTCCAATGCTCGTGTTATGTCACTAGGAATAACCTCTGCTCCTAGTTCCAATAGTGCAATAATGGTTTCTGCATGGCCATGCTCGACAGCTTCAACAAGAGCATAGACTGGTATGGGCGACCCCAAGCTTCTCAGTAGACGAATTTCCTCATGCTTATTTTCTACAGCCAACCAGTGCAGTACATTTTCACCCACCCAGCATGTCTCGTATAGCACTTCGGGATT
The DNA here is from genome assembly GCA_032615215.1 of Microbulbifer sp. MKSA007. NCBI lineage: Bacteria > Pseudomonadati > Pseudomonadota > Gammaproteobacteria > Cellvibrionales > Microbulbiferaceae > Microbulbifer > Microbulbifer sp. MKSA007. The sequence continues at coordinate 4,761,606 of CP128433.1, read as the reverse complement.
CTCTGAAATTATATCCCTTACCTTCTGAGGCTCATTCAATACTGCGTCGAGCAGCAAACCAAATCCATGTGTTCTACCTTTTTTTAGTGCATCGTAGGTTGGAGGCCTAACTTTCTTTCTCATAATATTGACAGTACATTACTGCGAAAAATATAACGCCAAGCTAACTGGACAGCCGGAGCGAAACGGAGGGAACAAAAGCGCAGCTTTTGCTGTCCGGTTGAGCGCCTTGTTAGCCATTCATTGGCAGAATACTTTCCAAGCAAAACCATGGTCCCCAGTTGTTATTGTTGGGTGAAAATCAATTTTATAGCCATTAGGGCAATAACCTTCTTTCCGTGTGACTTCGCGCGTTATTGTGCTTGAAGCCACCCCCTATTCCCACCATATTCATCTAGCTTTTTTGCCCCGATTGCAAAGTGGAAGATAGTATCGGTTTTCTTAGTGACCCGGCTATGATCTCGGTAGTAGATCTTTTCTTGAGATCCATGTGCATACCCATAGTCCACTCCATAATACTCAACATAATCCAAGCTTGGATAATAAACACACCCTGATGTATTTATAAATAGAAACGCGACAATAAGTTTATTCGTTCTCATGTATGGCTAACGCCGCGTTCAGGTGCACTCAATTTTTTTCAATTTTTTGGGTATAAGTGTAGCGTCCAAAAAAATTGAAAAAATTTGAGGGTCGCTTTGAAACGCCTTGTTATGCTTGCCCTTAGCCGAATCTAAGTTCCAATCTGATATCCAAGTTCCAAAAATTGATTTTTTTACATAAGGGCAAACTTCCATCTCTTCTCCCCACACCATATCCTCTTCTTGATCAAGGCAATAGTAAGCATAAACTACATCACTATGCTTAGACTCAGCTTTCAAATACTTTTCACACTTCAAGAATCCCAGAGCACCTCCCCTGCCAGGTAATTTTTCTTCTAGATGGAGGCTAACGCTATATTTAGACAGCTTGGATTCTGCTGAAAGATATGTGTAAAGAGAACCAACTTTCAATATCGCGACATATGCCAAAAATGGCGTCAAGAATATGTATAGCATTCCGATAGTATCTTTTATACGATATTCCTTTCTCTTTTTCTTGCTCAATTTATTAGTATTTTCAAGGGTGCTCTCACGCATAAAAAGCACGGCTGAAAGCACAACAAACGCCGCCAAAAATCCCATCCCAACACTGACGGCTAATTCTGAAGGTATGTACCTTCGATCAAAGAAACCAGCAAAAGCAAAAAGGTATACAGAAACTGATAAGCGTCTAAGATAACCGGATGATTTCTTCATGGTGATCAGTACCTAAGATGCATAACGCTTCAATCACGGGCAGACCCGTACAGCGGGACTGTCCCATGCATTGACTTGTTAAATTTTTCTACCAACTAAACTTAACATCAGTCATTTGATTTCTAATATTTTTATAGTGCTCTTCCATTTCATTTTGAAATTCTTCACTAGGAGGCCTTTCTAGATAGCTTATTAAGTCATCTTCTGCACTAGCGACATCACCACAATCCTCATAGCAAGCTTTAAGTAATGCGATGGTTTTAGCATTCTCCATGCCGTCATTTTGGGCATATGCATAGTTTACAACAGCCACTGCTTTTCCCCTCTTTATCGCAGACTCCCATCTTTTTTGTTGGGCTTTGTCTTTATCTCCTTGGACTGCATAGACAACTGAAAGTAGATACTCTCCATCGGAATGATCTTGCTTAATTGCTTCCTCTGCAATATGTATGATCTTGGCTTGATAATCAGGATTATCAAAGCTTTCAACTTGCCCATCTTCCATTTGATATAAGATATAGTTGATTTCATCGTTTAGATTCATTTACGTTCTCCCTAGCTTTTGAATTTAACGACTACAACAGGGGCGGCCGGAGCGTAGCGTAGGCTGTCCCGCGAAGGGCCAAAGGCCCGCAGCAACCTGCTTGTACTTGTTAAATTTTTTGCTCATAGTACAGCGCTACAGGTGAGTAATACATTAATGCCAGCAGCACGCCAGACAGCACCATAGATATGTCATAGAGCACTTGGCTAAAACCGCTGTAAACCATGATACCCATGAATGGATACAGTGCAAATGCAGCAACAAATCCAGCAGCATAAACATGCCTTGCCCATGACTTGAATAAAAGCAGGCCGACCAGTGAAACCAGCACCATAATGATGGAAACAACAGCCAATACGCCAGCCGCGACAAGTTTTGTGCCTTCAATCTCTGGCTCAATCTCAACAACATAATCAAAAACCTGATCAGTTATTGGGTCAGGCCAGATATAGTCATATACGCCAGAAAGTAAGCCTATGGCTAGCGATAATACAATTAGTGTTCGATATTGATTCTTACTCATAGAAATTTAACGCCTAAATCAGGTGCGCCGTAGGCGTCGCCTGGATTTACTTGTTAGCTGCATATTTTAATTTGTACTCTTCAGCAAGTTTTTCGGCTTTGCTGATATCAGAGCCTAAAATTTCTTTGAGTTGGGCAAGGTTTTTTAACGCTTGACCATCTCCAGCTTCGGCAGGCATTTTGATCCATGCATAAGCTTTAACATAATCAAGTTCAACGCCATGTCCTTGAGCAAACATTAGCCCGTACTCATTCTGTGCTTGAATAACACCACTTTCAGCTGCACTCCCATACCATTGAGCCGCTTTTTCTTGGTTCGGTTCTACACCAAAGCCTTTACGATAAAATTGGCCAAGGTTGAAAATACTTTGCAAATCACCAAGTTCTGCTGCTTTTTCAGTGTACTTAAATGATGAATTTGGATCTTGCTCTACACCGTCACCCTGCATATACATAAGACCCAAATTAGCAATAGAAGGTAGATACCCTCCTTCAGCAGCTTGCTTGAAGAGCTTTACTGCAATCTCTAGGTCTTTTTCGACTCCTAACCCTTGGTAATACAAGCTTGCAGTTAAATGCTGACCAGCAGGGTCACCTTTTTCAGATTCAGCATTAAACATTACAAATGCTTCTTTGTATTTTCCTGCATGATAAAGCTCAATTCCTTCATCAATACCCGCATATGTGTTCATTGAAATGATTAATCCTACTACTGAAATTATCTTCTTCATTTACTCGTACTTTTAGGTGTGGGAGTAGCTAACGCCCAGTACACGGGCGGCCGAAGCGCAGTGTAGGCCGTCCAGCCCGCGTTTTTCGCGGGCGACCGTGCTGCTGCTTGTTAAGGCTACTTACCAGTTATGAAATTTGTGACATTCTGGTGAGCCACACTGTAATGATTTTAGATATATTGCATGTTTTTTAAGCGCATCAGTACGAAAATTAGCCATTGATATGATGCAGTTCATCCCTATACCCTGGCCAAACCTTAGATGCTGTGAATTACCTTCATAGTTACACATGGCTTCTCTAAACTCTTCCCACTTTATTTGGGCTTCGACAAAGCTGCTCTTTGGCTTATGTTTTCCATTATCATCTTCAATCAAAGATAAAGCCGCTTCATATGCTTCTTGAAGCTGTTTCTCAGCTTCACCTCTTTTTATCTTCAGACACATCGAAGTTTCATGTCTTGTTGCATAGTCACACGGATTTTTAAGAACACCATCGATACATACTAAATTTCCTTCAATCTGGTGCCGCTCACATTCATCACCTATTTGTTGGCAATACGCAATTGTTGGTAAAGATAGTAGTATGGCTATTATAAATCTCAATTCTCTCTCCCTATGCCTTAACGCCCCGCAGCACAGGCCGGAGGTGCGAAGCACCGGAGGTCCAGCACACGAAGTGTGCGATTGTGCCTGCGTTTGTTAAGTGACTCACATACAGTTACTAAATACGCCACCATACCTCATCACCAGATATACATAGCATTACGTCTTTAAATACACGTTTATCCGACATACGCACCAATTGCAGTTTTAAATTATCAATTGCAACAAAGGTATCTTCTGATTCTTCAGAATCGAATTCTTCGGTTTCTATAAATTTCTGAGCTTTTTCAAAGAGATTACGGTATTCATCAAAAGGCGGAGTTGGAACCAACACACCTATGAACCAAGGCTGATCAAGGTCTATTTGTGTTAAGTCGGCCAACTTTTGGTCTTCTTTGTATAGTTCCCAGATATTCATTTTTCACTTAACGTCGCTAGCAAGGGCCGAGGAGCCTAAGCGACGAGGTCCAGCGCGAAGCGCGAACTTGCCTAGCTTTGTTATGCATTTGAATTTTCATCTTTCTCTTTTCGATAATTACCAAATATGGACATACCAAAGATAATGCCCGAAGCAGTAAGAAAACCTTTTAAAAACCACGATAGATAAACCCGCCAGATATCATCTTCAGTGAGCATGCCCGATGAAACCATTTCTCTAAACATCGATTCTCTGTAACCCCATAGCCCGTAGTTCATAGCCAAAACAAAGGCGCTTAAGAACAACACCGCGTTGAAAGCCCAATGCTTAAGAAAAAGCCTCAGCAGCCAAGGTGCTGTAACCCCTATAGCGAGGGCCAAAAATATGTATTCGTCTTTCATAAGGCCTCAATTGCATAACGCCCGCAACACCGGGCCGTTTGGAGCGCAGCGGAAAACGGGACCGCGTGCTTGCGTTTGTTATACGAAAACTGGTTGCTGGTTTGCATATCCCCATACCCTGTAACACCCATTTTCTACGGAGTATGGGATATTGTAATTTTTCAGAACAGTTGCTATAAAGCCACTGAAGTCAGTAATTCTATCACTCAAAAGATTGCCCCTTCGCTCTCTTTTGAATGGGTCAATATCCATCCACTCGATACAGTTAGATTGACCATAGCGAACCCATTCCCAATCAAGCAGCGAAAACCCAGGCATTGCCTCTAAGTCTCGTAGATATTTAAGCCTTACTTGAGGCTCGAAATCACTGTTACTTGTAATGGCATTAGCGAGTTCTCGCCACTTTGTTTTGTTCATATACGAAACAAGGCGCCGCTCTTCAATAAATTTTAGTGTTTCTTCGTTCATTGCCTACGTATAACGTTGCCAGCAAGGGCAGCCGAAGCGAAGCGCTGGCTGTCCAGCCCAGCCACCGGCTGGGCGAGCTTGCCTTGCCTGGTTATAGCTGGCGCGCTCTGAACAACCTACTTGCTCTTTGCCAGCCACCTTTGGCTGGCCACTGCCCGATAAATTTACTGGGAAAAATACCATACTTTCCCCACCTGTTAACTAACTGACTGGCACTCCACAATGCTGCTGCTAGCTTGCAGAACTTGTTGGCTTAGAACGAAGGCACTTGAACGAAACTGCAGTGCCAACTTGCAGGAAAACTCTCTGGAGAAATGTGCTCAGGAAGAGATTGGTGCTTGCAGCAACTTCAAACTACCTAAAAACTAACCGCCACAATAACGCTTTGCTAAACGGAAGCCGAAACGGAGTGTAGGCTGTCCGGTGAAGGGCGCAATTTTTGCGACCGAAACGTATTTCAGCAACTTGTTATAGCCCATTGGTTCGCTTAGCTCTCCAATACTTAAAAATTTCATACACTAGGATAGCTACGAAACCTACTAAGAGGGTTTGCCCTGCCTGTAAGAGTTCAGGTCTACCGCAAGCACCTCCAGGACCTGCGATACCTTCCATAAAAAGAAAGTACATACACGCAGGAATGTAGCCTACAACTAGCGCGCTAATTATTGGTGCCCATAGACGCTTCTTGCTTGTTAAGTAGCGTATGAAAAGCGCAAGAACTAGAATCGTTGCAGAAATCCCTAAGAGAAGGAAAAATTCTGACACGTGCTGTTCGGCCAATCCTTCAGGTTGAATAAAACACGCATAGGAATTAGCTGGAAAGGCAATGATAAAAAATAGATGGACTGCTCTCAAATTTATCTCTTATGTCTGATTTGGTTATAACGTTGCCAGCAAGGGCAGCCGAAGCGGAGCGTAGGCTGTCCAGCCCAGCCTCCGGCTGGGCGATCTTGCCTGGCCTGGTTATAGCTGGCGCACACTGAACGACCTACTTGCTCTCTGCCAGCCAACTTTGGCTGGCCACTGCCCGATAAATTTACAGGGAAAAGTACCATACTTTCCCCACCAATTAACTATCCGCCTGGCACTCCACAATGCGGCAGCTAACTTGCAGAACTTGTTGGCTTAAAACGAAGGCATTTGAACGAAACTACGGTGCCAGTTTGCAGGAAAACTCTCTGGCGAAGCGTGTTCAGGTAGAGATTGTTACTTGCAGCAACTACAAACCATCTAAAAATTGACCGCCACAATAACGCCGCAATTTGCGCGACGGAGTGGGATGGCGACTTGTTTGCGTGTTTTTGCAAACAAGGTGACAGCTCACGGAGTTCCGCAAGATTGCTTGGTTATGCGGCACGCCATACCCCTCTAGTTAAAAGGCCCCCAAGAAGAAACGCGGGAGGAACATAAATTGGCCAATACCACAACAGAGGGTTGCGCCCAAGATGACTAAACCCATGCCATAAGAGAAATAGAAGCATTGGAAGAGCCACCAAACAACCTAATAAGAAAGTTAATGATACTTTTTTGCTAGGAAGTATTGCAGATGTTACAGCACCAGCAACCAGGCTAGCGATTACCGGAGGAATTAACCCAGAAACTTTTAGCTGCATAAATATTGGATGTGAAGTAGCAATAGAAAACCAAAGGATTACAGCTAAAGCTGAGCCCAAAGTGAATGCTAGAATATATCGAAGTTTATGATTCATTTTTACGCATAACGCCAAGGTAACCTGTGCAGCATATGGAGCTGTTTTTTGGGGTAAAGTGGCGTAGCCACCCAAAAAAGAAGCGGAGTATGCTGCATCAGGTTGACCGCATTGTTAGGTGAAAAACCACTGGAACTGAAGCTATTAGCATTGCCGCAGCCAACGTGTAGTCACCTAGTTTTATAGATTCTGTAATTGGTACATCAAGGTTTACGAGAATCAATACACCATAAAAAATGAATACATTAATAATGAAACATTTGTTGATGGCTTTATTTACCATTGCGGCCAAAAGACTTACCGCAAAGGCATACATACTGAGCTGAACCAGGAAACTGTCTCCACTTCCCGAGCTTACTAGCGAACTACTAAACCCAGGCTTCCCATTGAGTATTATCCGAAGACCGCCTAAATACTGGTGCACTAAGCCACTAAAAACCAGTAAAAGTGATGTTATGCCGGTTAGCACTCTATTCATTTAATTGGGCACCTAACGCCAAGCTTTGGGGCGGACCACGCAGTGGGACGTCCCAGCAGCCACAGGCTGCGACAACAGCGCCTTGTTATGTGCTGCACTTGCTGATAGATACATTGTAATTACCTGGATTAACCAACAGGATATTTGCATGATTTACGATTTGACTGCCATGCCAACCGCAAAACTTGTGGTCCTTTTCTGTTTGATGACACAGAGCAAGTGCGGACTCTATGTTTCGGGCTTTGACCCCAGAGCAGTTTATAGATGTACAATTCTCATCATTTGAAACTGCTACATTAAAACCTCTGAACGCTTCTACGCTCGACTTACACTCCTGCCCGTCTAGAGCTTGCACAGAAATAGATGATAGAAGTAAAAGCAATAGGAATAAAATTCTAATTTTTCTCATAGCTGTCCCAACCGGATGACGCATAACGCCCCAAGCTGCGGCGCGAAGCGTCCGACAGCCTTGGCTTGTTATGGGTTGGCCCATATATTTAAAATACTGTCTAGCGCTTTGATAACTTCCTCACGCTTGGCGCCTTTATTTATACTCTTAGGCAGTTTTGAATACCAGGGATGCCAATAATGTTCTAACTCGTGACCCTTTTCCCGAGTAGAAGGGTGTACAGACTTTGAAAAGTAATCCTTACACTCTAGTACTTGGTCAATGCTCGCAAACTGGAAAATGAAATTGCATACGTCTGCAAAGTAAACCCATTTTTCAATTAGATTATCTCTTGAAGCTTCAACTGGTACACCACCTTCGTTTCGAGTGCTCATGTAGTCAATGTGCTTTTTGGGGTCTGCGATCTCTCTCCATACTTTGCTCATACTTTATGACCCATAACGCCCAGCACACGGGCGGCCGAAACAGAGCGAAGCGGCGTGTAGGCCGTCCAGCCTGGCGCTTTTTGCCGGGCGTTCGTGCTGCTGCTTGTTAGAGTTTGTGGCACTCATGTTAATTTTTAAATGACAATATTTTGAGACCAAGACAAACCAGCGCTCCAATTAACACGCCTTGCCCAGCAGCTATGATCGGAACTAATGGTACGGCTAAAAGCATATTACCAGGGGCGTCAGGTTGTACCAAAGCAGCAATTAAGAACAGCGGCGTAAAGATAACGGAAACACCCGTAGTCCAACCTTTCCATATTTGTGTGAACATTAATTACACTCGGTTTTATTGGTAGCTCTAACAGTTAATTCAAAAGAAGCGTCTTTATATCACCCTTCTATATAATTCTGCTGCAGTCATCCAAGATTACCCAAAAAACACAGCAATATCAGTAGGTTAGAGGCTTTGGCGCAATTCTCAACAGGTAGATATATAACAGCGGATATATATCTACCTGCTTTTCTTGCTCGTGACAATAGTGCCACCCCCTTTAAAGTCAATGACTTAGCCCGCTCTCTCCAGAAATAGGAGAAGCTTCTCTTGAATTCTTATATTGAAAGTAGAACAAGATATGAAATGCTGTATATAAGACAGTTTGAATAGCAATGTTATGGAAGATATTCGCGGTAAAGTACCAAGTAAGACTGAATGCTTCACGGGAGTCTCCTGGTAGCATATTTGAAATTAAGTACGGTTGTTTTAGAAAGAAGAGGTAAACTTATACTCACTGGGAGAAAGAATTCATATATTTTGTTAAGGAAACTAGTCTCACTGATAGGGTGGGAAGGTTGCGAGAAACCTCTCTCACCTTGTACTTCAAGGAAGGACTGTCCCATTTCGAAGTAGCTAAAACATAAGTCCTATTATCGGTTTTATATAAACGTCTTGAATTTTTCAATTTTTAATTTGAAAAATCATATGACGTGACTCTCCAGTGGTAGTGCTTAAAATTGAGATTGAAGGATTCTTAACTCAATGGGCTGGTATTTTTCACTAGTTGATGATTTTGGCCTTGCATTTGGTTATTTCCAATAGCGAAGACTGACCTTGAGAGGGGAGCCACACCGGATATCTTTATCTGGTTTTTTTATATTGCAGGCTATAGATGATGAAGTGCTGGAGTTAAACAGAAAAAAGCCGGCATTGTGCCGGCGGGAAAGCAGACGTCGAAAGGAAGAGACGTTGCAGAGAGACTGTAATTCTTACTCGATGCCCAGGCTCGAATATGAGCTGGGCATCTTTTAAATCTTGCTAATCAATCAGGCTTTTTTACGCAGTAGCACACAGGCATCTGTGGCAGCTAGCTCTAAGCTATTTCCTTCCGCATTGCCAGCAAACAGTGCCGGGGTAATATTGTGCGCACCGGAGAATGCTGCAGGTAATTCCAAGGTGCTACTGGTTTGCCCAAGGTTGAGAACAACCAGCATTTCTTCGCTGTCGCTGCGCCTTACAAAAGCAAACAAATCACTGCCGGTGTCGATCACTTCCTGCTCTGCTGTTGCCAACGATTGGGGTAGCTCCCGGTGCCATTCGATCAGTGCGCGGAAGCGGTTGAGCATGGAGCGCTGGGCGTCCTGCTGAAGCTCTACCGCCCGTTGCTGGTGCTCCCCAGAGACAGGTAGCCAGGGTTTTGCTGTGGAAAAGCCCGCGTTGTCGTCGCTGGTATTGGTCCAGGGCATCGGTGTGCGGCAGCCGTCGCGGCCTTTGAATTCCGGCCACAGATTAATGCCGTAGGGGTCTACCAGGTCTTCATAGGCAATTTCCGCTTCCGGCAGGCCCAGTTCTTCCCCTTGGTAGAGGCAGACACTGCCGCGTAGTGCCAATTGCATTAACAGGAATAATGGGGCCCTGGCATCGGCTTGGTCATCGCTAAAGCCTTTGTTCCAGCGGGTTATTGAGCGGGGTACATCGTGATTGCTGATCGACCAGCAGGGCCAGCCCTTCTCGATTACGTCGCGGTTTTTTTCCAGGGTTTCGCGCAGGAAGCCCGCACTGCAATCCTCGGTCAATAGATCGAAGGAATAAGCCATGTGCAGGCGTTTTTCCGTGGTGTACTCAGCCATGATCTTGTGGGTGTTGTCGTCGCCAACTTCGCCCACGGTCACAGTGCCGGGATATTGATCCATTAACTGTCGTACCCGCTGGAGAAACACCAGGTTTTCTGGCTGGGATTTATCATTCTGGTGCCACTGGTAATCGTAGTGATTGACCGGTGGCAGGCCTTTCTCATCGAGCTTGAGCGGGCGCGCCGGGTTATTGCCCAGGGCCTGCTGATGGAAAATAAAGTTGACCGCATCCAGTCGGAAACCATCTACACCCCGATCGAGCCAGAACTTCATATCGGCGAGCAGCTGCTCCTGGACTTCCGGGTTGTGCACATTCAGGTCCGGCTGCTCTTTGAGGAAGTTGGCCAAATAGTACTGGCGGCGGCGGGTACACCAGCGCCAGGAGCCTCCTCCGAATACGGAGACCCAGTTGTTGGGAGGGGTGCCATCTTCTTGGGGGTCAACCCAGACATACCAGTCCGCTTTGGGGTTCTCGCGGTTGGCGCGGCTCTCCTGGAACCAGGGGTGCTGGTCTGAAGTGTGGCTGAGGATTTGGTCGATAATCACTTTCAGGCCGCGCTCGTGGGACGCTTCGATCATCCGGTCGAAATCTTCCAGGTTGCCAAAAATAGGGTCTACATCGCGGTAGTCGGCAACGTCATAGCCAAAATCCACCATCGGCGATTTAAAAAAGGGTGAGATCCAGATGGCGTCTACGCCGAGGGATTTTACATAATCCAGTTTTTGCGTAATTCCGGGAATATCACCGATGCCATCTCCGTTGGCGTCGCAGAAGCTGCGTGGGTAAATCTGATAAATAACGCTATTGCGCCACCACTCATAGCTGTTGCCGCTCATGGATTACTGCCTTGTTTCATTATTTGAAATGTGGAGATAGTCCACCTTTAAAGGATAGGGTGAGTATGGAGTAGTCATTGGCGGGCTTCCTCCTCCCCGGCGAGGGGGAGAGCGGGGTAAAGGGTGACCGGCCTGGGGTGGCTTGGTATCGGCGGGCGGGGGATGAGGAGCATAGTGGGCACGTCCCTGTGCCGCTGGAGCAGGACGGTTTAGGGCTTGTCCTGGACCGAGCGAAGCATTTGCTCGGCCAGGGCGATGGCCTCCTGGCGATCCTTGACGTCCAGCTTTTGGTAGAGGCTGCGAATATGGGTCTTGATGGTGCTCGGTGCCACCTTAAAGTGACGGGCGATTTTCTCGTTCGACAGCCCCGAGTGAATCGCATTCAGTACCTGCCATTCCCTTGGGGTGAGTGGGGAGTGGCGCAGGAAGTCTGGCACGGCATCGCTGGCCAGTATCTCGCGGATAATGGTGTCATCCAGCTCGATGCGAATACCACCGTCCAGCTCTGGCTGCTGTTGTGCCGCTTTGATCAGTTGTTGGGCTTTGCTGGACTCCGCCTCTCCCAGGCCATTTTCCAGGGCGGCTTTCAGGATAACGATTAAAGGTTTGCCGATCTGCAGGAAGCTGGCGCGAAAATCCCGTTCGTGGGAGAGAAGCAGGGCTTCACTAATAGCCTCCACAGATTGGGGGTATTGCTCGCGCAGCCACAACAGGTGAGATTCCAGCACCCGGTTACGCAGGCGATCTGTTTCCAGGCCGCACTCGTTGGCGACTTGTTTTAGGCGGCTCAATAGGCGGTTGGCATCGGACCAGTGGTGCAGCTCAATCATCGCACGCACATGGTTGCGCCCGTGGCACTGCTCAAAGTGATTGCTGGGCCTGTCGGCGACAGGCGTTGCTTGTTCCAACCAGCTTGCGATGGCCTGCTGATTGCCCAGGGCGCGCCAAGTGCGGATGCGGGTGGCATCGGCGTTGGCGATCCAGTCCCGGTGGTAGCGCCCGTCAGTGAGCAGCCGCTCGATACGCTCCAACCACTCCAGGGCATCCTCTTTCTCCCCCCGGGCCTGGGCGATTTTTAACAGCAGGGTGTACTCAGGTAGCAGCCAGTGCTCGCCGACCCGGCGGTTGATTTGCATACCTCGGCGAGCGGATTGCTCGGCACCTTCCAGATCGCCGGACTCCCATTGAAGCTGGCCGCGCAGCCGGCACACAAATTCCGAGATGGGCAGTGTGGACAGGTGATTTTTCTGCACCAGGGTCTGCACCTTTTCCTGCAGCGTGGACGCTTTCTTCAGCAGGCCCTGAGCAAAGGCGATCTCTGTCTGTTGGCAAATGGCCCAGGCGGCACTGGGAATATCCCGCTCGGCGATCGCCAGGGCTTCAACTTCCTGCATATAGCGGTTGGCCTCTTGCAGGGCACCCAGGCAGAAGCTGGTCTCACCGGTGACCAGCAGAGCAGAGATTCTCTCGCCCAGCTGGTCTGCGCGGAGTAGGGCCAAAGCTTCTTCGGCATACTCCTTGGCTTGCAGTGTCTGCCCTCGGGCAATGGCCACCTGGGCGCGCATGGTGGCAAAGGCGCCTTCAAAGTCGCGCCACTGTGCCGGGTCTTCCCGCTGCAGCCAGCTTTCCGAGGCCGCCAGGTTTTTCTCGCACAGGTCGTATTCAAAATTCTCCCGCGCCATTTTTGCGGACAGGAGGGTAAAGCGGGCGCTGTGTTGCAGGGCTTCGTCACCGAGCCAGTCGAGGCAGTCCCGCAGCAGGCGCGACTGCCCCGCGCGCAGAAGTTGCTCCCCTCGATCGTTGAGCAGTTGTTTTAACCGCTCGCGATCGCCGCCGGCCAGGGCGTGGCGCAGGGCCTCCACTGGCTGGTCTAATTCTTGCCAGGTATCACAGGCAGTGCTGTGCAATTGCAGCAAGTGTTCGCGGTCATTAATTTGCCGCTGCAGGAAGCGGGCGAAGACCGGGTGAAAGCGGAACCACTGGCGACTTGAATCCTGCGCCTGCAGGAATAACCCGCGGCGCGCGGCTTCTTCCAGCAACTGCTGACCATCTTGCCGACCGGTAAGGCGCTCCGCCAGTTGGGCATTCACCCGGGTGAGGATAGATGTGCAGGAGAGGAGCTGGCGCAGTTGGGGTTCCAGCCGCTCCAGCACTTCCTCAGCCAGGTAATCGAGAATATGGCTGTGGCCCTGCTCCAGCTCTGCCAGATAGCGATCCACTTCGTTGCTGTCGCGCACCGATAAAGTGAATAGCTGTACAGCGGGGGCCAGCCCTCACTGAGATGATGCAGCTGGGCTGCGCGGTCGCCGTCGAGATTAAACGGCAGGCGCTGCTTGAGCAGGGTGGCAATTTCTTCAATGTTGAGGGCCAGCTCATTACTGCCCAATTCCAGTAATCGCCCTTGAACTCGCAAGGTGGCTAGGCCCAGGGGCGGTTGGCTGCGACTGGTGAGAACAATACCGACACCGGCGGGGGCGTGGCGTAACAAAAAGCGGGTAGTGTCGTGCACCTGCTGGTTGTCGATCTGGTGGTAGTCATCCAGCACGATGCGCAGTTCGCTGGGTAGGCCCCGCAGTTCCGACAGAAGGTGGCTCACCAGGGTTGAGGGGTCCGGGCGCTGGGGCGCGGACAACAACTGGTGAGTCTGGGGGACACCATTGCCGGTCGCCCTGTGCACACTTTCCACTAGGTAGCGGCAGAATTGGCTCGGTTCATTATCGCTGGCATCCAGCGTATACCAGGCGACCGGGTTGTCCTGCTGTGAGGCCCAGGAGGTAACCAGCGTGGTCTTGCCGTATCCCGCAGGAGCCGTCACCAACAGTAGTTGATCGCTGTGGCATTGGTTCAAAACCGACAGCAGGCGCGGGCGCGATAGGGCGTGCTCGGGGCAATCCGGCAGGCTGTATTTGGAAGTTAAAAGCATCGCTGCGGGAGGGATTGTTATAAATGTTTGATTTTTGTACAGCCACTATTATGCACCAGGACCCGGGTATTGTTACAGCACTGTAATAGGCCAGCTTTCTGGTGATTCCGCCTACTGGGTGGCAAATTGGAGTGGCGCCGGTTTAGCTTTGGGCAGTATATTACTATTCGGGTTAAATCGGTCATCTCAACCCGTCGCAATGCAGTTTCTGCGGCTCACTAGTGGGTACGTTAGTTCATATTTACTGTGATGTATCCACACTGGCTCGTAAAGGGATGCATTACTGTGCAGCTTCCCCTCGCGCCATTTTCAGTATTTTTTCGATTTTTCTTTGGCAGTGAGAATGCCCCTTGTGAGGGTTTTCATCAATGTTCATTCAATTAAAAAAGCCGAGCGCTGCGAAGGCGCCGATAGAATAATAAGAAGAGGAAGCCATGGCGGATATCGTAATCCTTGCTGCTGCGGGTATGGGGGCTGTGGATAACACGTTTGCAAAGCCACTGTTCTCGGCATTGGAAACCGAGCTTGGGGAGGAGTGGTCGCGTCTCTACTGCGCTGAATTACCCGGTCTGGAGCACTTCCAGAGCAATATCGAACGCACCTTTGAGAGTATGCAGAAACGCGAACTGGACTTCCTGCGTGCACGAAAATATTTACTCTTGGGGATGTCGCAGACAGCGGCGCAGTCCGGCAATGTGGATCGCCGGGATAGCAACTACGAAAAGACCCAGCGCGAGATTTATACGGCGCTGGCCAAGGCCGCTGATCAGGTTGATGAGCGGGCCCCAGTGATATTGATCAGCCATTCGGTGGGTTGTATCAACCTATCTAATTACCTCTGGGATGCCCAGCGCCCCAATGTCAGTTGCGGTGTTTGGCGTGATGGCGGTCCCGCAGGAGTACACAAAGGGTCGGCGCGTGAGAGGTTTTTGCGCCTCAAGACCCTGAGCCATTGGTACACCCTGGGGTCGACCATGCCCCTGTGGTGTTCCGATCGACCCAGGGAGCAAATTCAGGCGGTCACCTCCAATACCCGAGGATACAATTTTCGCTGGAAGAATTTTTATCACCCCAATGACCTGTTTGGCTGGCCCCTTAAACCCCTGAGCCCCTCCTATAACCAGGCGGTGTGCCGTGACTATGAGACTTGTTCGCTGAGCGATCACGGCGCTTTGGGTTCAGTGGCTTTTCCCTCGCCCCCTGAGGATTACTGGCGGAACCCGATAGTTGTTGAGCAGCTGATAGAGGATGTGCGCTCCCTGCTCAAGACGGTGAATAAGCCCGCTCATCGGCATCCACAACCCTCTCAGCAGGCTCTCGCGGTATAATCCCCAATTACCTCAACAGTCTCCTGTAAAAGATGAAGGGCCGCTTTCTTATGTCGCTGCAATATCACCTGGTTCCGGTTACTCCTTTCCAGCAAAACTGCTCGCTGCTGTGGTGTGAAGACAGTAAGCGCGCGGCTGTTGTCGACCCCGGTGGCGATCTCGATAAGATTCTGGCGGCGGTGGAGGAGCGCGGTCTCAAGCTGGAGAAAATCTTGCTGACCCACGGCCACCTGGACCATGTAGGCGGCACTGCGGCGTTGTCCAAGCAGCTCCTGCTGCCGATAGAAGGGCCGCATAAAGGCGATGATTTCTGGATTCAGCAGTTGCCCATGCAGGCGCAGATGTTTGGTTTCCCCGCTGTCGAAGTATTTACTCCAGACCGCTGGTTGGAGCAGGGAGATACGGTTACTGTAGGGGATCAGGAACTGGAGGTGCACCACTGCCCGGGCCATACCCCCGGCCATGTGATTTTCTTCCACCGCCCGAGCCAGTTGGCTCTGGTGGGAGATGTTTTGTTTGCCGGTTCGATCGGGCGCACAGATTTTCCCCAGGGAGACCACGATACCCTGGTTCGCTCTATCAAAGAGCGCCTATGGCCGCTGGGTGATGAGGTTCAATTTGTACCGGGGCATGGCCCCATGTCCACTTTTGGCCAGGAGCGCCAAACCAATCCTTTTGTCGCCGACAAGCGCTTTGGTTAAGTGATACCTGGATTCCAATAACAGGCGGGAAGTACAGCGCCGGGAGTCCCATTTTATGTTTGCAGGAAAAATACGTCTTTTTCTCGCCTTGCTGGTGCTGGGGTTAAGCGGCTGCGCAGTAATTTCCGAAGAGGAGTGCCGCGCGGGGCTCTGGTATGAGCGGGGCCTGCAAGACGGCGCTCGCGGTCGCTCACAGTCGCTGGTGTACGATATTGCCCAAGAGTGTGACAGCTACGATATGCATGTGGATAGCGATGCATGGCTGCAGGGCCATGAAGAGGGTGTAGAGACTTACTGCACTGCAGAAAATGGCTATCACCAGGGGCGTAGGGGACGGAATTACCAAGGGGTTTGCACTGGCCCTACTGCTGATTTGTTTTTACAGAATTACGAGCGCGGTCTCGCCGAATACCGTATAGAGCAGCATTACCAGCGCCTTTTGTGGCGTCGGGATAATTTAGAGCGCGAGTTGCTCTCCCTGCATTACGCCTATCGGAACACCGATAGTGAAGCCCAGGCCCAGGCATTGTACTTGCAGCGCAGCCGCCTTCGCTGGGAGCTGCGGATGTTGGATATGGAGTTGTTTCGTTATGGCTTGTTTGGCCCCACTCATTTAACGCCCGGCTATTATCCCCCTGGATTTTTTTCTGCCAGATTATTTTATTGGTAAGTAAAAAATTTATTGGTCCTAAATTGAAGTAAAGAAGTCCGGGTTAATGCCCCGGTATCACACGCACAAGAGATTTATTGTAATGGCAATTTGGCATTTAGATCCTTCACTGGAAGAACTGAACCAGGGAATATCCCAATGCATGCCCGGCTACCTGGGAATGGAAATTACGGAAATTGGCGATGATTACCTGGAAGGGACCTTGCCCGTAGACCATCGCACTCGCCAGCCCTTCGGTATTTTGCATGGTGGTGCCAATGTCGTATTGTCGGAGACACTGGGTTCCATAGGTGCCAACTTATTAGTGGATACCGATAAATTTTATTGTGTCGGTCAGGAAGTTAACGCCAATCATCTGCGCCCTGTCCCCGAGGGAGAGGTTCGAGGTCGTGCAAAACCCGTGCATATTGGGCGCAGCAGCCAGGTGTGGGAAATTCTGATCTATGCGCCCAATGGTAAACTCAGTTGTATTTCTCGCATTACCATGGCTGTTGTAGCTCATGGTGCCTAGTATTAGCTCCTGGGTTGCGAGTGGAGATCCCGCTTGAAACAGGCCCAGGATTTTATTTTTGAAGATATTCCCTATCGCTTGGTGCGCTCGAGCCGGCGCAAGCGACTGGGACTGGTACTGTCTTCCGGTGGTGTGGAAGTGCGAATTCCACAGCGCTGTGCAGCCCGTTATGGGCATGAATTCCTGCAGGAAAATATCCAGTGGGTGAGAGCGCAGTTACTCGCAGCCGACCGGCGCGCCGCGCAGGTGCCGCAATATCAGTACGCTTTTGGTGAGAGTTTTCCCTGGCTGGGACAGCAGCTTCCCTTACAGCGTGCAATGAGCAGTAAAAGTGCCGGTATTGGCGATGGTGCTATCAGGCTTTATACCCGCTATCGCCAGCCCGATAACACACAGCTGCAAACCGCTTTACAACGCCTTTACCAGCGGGAAGCATTGGCATTGTTAACGCAAAAATCCCATGTGTTGGCCGAGCAGCTGGGGTTAAGTATTTCATCAGTAAAAGTTCGTCGCACCAAAAGCAAGTGGGGTCACTGTAGTATCCGCGGTGAGCTGCAGTTTAACTGGCTTGTTTGTCTCGCTCCTGAGCCGGTGGTGGATTACCTGGTGGCTCACGAAGTCTGCCATTTGCAACACCATAACCACAGCCGCGCTTTCTGGGATTTAGTCCAAAGTGTGTGCCCCAGGTTTAAAGAGTTGCGCCGCTGGTTGCGCGATAACGGTCACCGTTTGACCCTGTAACTTTTTTCTATTCTTTAGTTGTACTGAATTCTCCCAATTAATTATGAGTAAGAAGCCCCGTTTTATTACTGGCCGCAAGCCGGTTAAAAAAACTTGCCGAGCCGCGCTGAAGCGACAATAGAAAAATTTAGTCACGATATGCGCGGTATTGCCCGGGTGGGTGGCAAAACGGTGTTTATTGATAGTGCCTTACCGGGAGAGCAGGTTAAATTCCGCTATACCGCACGGCGCGGCCGTTTTGATGAGGGAATTGTTGAGGGAATCCTATCGGCTTCAGCGGATCGGTGCGCGCCGCAGTGCGCCTATGTGGATTCATGTGGAGGCTGTTCGGTTCAGCACCTGGAGCCATCGGCACAAATTATTGAAAAGCAAAAAATTCTTTTGGATCAGTTGTCGCGCTTCGGTGGAATTGAACCCGAAGAAATACTGCCGCCGTTAACTGCTGATCCCTATGGTTATCGGCGCAAGGCCCGTATCGGCATTCGCAAATTAAAAAAGTCCCAGGGTGGCGAGCTGCTTTTTGGCTTTCGAAAAAAGCACAGCAATGATTTGGTAGATATTGATGAGTGCCCGGTACTACATACAAAAATTGCCGAACATTTAGGGTCGCTAAAAAAACTTGTTGGCGAAAGTGAAGGCCGGGCAAACTTTTCTCATCTGGAAGTGGCGGTTGGAGATGATGTGACAGCTCTGGTGCTCCGCCATTTAAAGCCCCTGTCAGATAAGGACTTGGCGCTCTGGTTAGCATTTGCTAAAAGCACTGGTATACACCTGTATATACAAGGTGGAAGTGATGCTTCACTGGAGAGAATCTGGCCGACAGAAGGAGCTGCTTATCTAAGTTATCAGTTGCCGGAATTTGACCTGACGCTGAGATTTAAACCGCAGGATTTTGTGCAGGTAAATTTTGCGATAAATCGGCAGATGGTGAGTCGAGCCGTTGAGTTACTCGATCCGCAACCCTCCGAGCGCGTATTGGATTTATTTTGCGGGTTAGGGAATTTTACCCTGCCATTGGCGCGTCGTGCAGCGGAAGTGATCGGGGTCGAAGGTGTCGGCGCTTTAACTCAACGGGGTGTGGACAATGCCGCTTTGAACCAATTACAAAATGTGCAATTTTATTCTGCCGACCTAAACGAAAAAATGGCAGGTGCGCCTTGGGCAGAAGCAGGTTTCGATAAAATCTTGTTGGACCCTCCGAGAGACGGCGCTCTGGAGGCTGTGCGCGGGTTGGCGCGATTTTCTGCCAGTAGGATCGTCTACGTCTCCTGTAACCCGGCCACCCTGGCTCGGGATGCCGGTGAATTGGTGAAGTTGGGGTACCGGTTGAGTAAGGCGGGTGTCATGGATATGTTTCCCCATACCGATCATGTTGAGTCGATGGCAGTATTCGACAGAATTTAGGGCCTATTGAGGCCGGGAAAACTAACGTAAACTGCGGTAAAACCGTTTAAGCGAAGTTGTTATGCAAAGCGAAACCCTAACCGATAATTTTGAAGATAATTGCGCGCGCTTTTTGCCTGAAGCTGTAGGCCAGGGCTGCGTCTGGGCCCTGCAGGGGGAGGAGGGCTTTGCACTTTGTGAGTCTGAAAAGCGGGCCGATACCGAGGTTATGCCCTTTTGGTCGCAAAGAGAATTTGCACAAGACCACTGCGAAGGAGACTGGGCTGACTATGAGGCAGTGGCAATTGACCTGGAAGAATTTATGGATGACTGGCTCACCGGCATGCATGAAGATGTCTTATTGGTGGGGATAAACTGGAACGCCGAACTGGAAGGGGTTGAGGTGGAGCCCCTGGACCTACTGGAGCAATTGGAGCAAGAGCTGCAATAAACTGCGCCAGAGTGCCCCACCCAGTGGATAAAAATTACTCAACGGGGTGTCTCAAATGGGGCAGATTCTTGGCTTGCGCAAAACAGTCTACGGAGTTGCCAACATTACCGAGGCTGTGGCCTGGTATACGCAGGTACTCGAACAGAAACCCAGCTATGAAAGCGATAGCTATGCGGCATTTAGTATTGGTGATTGCGAGCTCGGATTAAATGCCGATGCGCGCAGCGCGATCAGTCGGGCCGATGGTGTAGTTGCTTACTGGCAGGTTTTGGATTTGGCCGCGCAGATTGAGCGACTCGGTACTATGGGGGTGCGGCAGCACACGGATGTAGAGGAAGTTTCTGGACGTGTGCTGATGGCGAGCTTTCTCGACCCCTATGGCAATGTTTTCGGATTGATTGAGTACCTGCAAACGCCCATTGAGAGATAGGACCATTAAACGGAGCAGTTCCTGTGGATAAGCCGCCCATTTCCAGATTTCGTTCCCCCAATCGAAGTTTTGCTGCGGAAAGCCTTGCGCAAATTGGGCGGGGTTATGTGGTTCCGGATCGAGTGGCTTTAATTACCGGCTGCTCAAGCGGTATTGGGCGGGAACTGGCTTTGGCGCTACATCGCCGGGGAACCATAGTGATTGCCACGGCGCGCCGCCCGGAAAGTTTACAAGAGCTGGCGGACCTGGGAATTGCTACAGAGGCCTTGGATGTGAATTCCCAGGCGGATATCAATCGAGTGGTTCACGCAGTAAAAGCGGCATACGGGCGGCTCGATATTTTGATCAATAACGCTGGTTACGGTCAGATGGGGCCGTTGCTGGAACTGGACACGCGAGCACTGGAAAAGCAGTTCCGCACCAATGTATTTGCCCCTCTCGCTTTGATTAGGGCCTGTGTACCTTTAATGCGTTCGGAGCAGGGCGGAATTGTGTGTAATATCGGTTCGGTTTCCGGTGTAATGCCTACACCTTTCTCCGGTGCCTATTGTGCTTCTAAAGCGGCCCTACACTCCATTTCTGATGTTTTGCGACTCGAACTAAAACCCTTTGGCATTCGGGTAATGACGGTGCAACCCGGTGCGATCGCATCGGAATTTGGTCGCCACGCTGAGACATCCCTGCGCGGTCTTTTGCCGCCGGACTCCCTGTATAAACGGCAGGAAGAGGCGGTTAGGGCCCGAGCCCAGGAGTCCCAACAGAATGCTACATTGGCAAGCACACTGGCTAAAAAATTGGTGCGTGAGCTGCTGCGAAAACGCGCTCGTCCTTTGGTGCGTATTGGCAACCGCAGCAGCCTGTTGCCCTGGATGGCCCGCTGGCTGCCGCGCAGTTTTAGGGACTGGTTTTTAATGCGGAGATTTAAATTAAATCGCCTAGCTCACAAAAGCTGAGGATTGTTATTCTGGTTTTTGCAGTGAGTGGTTGGACTCCTTCAACCACTGTTGTACTTCGTTGTAGTTGCCTCGATACAGAATTTTCTGTTCCGATTTCTTCATAAGATGGTCGTAGCTGCCGTCATAGTATTCCCGCAACAGTGACACCACGATAGGGATGTACACATCACTATTATTCGTTCTCAGTAATTCTTGGTTAGCTGAAGCTAAGGCTTCGTTGAGCTGCTTGTAGCGCAGCCCTCCCAGGCGTTTACTGATTTTATTGAGATTGAGATGTAATTCTTCCCCCAAAGATTCAGCTGCTGATTTTTCACTGCTTTTAAAGCGCTCTAAGCCCTCGTGAACATAATCTTGCACAATGCGCTGTGCCCGTGTTTCCAATGGCTCCTCGACAAGAACCCGGGGAGCGGCCTTCATGGCGGTTTGCAATACTGGAGGAAGTGCGCAGCGTCCAATTAGACGGCTTTCATCTTCAATCGCAATAGCACCTGTCTGCAGGGAAAGCTTCAGCAGGTCGATACTGATCTGATTTTCAAAATCGATTTGTGAAGGTTGGCTACTACTGGTGCGTCCAAAGCTAGAACCTCGATGTTTTGCGATCCCCTCAAGGTCGATATACCGCCGCGCAGCCTGGATTAATTCTGTTTTGCCACTGCCGGTGTGACCAGCAACAACGATAAAGGGCAGCTGGGTACAATGCTTTTCCAGCTTGTTTAACAGGAACTGCCGCATGGCTTTATAGCCACCCTCTACTATCGGGTATTCAATATTATTCGAGCGTAGCAGTTTTTGTGTCATTCGGGAGCGTAAACCGCCTCGGAAACAATAGAGGTAACCTTGGGGTTGTTTACGTATAAATGCGCTCCATTGTGAAAGACATAAGCTTCGCACTTCATCTGTTGCTAAGCGCCAGCCAAGGTCAATTGCTGCTTGCTGGCCTTTGTTCTTGTACTCAGTCCCGATCAGTTCACGTTGGTGATTGTCAAGCAGGGGGTGGTTTCTTGCGGAAGGGAAAGCGCCGCGAACAAACTCAACTGGGGCGCGTACGTCCATCAGCGGAATATCATTCAGGAAGATGTCCGTGTAATTCGCAGTATCGGTCCGCAAGGTAGCACTCCTGCTTATTTAGAAAATAGGTGGTATTTGATTGTATCTCCATTTTCTTTCCAGGCCTATGGCAACTGAAGAAGCTACTTGTATATGCAATATATGATGTGCTTAGCGTTAGATGACAGTTTGATATTTACACCGGAAATTAATGCTCAGTATGAGAGAATACTTTTTTAATTTATTGCTCGATAGCTCAGTGTTTACATTTACTTTTTGAACCTAATGCGATTCCAGGTCACAGAAGGTAAATCTTAGCTTCCCTGAATTATTGCAGCGGATTTAAAAATCCTGGAAGCATTTGGATTACATTAGGGGCGGGTTGCTCCTGCATGTATAGAGGATAAAAACGTGGCTAAAAAATATATCTATATCCCGATAAATAGTGATGAAATGCAGGAATATGCGGAGGGGTTGGCGAAAGCCTGGGGCATACCGGTGAATCAAATCCTGGCCAATAAAGTAACCTCCGGTTTTGGAAAAGCCATGTATCGGTGGGTGAACCAGTGTTTGAGTAAGCTGAACCCTGCCGATACCCTTTACATCGTAACCCATGGCACGGGTGCCGGGGATGGACAATTTATTGGTGCTGAGCGCTCCACGAGTAACAACAAGCAGAAAAAAGTATATGTAAACGGCATGCCTAACTGGCAAGGAGGAGAGTGGAAAACCTACACGCCTCGACAGCTAGCAGATACCTTGGTTAAAGAGGGGCTTCCTGCTAATTTCGTTAATTTACATGTTTGTGCCTGTGGTTCCGGCTACGATGGAGAAAAGTTAAGACCTTGGGCTCAACGCTTGCGCCAGGCGATGGTTGGCACCTATAGAAATATTCAGGTCACTGGATATAGAGGTTGGTTCTCCTGCAGTACTGCCAGGGTTTGTATTAAAGTAGGTACTCAGTTTTATCCATTGGAAGAGCGGGCAGTTACTTTCTCCTGAATTTTGTACCCCTAATGTAGCTGGGGTTATGGCGTAGAAGTGCGCTCCATGTAATTTCCCGGGTATACCCTGAATAGATAGCTGAACAGAAATCTGAGCAGCTTTTATATTCAGGGATATCTTTCTCCATGACTGTTGACCAGTTACTAATCCTGATTATTTTAAGTGTCACTATAACCCTGTTTATATGGGGGCGGTGGCGCCACGATATGGTTGCTATAGCAGCCTTATTGACTTGTGTCTTTACCGGTCTGATTCCCCCGGAAAATGCTTTTATTGGTTTTGGCCATCCAGCGGTCGTGACTGTAGCTTGTGTGTTAATCCTGAGTCGCGGCTTACAAAATACCGGCGCAATGGATGCACTTGCACAACGAGTTGTCCGCAAAAGCGGGAGTATCTCAGTATCCATATTGTTACTCATTGGGCTCGGCGCGTTTTTATCTAGCTTTATGAATAATGTCGGCGCGTTGGCTTTATTAATGCCCGTGGCTGTGGATATGGCCGAGAAACAGAAAGTGGCACTGGGGAGGGTTTTAATGCCCCTGTCTTTTGCAACGATTCTGGGGGGAATGACCACACTGATAGGTACACCGCCAAACTTGGTCGTTTCCGGTTTTCGGGCGGATTCTGGCGCCGGTAGCTACGGTATGTTTGATTTCACCCCGGTGGGTCTGGCAGTTGCGATAGCCGGAGTTTTGTTTATTGCATTTGTTGGGTGGCGCTTGGTGCCTACGCGCAATCGAACGGGGGCCTCCTCCTTTGAAACTGGCACATATTTAACAGAAGCACTTGTTGAGGAAAAAAGTGTAGCTGCCGGTAAGAATCTACGTGAAATTTCCAAAATGCTGGGAACAGAAGATGCCCAAGTTGTGGGTGTCGTACACAATGATGCCAGGGTCTCTCCCGCGACTCCCTGGCATAAAGTAAATAGCGGTGACATTTTGGTCATTGAGGCGGAGCCGGAGAGCCTTGCCACCTGCTTGTCCAATCTCAGTTTGAAAACAGTGGGAGCCCTTGGGGCAGATTCATCGGGTAAGGCTCGACAATCGGGTAGCAATAACACCGAGAGTGATTCTCAGAATAAGACCCCAATAAAAGCACTGGCGGATCGTACCGAAATGCAGCTGCGGGAGTTGGTTGTCATGCCAGATTCCCCTTTAGTGGGACGCCCTATGAGGTTTTCACGCCTCGCAGCGAGATACCAGATTCACTTGCTAGCACTCTCGCGCCAGGGGCGCCGCTCGGTGCGCCGGTTGCGTTCGACACCATTACTGGCCGGTGATGCTCTGTTAATGATGGGGGCCGATGAAAACCTAAACAGCTTTGCTAGGGAAAAGGGCTGTGTGCCTTTGGCCTCAAGGGATATTAGCATTCCCAACAAGGAGAAGGCGGCCATTGCCCTATTGGCTATGGTGCTTGGTGTCGCTGGTGCAGCGTTCGGCTTATTACCGGCAGCAATCTCGTTCGCCACTTGTGTATTGGCTTTTATGGCGTTGAAGATAGTGCCGTTGCGAAATGTTTATGACTCTATCGACGGGTCCGTCGTCGTGCTATTGGGGACTTTGATTGCTGTTGCTGATGTGATGGAGTCAACGGGAGCTGCAGACTTGGTCGCTCAGGTTTTGTTGGATGTTCTGGCTCAGGGCAGTGCTGTTTTGGCCCTGGGGCTGATCCTGGTGGTTACTATGACGCTGTCTGATTTTATGAATAATGTCGCCACTGCGGCAGTGATGTGTTCAATTGCCATGAGTACTGCAGAACAACTGGCGGTGAATCCAGATAGCTTCCTGATGGCTGTCGCAATTGGAGCCTCTTGCGCATTTCTAACACCGGTTGGGCACCAAAATAACACCTTAATTTTGGGGCCGGGAGGGTTTGAATTTGGTGATTACTGGAAAATGGGGCTGCCACTAGAATTGTTGGTACTGGTTGTGAGTATCCCCATGTTGCTTTGGGTTTGGCCCCTGTAATCGCAGTGAGCTCAAGCAATAGAATCGTCTACCGGCTGGGCCAACTCCGCCATAAACCTGCTACAAAAGCGCAAAATATCAGTCACAGTTACAATTCCAACCAGCTCGCCTTCCCGCATAACCAGTACCGAGCCAATGCCTGTATCCGCCATAGCTAAGAGAATTTTATCTAACGGGTCGTGGATATCTGCAATAAAGGGACGTCTGGCACATAGGTCATGTACATAAAGTTGCTGCTCTTCTAAACGGTGTCCCGGTGCATTGGCTCTTTCGATATCCCCTCGGGAAATGACCGTCTCCAAGTCGCCTGCACGTGTTACCGGCAGGTGGCGTACTTTGTGCTCCTCCATCATTGCCAGAGCATCCTCTACCGTGGCATTGATATCGATATGGTAGGGAAATGGCGTCATCAGAGCGGCCAAAGTCGGTATATGGTGGATATTATTGTGAGTGGACATAGTATGATCTGGGTATCCAATTGTATTTGGCAATATGCTCGATTACCGTTACACAGCGACTAATTTGCAATTGACGACTGCAGCTACAATATAGCTAATTGCGCTCCCTAGGGATATCCTTTTAAGATTGCAGATATGGCCGCCTTTGTTACACTTTTTAGCCCTTATTTTGAATTATTCCTATTATATTCAAAGGTAGGGACACAAATGGTTGATATTTGCCGGTGAAAGATTATTATTCGCGACCTCAGTCGAAAAATATAATCAGTGATTCGGAGTGTTTGCCGAACCGAGCTGAAATCGGCTAGTTTTTAATAATGTATTTGCCGAATATACCTAACACCAGAACTACACGATGTGTAGTGGTATCTACTCATGTATATCGGGCAATTCATAATATGCCGGACTAAACATCACTAAATTGCTTGCCATTGGCCAGCCATGGTGTTTGTTGATTTTTTACACGGTATATCCGAAATAACAATCTGTGTCGCCCTGCGCCACAGATATATCTCTGTGTTTTTTAATAACCGTCGTTGAGGTTTATTGAATGTTTCAGGAATACGAACAACTTGAACAACAAATCGCCGAACATCAGGCAAGAATCGAAGAGTTACAAGAGCAAATGGCTCAGGCTGAACGCAAGAAAGATGGCGTAATTGCCTATGATAAAGCACTGGTAAACCTTGCTGCTGAATACCACATGGATGAAGAGGAGTTCTTCGTTGCCCGTGGCCAGCAAATCGTTGAGTGGTTGGTAGCACAGCTGGGTGATGAAGATCCTGCAGACTACGTACAAACCCTGAAGGCTCGCGTTGCCCGTCACCTCAAGAAGGAAGGTGACAGCCCCCGTCGCGGCCGTCGTGCAGCACCGGCAGCAAAGGCAGCAGAGCCCAAGCTGGAAACTGGTCACTATCGCAACCCGTATACCGGCGCTACTGTTGAAAAGAAAAAGCGTAATCCTAAGGCCCTGAGCCAGTGGATTGATGAGTACGGCCTGGATACCGTAAAAGAGTGGAAAATCTAATTCTGGATGACCACTAATTTGATGCCGGATATCCGGCATCAAATATTTTTTCAAAAATCGTTCGATTTTAATTCATCGCATTATTTGGCATTTTCGCCGCATCCTCTCTTTACTTACCTTATTATATTCAGCATATGTCTGCCCCGTTATTTACCTGGGAGTTTATACTGTGCTTTCAAGACTTAAGTCGTTTATTTTCTGTACACTTTTTGTTCTGGTTGGGGCTTCAAATTGGGTTTTAGCCGACTCTTCTGAGTCTCAGGTTATTTACTTAATACGCCATGCAGAAAAAGAGAAAGGGCCCGGGGTGGGTCGCGACCCTCATTTGACTGAGGTGGGCCAGCAGCGTGCTCGGCAACTCGCCTATATTCTTGGGGGAGTGGGTATAGATGCTATCTATAGCACTGACTACAACCGCACCCGGGAAACGGTTGAGCCTCTGTCAAAAGAGCTGGGGCTTGAAGTGGAAATTTATAACCCCAGAGATTTAAAAGAATTTGCTAACTCTTTGCAGCAGGCAGGAAATCGGATTTTAGTGGTTGGGCACAGCAATACCACTCCAAAACTGGCGGAATTGCTCGGCGGTGAAAAAGGGCGACCCATTCGAGAGGCCAGTGAGTTTGACCGACTCTATATCCTGGTGCGTGATAATGAGGGGGTAACCACTTTGATACAGCGCTATGGCCCGATGAAATCCTCGCAGACAGAAAATGCAGTTTCAGAGTCATCTTAATTAATAATTTCTTTTATAAAAGTATCGACTACCTGTGACGCCAGTCGGTGGCGGTGTTCCTTGAAGGCATCGCCGACACTACTGCGCTCCAGGTTCAACTCTATGGTGTGAGCTCCAGCCTGATTGGCACATTCGACAAATCCCGCTGCTGGGTAGACGTTTCCAGATGTGCCAATGCTGATAAATAGGTCGCAATCGGACAACGCCTGATAGATAGTTTCCATTTCCAGAGGCATTTCTCCAAACCAGACCACATGGGGGCGAAGGTTTCCCGCCTGCTGACAGCAACTACAGGTATCAGCTATCGAAAGATCCGAATTGAGGGGATATAGTTTCCCGCTCCGGCTGCATCGTGCTTTTAGTAGCTCTCCATGCATATGAATTAGCTGGTCACTGCCCGCGCGCTCATGTAAGTTGTCAATATTTTGTGTAACCAGTAAGTAATCCCCTTGGAATTTCTGTTCCAGTTCGGCCAGGGCGAGATCGGCAGGGTTGGGATGGATGTCTGCAGATAGCAGCTGCTGGCGGCGTTCATTGTAAAATCTATGTACCAGTGCCGGATTGCGATCAAATGCCTCTGGCGTTGCGACATCTTCCAGGCGATGGTTTTCCCACAGGCCATCGGCACCGCGAAAAGTACCTATGCCAGATTCAGCTGAAATTCCTGCGCCGGTAAGTACAACGATTTTTTGATACTGTTTTTTCATTTTATATTTTCAAACAAGGGCTTTGCCTGGATCTACAGAGGAACTCGCATTCAGTTCAGAGGTCTTAATTAATGGGCTGGTGTGACTCATAATGTTACCGCCCTGGCACTTCCATGTGCAGGGTTTATTGGTAGCACTATTAGTTAATTTTACACTAACTGTCTAATATCCCCTTAGCTCCATGGGATCGATACTTTAGTGCATCTTGAGCTTCGGCTTCACAAACCGGTTCGCCTGCCCGATTAGGTAGAGCAGCATAGCTCTCGGCCAGCCGTGGATTGCCGCCAAGTGCATACGGTAGAGTGAGCGATAGGCAAGGCCAGCAAGGCGTCCTTCTACGGTAAGACTGCCTTTAACCAACGCCCCCATCAGGTTGCCAACGGCAGTGTATTGACTGAGGGATACCAGAGAGCCTCGATCGCGATAATAAAAATGGTGCAAAGGTCTATCTTCAAATAGGGCAATAATATTGTCGCCAACCAGGGTAGCCATTTGCTGTGCTGCCTGGGCGCGCGGAGGCACTCGCTGGTGATTGCCGTCAATGCAACTGGCGCAGTCCCCCATGGCAAAAATCTTTGCGTCAGTTTGGGTCTGCAAGGTAGTTTCCACTTCGATTTGATTGAGTCGGTTGGTACTGAGGCC
This sequence comes from Microbulbifer sp. MKSA007, assembly GCA_032615215.1. Taxonomy (NCBI): domain Bacteria; kingdom Pseudomonadati; phylum Pseudomonadota; class Gammaproteobacteria; order Cellvibrionales; family Microbulbiferaceae; genus Microbulbifer; species Microbulbifer sp. MKSA007. The sequence goes on along the minus strand of CP128433.1, from coordinate 4,732,953 downwards.
ATCCAGTTGAGTGAGAAATTTCGGAGCCTTGACGCCGGCAGCCCACACTCGGATTGCGGCTGGAATTTCCTTGCCACAAGACGTGGTGAGTCCGCTCTCTGTTGCAGCTGAAATATGATGGCCGGTAAGAATATTAACCCCCATCTTGGCCAGCTCGCGTTCAGCATTATTTCCAATTCGTTTTGGTAGTGCTGGGAGTAGGTGCTCACCCCTTCTATCAAGGTGATTTCCATCGCATTGGGACGAATGCGTCCATAGTTGCCAACCAACTTTACGGCATCTACTAGTTCTGCCGAGAGTTCTACACCCGTTGCCCCGCCACCAACGATCGCTACTTGCAATTTATCGTCAACACGGGTTTCTAAACGGAGGAAACGGTTGAGAAGGTTTTGGTGAAATTTTTGTGCTTCATAACTGCTATCCAGGAAAATACAATTTTCCCTGACGCCGGGAATATGAAAGTCGTTACTATGCCCGCCGATACACAGCACCAAATAATCGTATTCCAATTCCCTCGCGGGTACTAACTCGCTACCGTCCTCATCATTAACGGGTCCGAGCTCAACTACCTGTCGTTCACGATCCAGAGACTGCAGGCTACCCAACTGAAATTCATAGCCGTGAATGCGGGCATGCACCTGATAATTCAGTGCATCCATATTGGCATCCAATGCGCCGGAGGCAACCTGGTGTAGCAGTGGTTTCCACAGGTGGGTGCGATTTCGATCAACCAGAGTAACTTGTGCAGCGGGGGACTTGCGGCGGCGCTTAAAGAAAGGGGTAAAAGAAAAATATTGACCGAGCCGTGTAGCCAAATGCAGGCCGCTGGCACCGCCGCCAATAATGACGATCTTTTTCATAGGGGTCTTCCTGTCGATTGCTAAAAGCTGACTCCCCAATCTGTGAAGACCTTTTTTGGTATCGGGAAATATGTCACCGAGGTTTTTTCTAGCGCCAGTATGTCGCGCTGAAAGACAGATGACAAGTTAACAGAGTCGGTGAAGGCCTCTCTCAATAGAAATCATACAAAGCTCATAACCGGTTGTTGTTCCGGTTTCGCAAAATCCTTAAACCTGGCCTGGTACAGTCTCGTTGTCCTGTGAAATTAGCGCTCGCCAGTCTGCTGACCTGCGCAAGTGTACGCTCACTTCTGGATTCTGTGAGTCCGTCACTACACCGATAATTGACGCCTGGGTGTAACCGCGCTCTAGCAGTGCGCCCACGCAGGCTTCGGCTTGGTCAATAGGAACAGCAGCGAGGAGCCCCCGCAAGTCTGTGGATCGGTAATCAATGACCACTGTGGCAATGGCTGCCACTCCTGGGGGTTTTCTACAAAGGCGTAGGCATTGGCATTTTGCGGTTGCAGGCTGGATAGCCATCCGCGCTCGATACAAGTGGCGGCGCCGGAGATTAGCGGTAGATTCTCAGCGATCAGTGTCGCGCTTAACCCTTCAGGGCCGAGCATTTCCAATAGGTGGCCCAACAGGCCAAAGCCCGTGACATCTGTCAGCGCATTGGCGTTATGGCGGGCAAATATCTCTGCGGCGTCGGCATTGCTATGCAACATGGTTTCCAGTGCCTGCTGCAACCATAGGCCTTTAGCCTCTCCCGCGCCCTCTGCTGCCAGGATAGTGCCTACTCCCAATGGCTTGCTCAGGATCAAGCAGTCTCCCCCGCGGGCCCCCGTTTTTTCCAGAAGTTGCTCCCGCTCGGAAAATCCATTGACGGTTAGGCCCATTAGCATTTCAGAACCTTCGGCGGTATGCCCGCCAGATAGGACACAGTGGTGCCGGTTCAGCTCGTGGATGGCTCCCGCAAGCAACTGCTGTAGGTCTCGCCGGGTAATTTCCTCTGCAGCCGTAGGTAGGGTTGCAAGGATTTGTGCGGTGGCGGGTCGAGCATTCATAGCAAATAGGTCGGATAGGGCGTGCAGAGCCGCCAGGCGACCAAATATCCACGGATCATCTACAGGTGCACGCAGTTGGTCGGAGCTCTGCACTAATAAATGATTAGCCGGCAGGTCCATAACTGCGGCATCATCACCGACGCCCTTTAACAGGTATTCCGAATGCTGATCCGGAAGGGTCGCCAGCGTGCGGCGCAGGATGTCGGCTCCAACTTTTGCGCCACAGCCATTACAGCGCATAGGAGATAGTGAAGAGCCTGAGCGCTGGTCGACGATGTCTTTGGTTTTGGCAGTGTGATCAGCCATGTCCATTGGCAGCTCACTGAAGCGTCGCATAAATGTGTGGTCGATAGAGTCTTTCCATCGCCACATCAGACCGCTTGCAGCGGCGAAGCCATTTCGAACTGCCACAGCCCGCTTGCCACCACAGGAGAGCAGGCTGAGAAAATCTTTTTGTGGCCGGTATTGTTTTAAGCGGCGTCCGGTCAGGGAGGCGCGCAGATTGTGAAATAGAACAGGCCCCTGGCGAACGGCGTAAACCCCAGCCTTGGGTAGAGGTTCTGGAGCGAAACTGGCCACATCACCAGCTGCAAAAACGTCTTCCCGCCCCTGGGCGCGGAGTGTTTGATCCACCACCACAAAGCCTTTGTCATCGAGGGACAGGCCCGAGTTGGCCAGCCAGGGGGAGCACAGGCATTGGTGGTGAGTATTACCTGATCGAGGGGCAGGCAGTCACCACTCCCATTAACGACACCCTGTTCGGTAATTTCATTAACGGTCCAGTTATGGTGTAACTGAACCCCTAGCTCTTGCATCTCCTTTGAGATTAATTTGCGCGCTCTGATTGGATAGCCCTGGGGAATTGCGGCGGCACCATGAATCAGGTGAACCTCTACCTGCTTTTTCTTAACGGCATCTTGTAGAGCGTGCGCCATTGCCATCGACAGCTCGCAACCTCCGGCACCGCCGCCGACAACTCCCAAGCGGAAGGGCGAGGTGTTTTCACCAACCTGTTTTTGCAGCTTTTGCCAGAAACGGTAGAAATGCCCGATAGGCTTTACCGGGATTGCCAATTCGGAGCCCGGTAACTCGCGGGCGGGAGTCGCACCGACATCCAAAGAGAGCAGGTCGTACTCTACGGGAGGTCTACCCAATAGGGATACGGTGCGATTATCGATGTCAATTTCGTGTGCACAGGCCTGTATAAAGCGGGCACCAGCGGCCCGGCAGAGTCTGGCAAGATCTATATGAGTGTCTTCCAGGGAGTAATGGCCTGCAACCATTCCGGGCAACATACCGGAGTAGGCGGTTTGCACTTGGGGAGAGACCAGGGTCAGACGCGCGCCTGGCAGAGGGTTCATGGCCCACATTTGCAGCACAATAGCATGGCTATGGCCGCCGCCGACCAAAAGGATGTCCTGGTAGTTTGGATGCTCCTGCATGTCTACTCACTGGCTGGGTAACAGAAAAAATGAGAGGCGGTAAGGATACTGGCTTCCCAAACTTCCGCGCCGCGCAAATACACCCCTGGATAAATAGTAGACAGTTCGCATTTGACTGCGAGCGAATGGACGACGCAGCTGCTTATTATCGCGAATAGCAGCGCCAAGGCAAAAAAATCCCCAGGTGCTGGTCTTTACTGTATGGGCCTAATTGCAGTTGTAATCTGCATAAAATTCATTTTCTGGCGCTTAATTCTAATGCCCCCAGAGCCCGCTTCTCAGAATGCCTTTTTCCGCCGCTTAATCTGGTGGCTGCTAGCTGGGCTATTGCTGGTGGAAGTTCTTCACTGGTGGGCAGCAAACTGGGTGCGGGTAAAAGCTGGCGACTGGATGGAGGAGCGAGGCCTTGAATTCCATGTGGATCATTTGCGCGTATCGCTGCTGGATCTAAGTGTTATAGCGATTGATGTAAAAGCTGAGAATCGCGAAGGGCGGGGATTCTCTGCTCATGAGGTAATGCTCGATTACAGCTGGTGGCAATTGTTATGGGGGCGAGCTCATTTACCCAAGGCATCGGTGAGCGGTGCCTATATGGACCTGCAGTCTTACCCGGGTGAACTGTACCGGGAGTGGGAGGTGGGTGGCTGGAATCTTGGAGGCGGAGCGCGACAGGATCGCGATTTCAGGCTGCTTATCGGTCGCGCCCAGATACGAGACAGCGAACTTTGCTACCTGCACAAGCCTATTTGGAGCCAAGCCACCTGCGCAGCCATCGGCAAACTCCAAACCGATAAATTCACGCTGGCATTATGGCGTAAAGGTGATGTTCCCCTGAACGTAGATATTGCTATTGGGGATTTACAGGTCGGTGATTTATTGGCCTGGGAGAGAGGTAAATCACGATACAACACGGTGATAGGCAGTTTGGAAGGAACTCAGGTCAATTTTTCCTGGCCGAGCCTCAATACAGATCTTAACAAGTTTACTGCGAAATACTTTATAGGATGCCCGCCACAGCGTTGGGCCGATGCAATAGCAGGGCTGCAAAGCCTGATTGGACATTGCGCCTCCGCCCGCCGGCTTGCCGCAGCAGGTGATATGAAATTCGGGTTTGGCCGCAAGGCTCGTGCCCAGTGGCGGCAGCTCAATGGTGAGAGTGTTGTACTGAGGCACAGTGATCGCCTTTGGCAGGATTGGCGGGCCGGGGTTATTAGCATCAGTGAGTTTAATTTTGAGCGCCCGAAAAAGCGTTTGGGATGGAGGCGAGGCTTTGCCCAGGCATTTGATTGGTGTCCACGACATCTGCGTAACGCCAATTCCCACCTGTGTCTGCGAGCGGCTAATTTAGACCTGCCGGAAAAAACGGTTTTCGACTGGAACGATCGCTTAAAAATAAATACAGGGGCCAGTTCAATTAATCGGGGCTACCTCTTGGATATGGCTCGATCTACCAGCCATCCCATCAGGGCTAATAATGGTGTATTTGGTCCTCTTCAGTTTCATGCCAAAACGCGAATATTATCTTTTGCCCATCTTGCGATAGAAACAGCCAATGGGTGTGTACCGGGCGGTCTGTGGAAGAAGCCCGATCACTGTGTCTCTATGGTTGGTCTCAAAAGTACAGAGGAATTTGCCTTTCAGTTCGGCTCTGCTGAACACAATATTGATTGGGGGCTTTCCAGCGGTCCTCTGCAATTGGCTCAATTTTCAATAGGTGCCAGAGGTCGTCCCAGAGCTAAACTACAGGACCTACGCTGGCGGGTTATTGATACAATAGGTCGTAACGGCCCGCTATCTGCTCAGGACTTTTTTATCCAGTCACTATCAGGGTGTTTGCCGCAGGACTTTCTCCCCTCGGATTGGCAGCCTTTATGCGCACGTTTGAACAGCTTTTCAGGGCAGGGACATTTTGCCTGGCAGGGAGGTGAAGATGGCTATGCCATTTTGGGAAAACTGCGCCTTCACCGATTACTTCTAAATGATTCCGCTGGTGCAGGAAATGGCTTAGTGATACAGCAGTTTGAAAGTGGCGATAGCTTATTTAAAAGAAAGGTTACAAATAATCCTTGGGTGGCGACCAGTCAGTTACCGGGTATTCCTCAAGAAGTTGGTGATGATAATTACGGCACCGAAAAAGGAAGACTGGATCAACAAAATATTGATGCGGATAAAAATCCTGACGACTTAGGGCTGGCCACCATAGAAAACCCAAACCTGGAAATTAAAAAACTTGTTTTGAAGAAACTGGCTGGCTGTCTCACTGAAGGTTGGAAAAGGTTATTTTATCGCGCCAATAAAAACCACGAAAATCTGCCAGTTTGCTTTGATATCCGCTCATTAGAGCAAAGGGAGCCACTCTTTATATCTTGGCAGCAGGGGATAGATCTCTTTGTAAAAAAAATCTCCGTGGTTAGTGCTGAAGCGAAGACAAAAGGGGGCAGAAAATTATTTGACTTAAAAAAGATAGATCTACCCCTTGCCAGGCTAAGGCATAGACGTACACCAGACTCTGAATCTTATATCGCTTTGCCCGGTGCAAATGCTGAGCAGTTGAGTGGCTGCTTTCCCGGCGGTAGGCAAGTGAGTTCACTAAATATTCACTGTGTAGATGTTGAGCGCCTTTCACTGGGAGATTACTCCTTCGTTTATTTCAGCCAACGCAATCTAATTGCCAATATGGATGACTCAGCAATTCAATCCGTGCAGCTGAAAAACCTGTCTGGCGAGAATGTCTTCGACCTTGGGCGTGTACTTATACCAAAGCTAGAGTTGCTATGGTCCCGGGAAAAACCTACCCAGTCAAAAATTGCATTGCAGGATGTTGTTGCTGACAGAGTAACCTTGTGTATTCCCTGGCTAGCGAAGACTAATAAATCGATACCGACCTGTGTATTTGGGCAAGACATCCATTCGGTAGGGCAAAGCGGTTGGTCGATCGAAGAAGTGGAATTTAAGGAGGACTTCGAAACTGTACCCATGTTGCAACTGGGGCGAGTATTCACGAAGAGAACGTCATTTTCCCCCAATACTCTCGATTTTTATGGACTCAATATCGATGATGTTCTGCTTTGTGGGTTGAGGTCTTATTCTTCTGAAAATAATGAAGATATGGGTCTTGCCGATTGCATTGAGACCCCACAAATAAGCTTTAGTGATTCTTGGGCAAAATTGGGTATAGATTCCGGCGCCCCCCGCTTGGATTTAGGACCGTTAAAGAGTAAGCCTATCGCGTTTTGGCAAAAGGGTAGCGGCTATTTAGAAGCCGGTGTGCAGAGCTTGAGTTGGAGTCGATTTATCTGGGATAGCGGTGCAGAGTTCTCAGTGTCGAATCTAAGCTTGCAGAATATCCGGGTGTGTACGCGGGATACGGGGCTTGCAGTAACTGTGGATAAGCTGAGTCGGGCCAGGGCAGGTGACTCCCACCATTGTTTTGGGGTTGATAAATTATCCATGTCGGGATTACAGAAAATCAAATTGTCACACCCCTGGTCAGTTCAAGGTTCTGTAGAATTGGTTGGGTTATCAATACCCAGGAAAAATTTGGGCCCGCTGAAAATACCAAAATTTGAAATTGATAATATCTCCTTGCAAGGGGAATCTTTGGCGAAAGCCTCTGGTGCGAGGGGATGTATGCCAGGGGGCTATTAAAAGATGAAAAGATTGCGCCCTGTTATGAATTTGGGGCCTTTAGTATTGGCAAGGCAGAAGGTATTACTGGCACTGGCGGTAGGCAGCTTATCCTTTCTGGGATAAAAATAAGTAATGTACAGTTGCATGAGCAAAATTTCCCACAGGAATTGCCACTTAAACTTTTATCGGTATCCGGTATGGGGGCCGGGCACTTAAATATCAGTCGGCAGGGAGTTGACTTCAAGGATTTACAGTTTAAGGAAATTGCAGGATGTTTTCCCAGTGGTTATCTGGATCAGGGAGATCATTGCTTCAGCTTCTCGAGTTTAATGTTGGAGGGAAACTACCGCCGTGGTCAGGGGGCAGAACTTGCTGTTGTGAGGGTCAATGGCATCACTTTGCTTTCACCTTCTGGGGAAGAGTTAGTGCACGGTGAGAGCATAACCTTGTCGCATTTGCTCTTTACCGATACCGAATGGCGCTTTGCCAGTGGTGAGGCAACTCACTTTCATTTTTTTGAGAGAAACCCGGACAGTTTGGATTTTGATCGCCATAGATGGATGGCTGATTTTAAGTCCCTGTGGGTTGAAGGTTTGAGCTATTACCGTCCTAAGAAAACACTCACTATAGGTTTTATCGACTTTCTGCGCCCTCGATTTATTCTCTTAAGGGATTTATCAGGGAAGTTTCCGGTAGCCCGAAAAATTAATGAACTGCGAGGATTTGGTGGTATTGACACATTTGTTTTCAGGGAGAAGGGCAGCCCACCGCTACTATATCATCTAGGTGATCTATATCTAAAACACGGCACTTTTAGTTGGGTAGACTATCAAGATGAATTCAGGGCCCGCTTACCGGTCCGGGATATCAACTTTAATCTCAGTGATTTAAGTAACTTGGCCGAACACCCCCTGCGGTGATTGTTGTTAATGGAAGGCCTGGCGGATTTGGTGAGGTTCAGATAGGGGGAACTGTAGATTACTTGGGAGATAAAAAGTGGAATGCTGATCTTACCGGATATCTCACCAGCGTAAATTTGATACCTGCTACGCCTTATATGGCCAAGTTGTTAGGTTACAAAATCCTTCAAGGGCAGGGAGATGCGGTAGTTAATATTCGGGTATTTGAAAATGAACTCGATGGCTTTGCCGATATACGACTGGAAAAACTAAAAGTTCGCCGGGTGCGGAAAGATGATCAGCTACCGGTGAAGTCCACGCTGATTCCCTTGAATATTGCTCTATGGTTGCTAAAAGACGGGCGGGGGGATATCAAGTTTGGCATGCCTGTTAGCGGCAATATTCGCGATCCCAAGTTCTCCTTCAGTTTTGTATTTAGTGAGTTGCTACAAAAGGCAATTATAGATGCCTTGATAAGCTATTTGACTCCCTATGGCGTTTATTTGTTGGCACGTTATGCCTGGGGGCGTTTCAGGGCGAAATCATTTGCGTCTATTGACTTTGAGCCTGGAAGTGCAAAATTAACTAATTTAGCACTGACACAACTACAGCGTATGGTCTTTGTTTTACTTAAGAACCCTGACGCACGGCCAGGAGTATGCGGCATCTCTAATGCCCGGGACTGGCAAGCCCTGTACCCCTATTCCATGGCAGGTATGAGCAGAAGCGGAAGATCCCAGGTTGCTTTTTACCAAAACCCATCTCTGGAACTTCGTGAAGAACTTGAAAATTTGGCAATGGAGCGAAGCCGAAATGTCGAAAAGTATTTGATTGATGCGGGAATAGAGGCTTCAGAATTAATCCCTTGCGCACCTGACTATATTGGTAAGGATTTTGGTGATCCAAGGGTGGAATTTTCGAATTAAGTAAGCATGTAACATTAATATCTATATAAATAATGGTACAAATTTCCGTCGTCCCTTCCTGCCTTACAGCTTGTGGTAGCTTCGTATCGCTATAGGTTTGTTATTTGTAGGGTGAAAGTTGGGACCTTTTTACAGGTTGTTGTGGGGTTAAGTAGTCTCCAGGTCTGCCTTTAGATTAACGTAATTTTCAAATTAATTTGAATTATGGCTTGCAAGTTGCTTCCTTGATGCGGTCGTAGAATTCCGGCATAGTGAGTCTGACATTCAATATATCAGAAAATTTTCTCCTAACATTGTGTGTATTTTTAAGTTCTGAATACTCATTAGGGCTGCATATGAAAAAAATACTAATTATGCTTGTTTTTTTATTCGCCCCCTTCTCTCCGCAGAGCAGGCGAAGGTAGAGCGGCAACCCCTAAAAACCATGTCCACTTGTTTGATTATGAATGGTTGGAGTGCTTGGGGTATATGGCAGTATGATGTTTATGCGCTTGCCCGAGATAAGGTCCTTATAGGGAGTAAAGAAAATCACTTTTTAATTTCTTCTGTGGATGCTGGGTATTCTCATGTTATCAACGGAAAAACTGTGGCTTATTATCCCGAGGCTAAATCTCTAAATGAGCTAGGTGAAGCTTGCCAGGAAAATTGCCCGGTTAATTATGAGAAGCGGGTCAGCTGGTTTCAGCGACGCTGCAAGGAATATTGATAAAAGTTAGTTTGTAGTTTTATTTGTGAAAGGTTTCACAAATATTTGATTCTATTCGTTTCCTGATATAAGTAATAGCAAGGTAAAACAATATGACTCAAGTGCACGGAAGTTGCCTCTGTGGTTCAGTGACAATTAGCGCATCTTTGCCCTCTTCAAATCTGGGGGTTTGCCACTGCGGTATGTGCAAAAAATGGGGCGGTGGTCCTCTGTTGGCAGTGGATTGTCAAACCAGTGTTGAGATTACCGGTGAGGAACATGTCAGTGTATTTGATTCATCAATTTGGGCTGAACGGGGTTTTTGTTCAAAGTGCGGTTCACACCTCTTTTATCGCTTAAAGGAAACTTCCCAGTACTCAGTACCTGCGGGGATCTTTGATCTTCCGGCCGAGACAACAATGACCCATCAAATCTTTATCGATGAAAAGCCGGATTACTACGAATTTGCCAACGATACCCAGAAGATCACGGGGCTGGAGATAGTTACTGAGTACTCATGATAGTGAGTGCTCGCTATCTCTATGGGTATCTTTTAGTCAAGACGGAATATGCGCCCGGGATTCACTTTAGGGTTACTATAGCGTCCTAGGGCTGTATCGCCGCTTCCCTCAATGGTGATTTCAGCTTAGATGGGTACCAAAAGGGTCATCTGCATGGGTTTTGCTCACTGCGGCGGCTCTTTTAGCATCTTTGCGTTGGTATCCGGATGTCTCGTTCTGGAAGCACCTAATCTTTTAAGGTGCCGAGAGCATTAAGATGTAATCGGAAGGTAATACGGACTGGCTAAATTCCATGACTGAAACCCAAATTGTAGAAATTTTCCTGGCCAACCAATGGTGGTCCATCCTGGCGTTGGTGGTAATTGTAATTGGCGTAACTTTATGCTGGTTTGGTGGCCTGATGGCTGCGTTGACGGCTTTGGGTAACAAGCGCTGGGTTTGGGGGATTGTAACGATCGTCCTCGGGCCGATTACCGGCATTCCCTATGCATTGCGTTACAAAGAGGCGGAATATGCCCGATCGCTGATGCTGCGGGGTGTATGGGCCTTGCTGGTAGGTCTGATTATCGCCGGGGCTATATTATTCTTTGGCCGTTAAAGGTTAATAGAGCGCTGGTTCTCAGGTGTCCGGCGCTCTCCTTCCTTCGATCGAATCATCTCTCCACAGACTTTAGGCATTTTTAATCAGGCGATCAGTGCGCAGGCGCTCCCGCTTATCAAAGAGCTGCCTTGAGGCCAGGGCAACGGCGAGAAAAGTGCCGAAACCGGTGCCTGATGCAATCGCAAAAAGAATCAGGATTTGATATTTGACGGCAATTGTAGGGGAGGTGCCTGAGAGAATCTGCCCTGTCATCATTCCCGGCAAAAATACTATCCCAGCGGCAGCCATGGAATTAATTGTCGGCATCAATCCTGCCCGCATCGCATCTTGCCGAAACTCCAAGCTGGCTTGTTGCCAGGTATGCCCCAGCATCAAGCGGTTCTCAATAATATCCCTAGAGCGGTGCATACTTTCTGTTAGACGGTCCAGGCTTAGGGCAACACCAGTCATTGTATTACCCAGCAGCATACCTAAAAGTGGAATGGAATACTGTGGTTGGTACCAGGGAGTAGGGCCAATCAGTACGGCCAAACTTAATATGGTGATACTGAAAGCGGACACCATCATCGATAAAGTGCCTACGGCAAAGCTCCAGCCACCGAGTAGGCGATACTTTTGTCGGGCTGCCACTTGCTGTCCGGCAAATAGCAGCATTGCCAAGGCCAGAAGTCCCACCCAAAGTAGGGTGCCAACTGCAAAAAGGGTTTCCAGTACCAGTCCTACCAGGGTGAGCTGAATAGCCGTGCGTAGAGCGGCAACAATTAACGATCTACTTAGTTTTAGTCGCGCTACATGAGTGCATACGGCTAGAGCCAATACCAACCCCGCAGCCAAAGACAACTGCCACCAGGACAGGTCGATTACACTCATCGATGAATCTCCTGTTCTTTCAGTTGATTATCAACAATGGCCAAGTGGCGATGAGCTACCCTTCGAATCTGCTCCTGGCTATGAGCTACCCAAATCGTAGGCAGCTTGTGCTCCTCAATGAGCCCTGTTAGCCATTGCTCTACCTCCTGCGCAGATCTGGCGTCTAGGTTGGCCGTAGGCTCATCTAGAAGGAGCGCTTTGGGTTTGTAGGATATTGCGCGAATCAGAGCCAGGCGCTGCTTTTCTCCCGAAGAGAGTCGATTTACTTGCCACTTTACCGCGTCCTCAGGAAAGCCGAGAAGTTTAAGTGCATCATTCATGGGTGTTGCGAAGTGATCGCCGACAGTTTCTTCCCACCAGGCAGTCTGCGCGGGAACCAACATCACATGCTTTCTCCACTGGTGTGCTGGATACGTACTCTGGGATTTATTCTTAAAGCATATGTCGCCTGTGTAGGGTTCAAGGTCAGCTATGGCTCTGAGTAAGCGGCTTTTCCCTGAGCCAGATGGACCAGATAAGCAAATAATTTGGCCAGATGCCATGGTTAAATTTATATTTTGAAGACAACCTACAAAAATATTTTTTAGCACCAGAGTCGACATGAGCTTCGTGGAGATTAGTGTTTAATAGAAATTATCAGCAAATGATCATTTGTGTAAAGTAAGTTTTATCTTTTAATTTCTTATTCTTTGTATATGAATTTTTGATCTTTCTTGGGTTGGGGAATGTCTTGATACTCTGGGGTTATGGATTAAATCTATAACCTGTAAAAATTGTAGACTCTGTTAAGGAAGGTGACAATGAAAATCTGGTGATATAAATTTTGTAGGTATTGTTGTGGTTATTGTTTGTAATTTTATCTAAGAATCAGTGGAAGAGAAAACTTTAGTCGTATCGATATTTTAATCTGTATGCCGGAAGCTATTATTTTAAAGGGCTTGATTTTTAATAAGTGCAGTCGGTAAAGGGTGGGTCAGCTGATAGAGTTGGTTCTTATCCTGATCATGAGGAAGGCACTAATGAGATAATTATAGTTGAGTGAGAACGGTATCAAATTTACAACCTAAGAAAATTGGCACTTACAGAAAGTAGTAGAAAAGCTGTTGGAAAGACACCCCTTGTCGATCAGGTAAGAAATGAGATGTAGTACTGGTTTGCGCGGATGCTGACAAGGATAGGCACAGAAAGTGACTGCTGGTGAGTAGCAACAAATAGACATCACAACTCGGAAAGAAATAGGTTCCCAGTAGAGGGCAAGTTACATAAAGAGGCATACGGTTGTATCGTTGCAGTATGAGATGATCTATTCACTAATTTATTTTCAGCCCAAATGGTGGAGCCTTATACAAGGTACCAATAGCGATAAGGACTTCCAGTATGACCTCGACAAGAGGCAATTGAACCGCTGTGCGTACTGCCGCGACAATCAGTGGCTTGCTGCGCTGTGATCGTGTGATATTGGAGCAAATTGCCAGGACGACTACCAACGTCGCAGCCAACGATAATTGCCACCATCAAAGATGATCACACTAATTGTTACTTAATAAGCTACTCCCATTAATTTCAAAATGCCTGCTCTACACTCGTTGGATCTGCCTTTTCTTATGGGTCGTCCAGGTGGCGGGGTATTGGTGATTGCTGATTTCATCCATAAGTCATGCTTCTATTTTACTAGTAGTATCTGTCTCCACATTGACACTGAGCCCATCCTGTAAAAAAGCTTGTGCGGTGTAGGAAAGCTCGAGAATAAGTGTCAAGCGTTGTTTCTCTATGAAGGATAGCCGGCTTATCTGCCGGTCTGTCGTATTCTCGGGAAATCTTAAAGTGTTTAATGTATGCCCCATTGGTTGATTAAAGTTTTCGCCTATTGTTTCGTCCCACCAGGCATTTTGCAGTGGTACCAATATAACTTGCTGCCGCCACTTGTGATTTGCCATTTCCTTCTGGCTTTCGTCATCAAATGTTATCAATGTCATGGGGTTCAATGTCTGTAATGGCTCTGAGTAGACGGCTTTTACCCGAACTATAGGGACCTGAGGGCAATTGATTTTTCCTGCCAGTACTTTTAGTTGTACTCTTTTATGTGGGCCAATGCTCAGTGATTCCAGCTTTAGCTCAGGTATAATCGTGTCTATCTATTTCAATTTCCTTCACCTTAAAGTCGGTGGAATACTCAAGCTTTGTGGATATGGCTGAAGAGTCGAGTTTTATCTCCCTGATCAATTTGATTAAAGGTTCTAGTTGGTAGTCAAGCTGATATGATGCGCGTCTGTTAACGCAGAAGCTGTACAAAAAACAGCCGTTAGCAGGTGTTAAATTATATTGGGGATAAAACATGTACAAAAAATTAGCGGTGCTTTCTATAGCTACATCTCTTTTTGCGGGTTGTGCGTCGGTTCCTATGGAGAGTGATGAGTTATCGAATAAAGCTAAAGAGTTCAATTCACCTACTGAGGGGAATGCTGGTCTCTACATCTATAGAGCTTCTGGTCCCGGTACTACTCTGAAGAAAGATATCTGGGTTAATGATGAATGTGTTGGTCAATCTGCACCCAACGTCTTTTTCTACCAGGAGGTTATTGGGGATAAAGAATATAAGGTCTCAACCGAGTCGGAGTTCTCCCCGAATGACCTGTTGGTTGATGTAAAAGCAGGTGAAAATTACTTTATCGAACAATACATTAAAATGGGAGTGTTCGTTGGTGGTGCAGACTTGAAACTTGTTGAGTCTGAAGAAGGTAAAGCTGATATTACAAAATTAAAGCTTGCAAAAGCTGGCGAGTGCAGCCAGAAATAAAGTTGGCTCTGCGAGAGGCACACTTAGTATGTGTGCTTCTCCAAATTTTACCTGGGAGTCTTATTCCCTTAAGAATGCATTAGGCTGGTTCGATACCCACCGGACTTTTTGGGTAAGCTTTAGAGATTGTATTGAACTTACAATGAGCTTCTCCCCTTCCTTTTTCAGCTTCCCTTTGAACCTCCCGCTCCAGTCCGCCATAATCCGCTCCTTCCGAATCGAATAACGAGAGCTGTATGACCGACACCTCTGTTTATGAGGCCACAGAGCGCCTGCCGTTAAAGGAGTACACCGAAAAGGCGTACCTGGATTACTCCATGTATGTGATCCTGGACCGCGCCCTGCCGAATATCGGTGACGGCCTTAAGCCTGTACAGCGGCGTATAGTGTACGCCATGAGTGAGCTGGGCCTGAAGAATACTGCCAAGTATAAGAAGTCCGCGCGCACCGTTGGTGATGTGATCGGTAAGTACCACCCGCACGGCGATAGCGCGGTGTACGAGGCGATGGTACTGATGGCGCAACCGTTTAGTTATCGCTACCCCCTGATTGATGGCCAGGGCAACTGGGGCTCGCCGGATGATCCCAAGTCCTTTGCCGCGATGCGTTACACCGAGTCGCGCATGGGGAAATATTCGGAAGTGCTGCTGTCGGAGTTGGGGCAGGGCACTGTGGACTGGCAGCCCAACTTTGACGGCACCATGGATGAGCCCTGCGTACTGCCTGCGCGGGTGCCCAATATTCTATTGAACGGTACCACCGGTATTGCCGTGGGTATGGCTACGGATATTCCCCCGCATAACTTGCGCGAAGTGGTCAACGCGACTGTAGAGCTGCTGGAGAATCCTAAGGCCACAGTAGAAGAGCTGTGTGAGCATATTCTCGGCCCGGATATGCCCACTGAGGCAGAGATTATTACGCCACGGGATGATATCCGTAAGATTTACACCTCCGGTCGCGGTTCTATCAAGATGCGCGCCCTGTGGAGTAAGGAAGACGGCGATATTGTCATTACTGCGCTGCCTCATCAGGTGAGCGGTGCCAAGGTGTTGGAGCAGATTGCCCAGCAGATGCAGGCGAAGAAGCTGCCCATGGTGAGCGACCTGCGCGATGAGTCGGATCACGAAAACCCCACTCGCCTGGTAATTGTGCCGAAATCCAATCGGGTGGATATGGAATCGGTGATGAATCACCTGTTTGCCACTACCGATCTTGAGCGCAACTACCGCGTCAATATGAATATGATCGGTATCGACGGGCGCCCGCAGGTGAAGTCCCTCGATAAAATCCTGCGGGAGTGGCTGACTTTCCGCGCCACTACCACCCGCCGTCGTCTGCAGTTCCGTCTGGATAAAGTTGAGAAGCGCCTGCACCTGTTGGCAGGTTTGCTGGTTGCCTTCCTCAATATTGATGAAGTGATCGAAATTATCCGTACCTGTGACGAGCCCAAGCAGGAGCTGATGGATCGCTTTGAGCTCACGGATATCCAAGCGGACTACATTCTCGATACCAAGCTGCGCCAGTTGGCACGCCTCGAAGAGATGAAGATTCGCGGCGAGCAGGCGGAGCTGGAAAAAGAGCGAGATACCCTCACCAAGACCCTGAATAGCGAGCGTCGCCTCAAGACCTTGATCAAGAAAGAGCTTCTGGCCGCAGCCAAAGAGTTTGGCGACGACCGCCGTTCCCCGATTGTGGCTCGTGAAGAGGCCAAGGCGTTTAGTGAATCTGAGCTGCTGTCTTCAGATCCCATCACCGTTATCGTTTCTGAGAAAGGTTGGATTCGCGCGGCCAAGGGCCATGAAATTGATGCGGCAGCGCTCAGTTATAAGGCAGGGGACAGTCTCGGTTTTGCCGCGCGGGGCAAGAGTAACCAGCCCGCGTTATTACTCGATAGCACTGGTCGCAGTTACTCCATTGCCTCCCATACTTTGCCTTCGGCACGGGGGCAGGGCGAACCCCTCAGCGGGCGTATCAACCCCCTCCGGTGCCACCTTTGAGGGCTTGTTGATGGGCCCTGATGAGCAGCGAGTGTTACTGGCTTCCGATGCGGGCTATGGCTTTATCGCCAAGCTCTCTGATTTGCAGTCGCGCAATAAGGCAGGTAAAGCCATGCTGACCCTGCCCAAGGGAGCCCAGGTGCTTTCCCCTCAATTGCTGGAGAGCCTCGATGATGTTCTGCTGGCAGCGGTGACTACCGAGGGGCGCATGTTGGTGTTCCCGGTGACTGAATTGCCGGAATTGTCCAAAGGCAAGGGTAACAAGATTATCAATATCACTTCGGCCCGAGCTGCGGCCCGCGAAGAGGTGGTCATCGGTGTTGCTGTATTGAAGGGCAGGGATCAACTGGTCGTTCACGCCGGTAAGCGCCATACCAAGATCAAGATCTCGGAGATGGATCACTATCGCGGCGAGCGTGGCCGGCGCGGCAACAAGCTGCCCCGGGGCTTCCAGAAGGTCGATAAGATTGAGGTTCTGGAGAAATAGATCCATCCCGGATGCAGGTCGAAAGGGCGGTCCTAGTGACCGCCTTTTTTAATGGGGTTTTGGGATATTGATAACTCACACATTGATGAAATAATAAGCAGGCTTATAATGAGCGGCCTTAGACAGGGAGAGCAGATATGTCCAGGGAAGATGCCGTTACTGAAATCAGTTTTGAACTACACAGTGCAGCACGGCTGCTGCGGCGAAACTTCGACCGCAGAGCCAAGGACCACGGGCTGAGTGGATCCCGCTGGCAGGTGCTTTGGCATCTACTGCGCGAGGAGGGCCTCAAGCAGGCAGAGTTGGCCGAGCGCCTGGACCTAGCACCGATCAGTCTGGCGCGCCAGCTGGATAACCTCCAGCAGGAGGGACTGGTGGAGCGGAGGCCCGATCCCGAGGACCGGCGCTGTTTCCGTATTTATCTGACGGAGCAGGCAATGCCGGCCCTTGAGTTACTGGGCGGTGTAGCCCAGCAGACCCGCAGTGAGGCACTTGTGGGCTTTTCCGCCGCAGAGGTGGATCAATTGCAGTCGCTGCTATTGCGGTTGCGCAAGAATTTGACACGTGAAGAGATTGAATGTGACTGAAAAGCTGTCCATTAAGCTAGACCGCGCCGGACAACGAGAGTTCGCACTCTCCTTTTTCCTGGTATTGGCCGTCCTGATAGGGGGATGGAACCTGTTGCGCGGCAGCGATATTGTCGAGACAGAGAACGCTTACGTGAAAGCGGACAAGATTTCCCTGGCGCCTGAGGTTAGTGGTGTTGTCACCCAGGTACTGGTGAGTGCCAACCAGGTCGTGGAGAAGGGGCAATTATTGATTCAGATCGACCGCACGGCCTTCGAACTGGCGGTGACTGAGGCGGAGGCGCGCCTGGCCCAGGTGCGCAACGAATTGCTCGCTCGCCGTTCAGAATATGCTGAAGCAGACGCAGCGTTGCAGCAGGCACGCAAAGATGCGGACTTTTACCGCCGCCAATTGGAGCGCAATGAAAAACTGAGCAAGGTGGCGTTTTCCGAGGCGGAGCTGGACAGCGCCCGCCAGCAGCTGGAGCGGGCCCGTGCACAGATCACGATTAATGCTGAGAAGCTCTCCAGCTTGCGCGCTGAACTGGGAGGTGATCCCAGTATTGCCCTGGAAGAGCAGGCAGATTTAAAAGTGGCTCAAGCGCAGCTGGATACCGCCCGCTACCAGTTATCGCGCACGCGCATTATTGCTCCCGTGGATGGCACTATCGCCAATACCGTACCCAAGGTGGGGGAGATGGCCACTCTGGGCATTAACCTGCTGCAAATGATTGGCTCCACTGGCCTTTGGGTGGAGGCCAACCTGAAAGAGACCGAGCTGGGTCGCGTGCGCACGGGCCAACAGGCGGAAGTGACCCTGGATGCCTACCCGGATTTTGAGTGGCAGGCTCAGGTGGACAGTATGAGCCCCGCCAGTGGCAGTGAGTTTGCTTCCACACCGCCGCAGAATGCCAGTGGCAAGTGGGAGAAAGTCGTGCAGCGGGTGCCGGTGCGATTGCGTCTATACCCCCTCAAGGATTCTCCGCCTCTGCGCGCAGGTATGAGCGCCAAGGTACGAATTGATACCAGTGAAGATGATAAAGTGGTGTCGGCCCGTGCAACGAGCGGTGAAAGCGGCAGGGTGGTGCTTTAACTGGGTTTGAGAGAGAGGTTTCTGGGCCCGAAAGAACTCGGGCCCGAGAGCTGCACCTAGTTGCTTATTGAACTCGGTGCCAAGTTTGGGTGCGGTAGAGGAAGCCCAGGTAGCCGCGCAGCTTAAGGGTGTTGTCATCCTCCAGCCAGACTTTCAGGTCGTAAACCTTGCCTTTAACCGGGTCGAGAATTTCCCCGTCCTCGTATTTTTTCCCTTTCTTTTCCAGCCCGCTGATGACATCCATGCCGACAATGGGCTTACCTTTCAGGTCGCCTGGGCACTTGTCGCAAACGGTGTCGTTAGGCTTCATCAGAAGATCCACTACCTTGCCGTAATACTTCCCATCCTTTTCATAGATGTTGACGATGGACTTTGTCTCTCCAGTCTCGTCATCGATAGTGCGCCAGTTGCCCAGGATATCTGCAGCACTGGCCTGCAGGGCGAACAGCAGGCCAAAGGTGGCCAGAAGCAGGTTTCTAATCATCACTTATTTTCCTATGTAAAGTAGGGTGACCCGGATATTACATCAAGTCACCTGCGAGGGCAGTGGGCTAGTCGTCATCAGGTAAAATCTAACAGTCAAAAAGTAGCATTTGGCCACATATCCCTGCCTTTTCTCTCTATTTGTCCCAATTTCGGGACCTTTGTGTGTTACCCAAAGGCACCTTTAAGAGGAACAGCTCAAGGGGATACGCTTGCCGGATTCTGGCGGTGCACTGGCCCAGACTTCTCGCTCCGGGTGCTCGGCGAAAGGGGATTGCAGTAACTGGCGCAGAGTCCGCAAAGGATGATAGTCGCCATCTTCAGCAGCCTCGATGACCTTCTGTGCCAAATAGTTGCGCAGAATGTATTTCGGGTTGACTGACAGCATGGCCAAATTGCGCTCCCGGGAGTTATTTGTCTCCCGGGTGAGGCGGCGATCGTAGTGCTCCAGCCATTGATCCAGGGCGCTGTGGTGAGAGGGTTTGAGTAACTCGTGCAAAGCGCTGGCCGGACGCTCCCCCCGGTAGTGGGCCAGGGCGCGGAAAAACAGGCTGTAGTCGGCCTGGCCGTGTTGAAGCAACTTCAGCAGTTCCGAGCAGAGGGCCTGGTCGCCATCCTCTTCTTTTTCCAGGCCCAGTTTGGCCCGCATACGTTGCGCATAGGCCTCGCTTACCACCGGCTGGAATTGCTCCAGGCATTCGCGTAGGGCGTCTACACCGACAAAGGCCGACAGTGCATGGGCGAGAGCATTCAGGTTCCACAGTACGACTCCAGGCTGTTGCTCAAAGGCGTAACGGCCGGTGTGGTCGGAGTGATTGCAGATAAAAGTGGGGTCGTAGTCGTCCAGGAAGGCGTAGGGCCCGTAGTCAAAGGTGTCGCCAATAATCGACATGTTATCGGTGTTGAGCACGCCGTGGGCAAAGCCTACGGACTGCCAGGCTGCAACTAGCTCTGCACTGCGCCGGGTGGTAAAGCGCAGCAGTGCTTCAGCTTGGTCGCCCACTGCCATACCCTCTGTACCCGGTATAAAGCGTCGGCAAATAACCCCGATCAACTCCTGTAGGGCCTCCAGTTGCTTGGTGTAAAACAGGTATTCAAAGTGACCGAAACGCACGTGGCTCTCCGCTACTCGGATCAGCATGGCCCCGGTTTCGATTTTCTCACGGGTGACAGGTTCGTCGCTTGCGACAATGCACAGTGCCCGGGTGCTGGGAATACCGAGGCCGTAGAGTGCCTCACTGGCGAGGTACTCCCGTATGGTGGAGCGCAATACTGCGCGGCCATCACCAAAGCGGGAGTAGGGCGTTTTTCCTGCACCCTTTAAATGCAGTTCCCAGCGCCGGCCTTCACTCTCGATTTCACCCAATAGCAGTGCTCGCCCATCCCCCAGGTCTGGGTTGTAGACCCCGAACTGGTGACCGGTGTATTTCATCGCAAATGGGCGGCTTCCCTTAAACAGGCGGGCGCCGCAGCCCAGCTCGGCCCAGGCGGGGTCAGATTTCTCGTTGGGGTCTATTCCCAACAGTTGCAGCACAGAAGGGTTGGTATCGATTACCTTGGGGTGGCGGAAAGGAGTGGGTGCTATGGGGATGCCAAAGGCTTCCCCCATATCCGCATAGTGGTGTTCGAGAGTGACTTCGCTCAGTTTCATAGCTTTTGATTGTAGGGTGAATATTTGCGTAAAACGCCAGTGTTCAGAGTGGCTCACAAGGGCCCCTGGCTCTTATACCGCCGTTATCTGTAGGGGCCGATTCTGTGAGCGCCAGTGTTGCTCTTCCTGCTCCAACAATTCTGCAATTGCCGGGCTATCCTCCAGCCACTGTTGATCGGCTTCCAGGTGATAGGCGTCTCCCTGGTCATATAGCTTTAAGCCGTCCAGGCTGCGTTCGGTGCGGTCCCGGTGAATAATACATCCGAGGCGCAGGCATAACAGAAGGTCTGGGCTGGGGTGGAAGCCATAGTGCTCCCGTGGCGGTTTGATTCTTCCCCTTTGGTTGTGCACCAGATAGGCCAGGTGCTCCTGTTCACTTTTGGCAAATCCGGCCATATCGGCGTGTTTAACCATATAGGCCCCCAGCTTGCGGAAGCTGCTGTGAGTTAGGGCCAGGCCGGTTTCGTGCAACTGGATAGCCCAGTGCAGTCGCACCTTGCCTTCTGGTGGGTACTGGGGGCGCAACTGCTGCAGGAGGTTGAGTGAGGTGGAACTGACACGTTTAGCCTGGTTGGTATCTACCTGCCAGCGCTCTACCATGGCGGCAATCGTATCTGCACGTCGATCCCCGCCGTGCAAGCGCCCGGCCAAGTCGTGCACTATGCCCTCGCGGATTGCATAGGGGGAGACTTCCATACGCATAATGTCGAGTTCGCAGAATATTGCATGCAGTATCGCCAGGCCGGCAGCGAATACCGGGCGACGCTCTTCATCCAGGTAGGGTAAATCCAGGTCCGCGATATGTTTGGCGGAGGAAACCCGGTGCGCAAGCTGATCGATATCCCCGCGCTTGATCGCCTTTACTTCGCCATCATTGCAAATCCTGGCAACCGCTTTGATAGTCCCGGAGCAACCGGTAACTTCCGCGCCTTCGGCAATATGCTGTAGCTCCTGCAATTCGGCCCGCGCCGCTCGCCGCGCGCGTTGGAAGTGGTTTACGGTATTGCGGCTGATCAGGCCATCAGCAAAGAAACGTTTACTGTAGGAAACACAGCCTATATCCAGGCTTTCCAGTTGCTGTGGAGTATCACCACCGCGAACCAGCTCCGTGGAGCCACCGCCAATATCAATAATGCAGCGCAAGCGAGGGGGCCATTGGCGGCGGCGAGAACCCCGGTGAAGATCAGGCGGGCCTCCTCGATACCGCTGATAATTTCCACCGGCACTCCGAGTATTGATTCCACTTCTTCCAAAAAACCATCGGCATTGGCCGCAGCCATGCGCAGTGTATTTGTACCCACAACACGCACATGGTCGAGGGGCAGTTTATCCATCACTGGCTGAAAGCGTTGCAGAGCGGTCAGGGCCCGTTCGGTTACCGCCGGGTCCAAGTGGTGGTTAATATCCAGCCCCTCGGCCAGGCGCACCATGGCTCTGTCTGTGTGCAGGCGTACCATGCGCTGATCACGAAATTCTGCCAGGAGCAGATGAAAACTGTTTGAGCCCAAATCTAGGGCGGCATAGCGTTCGTTTGGAGCTTGCATCAATATCCCGTTGAAAGCGCTAATGTATGGAGTCGGACACTCTATTATTCATTTTGCCACTTTTCAGTCCAATAGTGAGTGCAGTCAATTTACAGCGCACCAAAAAGGCGCCACCTCTAAAAGTGTTACAAAATTATTAAATATCTTTTATAAATAAAAGATATTTTTTATTTATTTGTGCCAATTTATGGACTGAAACAGTGTGGCAGAAAACTGTGAAGCCATACTAGATCGTTATATTGCTATAGGCGCTTGCTCACAGCCACATTTCAGTGGCATATTTCTTTACTTAATCTTGACCCTCAGCCCCGTGTTAAGGCTGCTTCCAGAATAATCTGGATTTTTAAACTGCCGTTAGATACTGGGTGCGTTTTATGGTTTTGCAATGTCTAACGATGTGCCTCTATTTCCCAAAGAGTTGAGCTGGCTTTCATTTAACGAGCGTGTTTTACAGGAGGTGGAAGATGAAAGTGTGCCTGTTATTGAGCGCGTACATTTTTTGGGAATCTTCTCTAATAACCTGGATGAGTTTTTCCGTGTGCATGTTGCAGCGGTACGTCGTTTAGCAGCCTTTTCCGTTGGCGGAGAAAAGAAGGAATATTACAGTAATCTATTGCAATCGATTAATAATCGGGTGTTGAGGTTACAGTTGCGCTATGCGAAGGCCTATAACAAAGCTTTAAAGGATCTGGCAAAGCATGATATCCATGTGGTTAGGGAGACTTCGCTTAGCGATAACCAGCGCCAGTTTGTAGAAAGTTACTTTCACCGGGAAGTGCTGCCGGAGCTGGAGCCATTCTTTATCGATGGGCGCAAGCCCATGCCATTGATTAATGAAACCAGTATCTATTTTGCGATAGCACTTGAGTTGGATGATGGTACCGAGCGCTATGTGGCAATGGAGATTCCTACGGATACACTTCCCCGCTTTGTGGAGATTCCTCCACGGGAGGGGAAGCGGGAGAAAGTCTACATCGTTCTCGATAATATTATCCGGGGATGCCTTAAAGAAATATTTCGCCATGTGGTGCCTATCGCTAAAGCCAGCGCCTATACCTTTAAGATCAGTCGCGATGCTGAGTTGGAGTTAAGTGAAGAGGTAACCCAGAATATTCTCGACCGAATGGAGCGCTCACTAAAAAAGAGAAAGCGCGCAGATCCGGTGCGTATGGCATACGATGGTGATATGCCTGAGGCTCTACTGGAGCTGGTGAAGAAGAAACTGAAAATGGGGCGTTATGATACCTATACCCCCGGTGGGCGTTATCACAATTCCAAAGATCTGATGAAATTCCCGGGGGAATCCGCCCGACTTCGCTATAAGCGCCTCACACCACTGCCAGCCTTACCGAAAAATGAAAGTGTATTTTCACAGCTGTGCACAGGGGATCGGCTTTATTATTATCCCTATTATGACTTCCATGCGATTGTCAATTTCCTGGCATCTGCCGCACTAGACCCTCAGGTAAAAGAAATTCGGATTAATCTCTACCGGGTAGCAAAGAACTCCCGTGTAGTTGCGGCTCTGGTAAATGCGGTTCGCAATAACAAAAAAGTGACTGCGGTGGTGGAGTTGCGGGCGCGCTTTGATGAAAAGGCCAATATCCATTGGTCCCATGAGTTGAGCGATGCCGGGGTGAATGTAGTGTATGGCATGCCCAATCTCAAAGTACATTGCAAGTTAATTTCTGTGCTTCGTCGCGAGGATGGCAAAGACCGTTTCTATAGCCATCTAGGCACCGGTAACTTTAATGAGAATACAGCGAAGGTCTATTGTGATTTTAGTTTATTGACCAATAACCAGGAGCTGGGTAGGGACGTGTACAATGTATTTGAGTTTATGCAGGCACCGCGTAAGCGCCCTTCTTTTAAACGTATTATCACTTCACCATTTTTCTATCGGGATGCGATAACTGCAGCGATAGATCGCGAAATTGATGCCGCCCAGGCAGGGAAGGAAGCGGCTCTATTTTTCAAGTGTAATAACCTTGTGGATAGCCAGATTATTGAGCAGCTGTATCGTGCCAGTGCCGCAGGTGTAAAAATTCGTATTATCGTTCGTGGGATGTGTGCATTGGTTTGTGAAACTCCGGGCGTATCAGACAACATTCGTATTATCAGTTTGGTAGATAAGTACCTGGAGCATGCCCGGATCTATATTTTTCACAATGGTGGTGATGAGATGATGTGGTTGTCTTCGGCGGACCTGATGAAACGAAACCTGGATCAGCGAGTTGAAGTCACTTTCCCGCTTATGAATTCGGAGCACCAGGCTACAGTTCGCAAAATTATGGAATTGCAGTGGAGTGATAATCAGAAGGCGCGGCTGATTGATGCCAAGCAAACAAATTCCAAGTTAGCTAATGAGGGACGAAAAGGTTGTCGATCCCAGGATGCCATCTATCGCTTTTTAAAGCAGCGCGAGGCGGAGTAGTATAGATCGCCAGTAATGGGCTGCAGACCTTCCTTAGATTAAATGGTGACCCTTCAGTTTGTCTGTGGGGTCACAAATACCATTTGCACAGCTAACATCACTATTCTACCCAGTGTAGGCTTCACTATTGACAGTGTGCATCTTTCCTTTATTTATGGACCCCGCTACCAAGATAGAAACTCTACTGTTGGTTTTATAGCCGATATCACAAGGAGTGAATCCAAAAATACGCTGTCACCTTGTTCTATTATTTTATAGTTAGCCAGATTTTAAGCTCTGTACCAGTAGGGCGGATTTGGGGAGGCTGGTATTTGGATTTTGGTGATCAATAGTAGAAGCGTTGGTGAAGTGCTCTATCTATGCTAAATGATATTCCTCTATTTCCCAGCGAATTAAGCTGGCTATCTTTTAATGAGCGAGTACTACAGGAAGCCGAGGATGAAACAGTCCCGGCTATCGAACGGGTACACTTTCTCGGAATTTTCTCCCAGAATATGGATGAGTTTTTCCGCATTAAGGTTGCTGGTGTACGGAGGTTGGCGAGTATTGATTCTGGTGTGGGGCAGAGGGAGCACTTTTCCCAGCTATTGAAAACTATTAATGATCGTATTTTGACGCTTGAAAAGCGCTATGCCGAAGCTTATGTCAAAGTGTTATCGGGATTGAAAAAGCATAGTATTTATCTTGTTCGAGAAGATAGTTTAAATAGCCATCAGTTGGGATTTGTAAAAAATTATTTTCATAGTCTGGTTTTGCCGGAGTTAGAGCCTTTTTTTATCGATGGCAGATCAGCAATGCCATTGCTGAGTGACAACAATATCTATTTCGCTATCACTTTGAATTTAAAAGGGGAGCCAAGCAGATATGCAGTTATGGAGATTCCTACTGCTATTCTTCCCCGGTTCCTGGAAATTCCATCGCGACAAGGCAGGAAAGAGAAAGTTTACATCGTTCTGGATAATATTATTCGAGTGTGCTTGGAAGAAGTCTTCCGCAATGTCCTGCCTATTCTTTCTGCCAAGGCATATATGTTCAAGATAAGTCGAGATGCAGATATTGAGCTGGGGGAGTATGTCAACCGGGATATTCTCGAACGTGTTGAACGGTCGCTCAAACAGCGTAAGCGTGCAGAGCCGGTACGTCTTGCTTACGACATGGAAATGCCTAATACACTGTTGGAGCTGATTAAGAAAAAGCTGAAGATGGGATCCAGGGATAGTTATACCCCTGGTGGGCGTTATCACAACTCCAAAGATCTTATGGGCTTTGCCCCGGACTCCAAAAGTTGTCGGTATAGAAGGCCGGCACCGCTCTTGGCTTTATCCACCAGTGAAAATATTTTTGACCAATTGCAAGACGATGATGGATTGTTCTGTTATCCGTATCATGATTTTTGGGCAATAACAAATTTCCTTGCTTCGGCCTCTATTGACCCGCAGGTAAAAGAGATACGTATTACTTTGTATCGAATGGCGAAAAACTCAAGGGTAATCGCGGCGTTAATTAATGCGGCTAGAAATAATAAAAAAGTAATTGCGGTTGTTGAATTGCGGGCGAGTTTTGATGAAAAAGCCAATATTTATTGGTCCCGTAAATTAATAGAAGCAGGAGTGTTGGTTGTTTACGGTGTTCCAGAAATGGAGGTTCATGCG
Organism: Microbulbifer sp. MKSA007; assembly: GCA_032615215.1. Lineage (NCBI taxonomy): Bacteria > Pseudomonadati > Pseudomonadota > Gammaproteobacteria > Cellvibrionales > Microbulbiferaceae > Microbulbifer > Microbulbifer sp. MKSA007. The sequence continues at coordinate 4,706,769 of CP128433.1, read as the reverse complement.
AAGTTAATTTCTGTAGTTCGCCGTGAACAGGGAAAGAATCGCTTTTATACCCAGTTGGGAACAGGGAATTTTAACGAGAGTACTGCTCGTGTCTACTGTGATTTCAGTGTATTGACTAATGATCAGGGAGTGGGGCGCGACATCTATAACTTGTTTGAATTTATGCGATTCCCCAATACAAAACAGGTTTTCAAGCATATTATCGTTTCTCCTTTCTCATTGAGAAGTTCGTTTGAGCAGGCCATAAACCGGGAAATAGAGGCTGCCCTTGCTGGGCGTAAAGCTGGCATATTCTTTAAGTGCAACAGCCTGATAGACAGCAAGCTGATTGCCCACCTTTATCGGGCGAGCGCTGCGGGAGTAGAGATTCGATTACTCGTTCGCGGTGAGTGCTCTTTGGTATGCGACACTCCTGGATTATCCGACAATATTAAGGTGATCAGTTTGGTGGATAAGTTTCTGGAGCATGCAAGGATTTATGTGTTTCATAATGGTGGCGATGAACTGATGTGGATGTCCTCTGCAAACCTGAAAAACCGCTGTCTGGATCAACGGATCGAAGTCACTTACCGGGTGACCAATTCTCGACACCTCCGAACCATTAAGAAGATCATGGAATTACAGTGGCATGATAATCAGAAGGCCCGCTTAATTGATGCCGGTCAAACCAATACCAGATTGGCTAATGAAGGGAGTAGAGGTTGTCGGGCCCAGGACGCTATTTACCGCTACTTGAAGAAGCATTCCCAGAGGTACTAAAAAAGGCAGAAGGGAATTGTACGGTGCCCAAGGGTGTATGGGCATAGATGCTTTACAGACCTAACTGGGTGTCTTCACCGCATGTCTCAAATACTGTCTATCACGCTAGAGGCAACTCTTTTCTTTAGTTGGGGCTAAATCCCACCAGTTGTCCATCACTAAATGAAAAACGATAGCCCTGGCCCACCTTCAGCCGCTGGCCGCAGGGGGATTGAATCGTAATACGGGGATATTGTGGTGTTGAGATCCAGGTCGCAAAGTCGCCTCTGGGTCCTCGTCCCAGCAGCTGGTAATAATCTCCGTAGTTACAGAAGGCTGCTGGCGTACACCTTTCCGCGCCCCAGACATAGGCAATCACGTCGAACTGTTGGGGGAGGCCGTATGACTCTACGAATGGTTGTCGCGGATTTTCGGTAAAAGTAAACACTTCATCAAAGGACAGGGTTGGAAACCCCCGAGCGGGGGTTGCGCAGCTAACTACGTGGGGTTTTCCTGTGATTCGTGCGTAAGGTGGTGGGCGCTTTGCCGGCGGAAGCTTACCGGGGATGGACATCTCGCTGGGGAAATAGCCGCAACCGCTGGTCGTCAGCAGGGAAACAGTTGCGGCAACTAGAGCCCAGCGAAAAATATGCACGGATTATCCGCTCCCTTGGAAAAGTCCTCCTACCAATATAGTCATAGATTGGTCGTCTACTTTTGTTGTGCACGGTTATGGGAACGGCGCGGGAAACGCCACTTGCGTCGATAGGGGAAAGCACTCTCCACATGTCCGGCGCGAATACGATCTTGTAAGAGTTTCCAGAAGCGATAGTTGTATAAATCGCCGTGCTGCTTTTCGAATGCAGCGCGCGCGGTGGGATTGCCAGAGAAGAACAGGCGGAATTCTTCCGGGAAGACGTCGGCTTCTGCGACGGTATACCAGGGCTTGTCGGCCAGCTCCTGCTCAGAGGTATGAGCTTCGGGAATCTTGCGGAAGTTACATTCCGTCAATGGGCAGAGTTCATCGTAATCGTAGAAGACTACCCGCCCGTGACGGGTAACCCCAAAGTTTTTCAGCAACATGTCGCCTGGGAAGATATTTGCGGCTGCCAGCTGTTTGATGGCATTGCCATATTCTTCCATGGCTTCTCTAGTTTGCTCTTCATTGGCGTGTTGCAGGTAGAGGTTAAGCGGTTCCATACGCCGCTCTACATATAGATGTTTGATGATGACCCGCTTCTCATCAATGATCAGTTTTGATGGTGCCACTTCCTGCAGTTCTTTGATCAGCTCTTCACTGAAGCGATTGCGGTAGAAAATAAAGTAAGAGTACTCCTGGGTGTCAGCCATACGGCCGACCCGGTCAGAGCGGGATACGAACTTGTACTTTTCTTTTACGATCTTCTCGGTGACAGTTTTCGGCTGGTCGAACTCATCTTTAATGACTTTAAATACCACCGGGTAGGAGGGCAATGTGAATACACTCATCACCATCCCTTTAATGCCCGGTGCAATAACAAACTTGTCGTTACTGACCTTCATATGGGCGAGGATATGGCGGTAGAACTCGGTCTTACCGTGTTTGTGGAAGCCGATAGAGTTGTAAAGCTCAGACTTCTCCTTGAGCGGCATAATGGTGGACAGGAAGCGCACAAAGCGGGAGGGGATTGGCGCATCCACCATAAAGTAGGAACGGGTAAAACTGAAAATAATACTGGCGGAGTCGTTATTGTAGATAAGGGTGTCCACAAAAATACCGCCGCGCCCGTTGTTTAGGCAGGGCAGGATCATGGGGATAACTTCGCCGTTCAGGATTATGCGCCCCACCAGATAGGCCGCTTTGTTACGGTAGAAAACCGACTCCAGCATGTCCACCCGCAAGTGTTTCTCGTTGTCCACATTGGCCAGGGGGGCGCTGCGCAGGGATTCGCAGATATGGGCAATGTCGCGCTCCATATTCTCCCAGGGCGTGGAGAAGCTGAAATCCTTGAGAATATCTTCGACCATACACTCGAGGCCGTGGCGGCCGCTGTAACTGATATAGATGCTGTAATCCCGTAGCGGTTTGTCTTCCGGTGCTCGGGACGGCTTGACGAAGATATTGCTGTCGTGAATGTTGGTGTGGTGAAACTGGCTGCAAAACACCGAGTTAAAAAAGGTCTCGGCGATCTCATAATTGCTGTGATTGGCAATCAGCTGTGCATAAGTGGCGCGGGCATCACGCCACAGCTCCAGCTGGCTGGTGTCCTTGCTGGTTACCGAATGGACCAGGTCCACCACTTGGGTGACCTTGGTTTTGTAAAGATCGATCCGGGCTTTATTGGCCTCATGTGCCGCTTGCCAGGAGGCGGTTTCAAAACGGGCCTTGGCGCCCAAAGTGATGTTCTGATAGTCTGCGAAATAGGCGTCAAAACCATTGAGGATGGTTTTAGCGATGCGTCGGGCGGTCGGTGAGTGATTCGTCATGCACTAGACTTTTTTTCTAAGTTACAAGTTACGCTTGCGCCAGCAGTTACCGTAGATAACGGCGTTGGACCCCCTAAGCACACCTCGCTCCGGTCCTGCCCATACTGCCTGGGGCTCTAATTAAGCGGATAGTAGCACGGCACGTCGGAGTCCCAATTGAACGATTGGATCAGTAGCTTTGTCTTTTTCTTTGCTGTGATTGACCCGGTGGGTACTCTGCCAGTGTTTATCGCAGTCACTTCACGACATGCAGAGTGGCAAAAGCGCAGGATAGCCTGGCTGGCAGTACTCGTCGCAACCGGGATCTTGTTGTTCTTTTTGGTCGCAGGGCAATTCTTCCTTGAGGCGATTGGCGTGCCCCTTTCTGCATTTCAGGTAGCTGGAGGCGTCGTCCTGTTCCTGTTTGCCTTAACCATGATATTTGGTGAGAGCAAGCCAGAGCAGGAGATAGAAATCATCCGTGAGGGGCATGAGACAGCGATTTTCCCTCTTGCGGTGCCCTCCATTGCCTCACCCGGAGCCATGCTCGCGGCTGTGGTACTCACAGATAACCATCGATTTGATGTGGTTCATCAGCTGAGTACAGCATCTGCCATGGTAGCTGTGTTGGCGATAGTGATATTGCTGCTGCTAACTGCCAACTGGATATATCGATTTATTGGTGATGCCGGGGCCAGTATCGTGAGTCGAGTTATGGGGCTGATCCTGGCCTCAGTGGCAACAACCAATGTACTTGTCGGGATTCAGCAGTTCTTTTCAATTTAGCTCCTGGCATTTGGTTTTGTACTGGTTGAGCTAAGGCTGCGTTTCTTCTAGTGAAGAGAGTATTGGATTGCCGGTTAGGTGTTGGAATTGCGTCCAAGCCTGAATTTCTACTTTATTCACTGTGATTTTGGTGACTTCTGAAGCGGTAAAATGATAGAGCTATTGCTGCTGTTTTTTGGCGTCTTGATTTGGTATATCAGCACGCTTGCGGCCGGGGGCGGGGCACTGCTCCTTGTTCCAGTGATTAGCTTTATCGTTGGCCCACACCTGGTTGCACCAACGGTAACCATTGCCAAGTGCCTGGCTTCGCCCTACCGGGCACTGGTTTTCTGGTCCTATATTGATTGGCGGGTAGTACGCTGGCTTACTCCAGGAAGCTTAGTCGGGGCATTGCTAGGTGCATATTCCTATACACAGATGTCCCCAGAGTGGATACAAATAGTGGTTGGGCTTTTTTTAATGTCCACGATACTTCAGTATCGCTTTGGCCATAGGGAAAGATCTTTTCCCATGTCACTTCCCTATTTTTTACCTCTGGGATTGGTGACTGCTTTTGCTTCCGGTCTTATTGGGGCAATGGGTCCACTTAAGAACCCTTTCTTGCTGAATTATGGTCTCGAGAAAGAATCCCTGATAGCCACTAAGGCCTTTAATGGGCTGTTAATGCAGCTTGTAAAGCTGGGAACTTATATTACATTCTCGGCGGTATCCCTAGAGTTGGCATTCTATGGTGTGGCGGCTGGGCTTGGGGGGATTATTGGTGTAACCCTCGCTAAAAGGAGATTGAATCAGGTCAGCTTTAAAAAATTTAGGAAATACACTCTATTGGTAATGTTTTTGTGTGGCTTGGTATTAGTGATAAAAGCGCTTTATGACATGGTTTAGATTTATAGGGATAGTGTTTATAATTTATTGCCAGAACTAACCGTTTGGAAAGCAAAGAATTAAAATTCGCTCTCCTAATTACAATACTATCATCATAAGAATTAGTATAATTTTTTATATTCAGTTTATTAATGGCTGCGTTCGAATCCTGCATAGGTGTGATACTGCTGGGGGTAGGCCTGCATGGCGTGCCTGAAGATCTTTGGGAAGATCGCCTAAATAGATGACGCGAGTGGGTTCTGCCGTCTTGAGCCAGCGCTCTGAATAATTCTCCCAGGTATCCACATGTTTATGTGCGGCACTTACATCTTTGAAATGCTCGTATACAATAATTTCTCCACTATCAGAAATATAGTACTGGTAATTCAATGTCCCCGCTTCTTTCTGCGAGACTACCTCTACCATTTCATCAACAATTGACCTAAAGGCCTGCTCCTGTCCGTTCTTTATTTTCGCCTCCACAAGCCAGCCAACATTATTAAACATAAGTATCTCCAATACGGTTTAAGAGGCTTTGACATAAGTGGTAGAGCAACAACTGTCCTGGAAGCATGCTGACTGATAAGCAACCTGTCGCTAAATACCAGAGGGGGAGTAACTGCTCTACTCAGGAAGAAGATCAAGTGATGGTCCTAGATATTGTAGACGACATCGTGGCGTCTAGTTTGGTAAGGCTAGCTATTTGATAGCTCTCCAGTTGCACTGAACCTCACCGGGCTACTTGTATAAGAAACCTGCTTCAGGAATGACTATTGGTTCATTGTTTGGTCTAAGGGGGGGTCAATGCTTGGGTTGTGAGATAAGCCCAATTCTATTGAGCTGTTCTTTAGAGGCTCCTTAATATCTAAGAGTGGCATATTTTCTATATGTACTGATTGGTAAACAATGATGAGATCCCCGGATCAGCAACAATTTCTAAATTTAGCGTTCTAGAGACAATATTTAAATTTGATGTGGGTAGTCAAATGTAATCGTTAACAGGAATTTTCTCTTTGGCGTATTTAAGATTTTGTATCCTAATTAATACCTGACTTTAAGGCTTAGCCCCAAGGTGTAAGACGGCGTAACAGCCTGTGTACCCTTATTTCAAGCTAAAAGGCATAAAACACATTACTTAAGCGCTTGATAAATGAAAAGTGAAACTGCCAAATAGGGGGAGCAGAAAAAAGTTGTACCTGATAATTTAAAGTCCTTGCTAGTGTGTTTTTTGTACAGGTGCGGACTTGTAGAATTCATACATAGCTATTTTATGTAAGTATGAATTGATGACTTTCTTGTATGGAAGCTATTTCTCTGAAATACAAAAAGCATCATCAATTTACTTTGGAAGTCAGTATCCATTATGACTGATTTGGTCTTTATGAAGACGGAAATTGTTGCGCATCTACATAGTAAGAATGAAAAAAACAATTGGTGAATTTGAACTGTGGACTCAAAAGGGTGGCCCTAAATGGCACTACCGTTTGGTTTGTTGTGCAGTGCTGATGTTTGTCATACTTCTTTCTATGCCCAGCTACCCCCATACGGTCGTGGATGTCACCTCGTTGGAGGGAGGAAGTAAACCGAGTGGCCTAAATGCAATTTGGCATGAACCATCGGGGTTTGGAAACATTATTGAAGCTGAAAAAGCTTACAAAAATAAACTTTTTCTTCCCCTGGGGACTGCCGGATCTACCGGACTTAAATCCGGAGCCTTCTGGTCTCACTTCATATTAAAAAACTCCAGTAGTGAAACAGTTTATGTCTCAATTGAATATGTGGATAACCAGCTCGATGGGCTGACGGCCTTTTCTAGGATTCAGGGCGGCAGTCAGCCTTACACTGAACTGGCAAGTCTGTCTGCGAACCAGCCTTTTTCCAGTCGAAAAATCAAGCATCATCGTTTTGCGTTCCCACTTAAAATCCCCCCTTCGCATCAAAGGAAATGATGGTTAAATTTGATGTTGGAGTTTTGGGTGTTGCCTTTCCCAGTATGCGTATTTGGAGACCTGAACAACTTGAAGAGAGGAGTAAGGCTGAGGCCATTTTAACGTCATTTCTTTTTGGTGGTTATTTTTTGATGGCCATTCTTGCGCTGATTGGTGCTATTGCTGCGCGTAAGAATATCCTGTATTTATACTCTTTATATTCTGTAACGAAAATTTGGGTGTGGGGGTCTTTACTGGGATATACCCATCAATATTTGCTCCAAGAGCAATTTGATTGGCGCTATCAATCGATTAGTAGTGCTGTGGCGATCCTGACCGGAATTCTTTTTGCCCGATACTTTCTTGAAACGGCAAAGTACACGCCAAGACTGGATTACTTTTTAAAATTAATTTTACTCAACGGTTTATTCCTGGTTATTTGCGTTGTACTGCAGTGGGAGGCTCTGGGGCACATCTCTATGATGCTCGCTCTGTTTTTCTATCCTGGTGTTGTTGTTGTCGCATTGGTGCGTTGGCGACAGGGGGATACTTCTGCGGCCGTTTTTGCTTTAGCCTGGAGCGTTTTGGTGTTGGGGCTTTTGGTGCAGGCGATGAGGGATCTCGGTTATGTGGTGCACAATCCAATTAATTACTATTGGCCCCCGGTTGCCTCTTTTGTTGAGATGTTGGCAATAATGATAGCTATCGGATTACTGGTAAAACGTTTAAGGCAACAAAAAGAGACTGCAGAAAAAAGGTATCTACTACACCTGGAAGCCTCGAGAACCGAGCTGGAGCAACAGGTAAAACTTCGCACACAGGAATTGGAGTACGCTAAAGCCAAGGCTGAAGAGGAGGCGCGCACAGACCCGCTAACAGGTATTTTTAATCGCCGCTGCTTTTTCGAAGAGGCCAGTAACCTGGTGGCTGTGGCAATTAATAACCAAATGCCATTGTGTGTATTAATGCTGGATATCGACAATTTTAAATCTGTTAATGATATTCATGGCCACTTAATCGGCGATCAGGCACTCTGTGCGACTGCCCGAGTAATTTTTCAACACGTGCGGGATGTGGATATCTTCGGGCGTATTGGTGGGGAGGAATTCGCGCTAGTACTCAGCTCCAATGTCGAAGGAGCTATGAAGGTTGCCAATCGTATACACCGGGATATCGCTAAAATCGTGATTAAAAGTGCAGTTGGGCAAGCCCAGTTTACCGCAAGTATTGGTATCGCCCGTCTTCAGGGGCGAGAAGATATCCTGGAGCTAATGCGACGGGCAGACTCTGCGTTGTATCAGGCCAAACGCGCTGGACGTAATCGTATTGTGGAGTGCGCTGAAGCTACGTAAATTAGCGTACGTAGGTAACGGCATTGAGTACTTTTTGACGTATATTCTCCGGAAGGGGCACCAGGCCCAAGCTTCCGGCCTGGCTTTGGGATGCGTTGCTCAACATAAAGACCAGCATTTGCCGCAATGCTTGTGCTTTTTGATCATCCTGGTCTGCGTAGAGCAACAGCCAGGAAAAGCTGGTAATGGGATAGGCGGTTTCTCCCTTGGGGTCCCAGATCCAGGCGATAAGGTTGGGAGCACCACTAATTGGCAGTGATGCTTTTGGAAATTCAACCTCTAATAGTGCCTCTGCTCCGCTCTTGGGCCCGGCAGCAATATAATTGCCCGCTCGGTTTTCCAGTAAAGCCACAGGCAGGTTTACCAGTTGGGCAAACCCGTGCTCGACATAGCCAATGGCCCCAACTTTCTTGCGAACCTTAGCGGCTACGCCTTGATTGCCCGGTGCTCTTTTAAATCTGGGCAACTTTGGCCAACTGGGTGTTCTGTCCAAACCAATTTTTTCGCGAAAATCTTGGCTCACGCTACTCATATGTCCAGAAAAGATATATGAGGTACCCGAGCTTTCAGAGCGGGTGACAACGGTAATCTCATCTCTGGGCAACTTGATATCGGGATTTGCAGCTGCGATCTTGGGGTCATCCCAGTGGGTGATCTCTCCCAGGAAAATCCCCACATAAGCTTCCCTGGACAGTTTGAGCTTGTCGATTCCAGGGAGGTTAAATACCAGTACGACTTCCCCAGCAGTAACCGGTAGTACCACGCCACCGCCTTTCAGCTTGCGTAACTCATCGATCTCAATAGCGGCATCTGAGGCGGCAAAATCAACTGTATGACCGAGAAAGTCCCTGATGCCGTCACCGCTACTGCTCATCTCGTAGAAAATAAATATATTGTTTTCCCGGTGGGTGAACTGCCGAAACCACTCCACATAGATTGGATAGGGGAAACTGGCGCCACTGCCCCGGAGATTTACAGGATTTTCTGGTACCTGGGCAGTTCCCGGTGTGGCGGCAAGGATAAAACTGGCGGTTGCCAGCACAGCGGTAAGGCGGCGTAAAAGGGTTGCACACCTCGATATCATAGGGACCTCGGCTTATAGGCCTCCGACAACCTGCCTATAGGCGGGGTGAGAGGCCGAAAACTGCTTTAGATTAAAATTTTAGCAGGGTCCCTGGTTTGTCATATCAATTGCCTAGCTACCGACTATTTGGTCGTCCTCACGGTAAATGGCCAGTACCGATGGCCGAGGCGGTAACAGGGGATTATTATCTGGCCAGCGGTGCAGGGGTTGGTCATAAGTGGAGTTGCGTGAATCGGCCGGATGTTGCACGGCAATAAACAGGGTTTTTCCGTCGGGAGTAAATTCCGGCCCGCACACTTCAGCCCCTTGCGGGCAGCCAAAAAAATGCTTGGGTGCCGCTCGCAAAGGCCCCTCAGTAGCCATTGCCCAAAGTCCATCGTGGAACCCAAAGCGCTCACAGCCATCGGTAGCAATCCACATATTGCCCCTGGGATCGAAAGCGACGTTATCGGGATTGGCAAACCAGCCGTGCTCAGAGATATCGTAAGGGGACTGCTGTCCATAGGCGCCCCTTTCAGCCGGGTTTTCAGCATTGGGATTTCCGCCAAGTAGAAATTGCTGCCACTGAAATTGTGCGCTTGTGTGGTCGCGGTTTCCCTTCTTCCCGGGGGGCGCTATTTCCAATACATGGCCGGCAGTATTGCGTGCGCGGGGGTTGGCGGCATCGGTATCACTGCGCTTCTTGTTTTTGGTCAGCATTACATAGGTGCAATCATTGTGGGGGTTAGTCTCCACGTCCTCTGGCCGATCCATTGGCGTGGCTCCCAATAGCGCGGCTGCGCGGCGCGCATCAATCATTACATCTGCTTGATTGCGAAAACCATTCTCTGCGGTCAGTGGGCCCTGGCCATATATCAGCGGCAGCCATTCGCCACTGCCATCGTCGGCAAATCGCGCGGCATAGAGCGTGCCATTAACGAGTAGCTTTCGGTTTGTATCGGGATCTTCGGGCTGATAGTTATCTTGGGATACATAGCGATAGACAAATTGATGTTCATCATCATCGCCGCCGTAAGCAACGATCGGTTGTCCCGGTTTACAGACCAGGGTAAAGCCTTCGTGCTCAAAGCGCCCCAAACTGGTCAGCTTGCGCGGTTTTGATTGGGGGTTATAGGGGTCAAACTCCACCATCCAACCGAAGCGATTGGGCTCATGGGGTTCTACCTGAATATCAAATCGGCGGTCGTGGTCACCCCAGTTGCGATTTTCCGGTTTTATACCAAAAAGTTGATGGTTTTCGATCTCCCGGGAATCTTCGAGCTTTTTTGGGGCTCCCTGAAAAGCGCCGCCAAACCCCTCTTCGGCAATTAATACGGTTCCCCATGGGGTTTTCCCTCCTGCACAGTTACCTATGGTGCCGAGGACCTGGGTTCCGCTGGGATCTTGGCGGGTCTTCAAACGTTCGTCGCCTGCGGCGGGGCCAGTGATTTCCATTGGCGTCGTAGAAGTTATCCGCCGGTTATAGGGACTGTCAGCCACTACTTTCCAGCCCTGTTTACTTCTTCGAATTTCCACGATGGAGTGTCCGCAGGCGGCCTGTTCAATGGCCACATGCTCGGCACTCACTCCTCTGGTGGCACTGTATTCGTCGTTATAACCGGGAAACATTAGATGGGGCTGGGTGTATTCGTGATTGACACATAAAAGCCCGCGATCACTATTTTTACTTTGTATATGCAGGTATCCATGGGTTGAACTGATCCCCGCTGCCAAGGGCATAAAAGCAATAAAATCGTTGTTGTAACCGAATCGCTGTTCCTGGCTACTGGCGCTAAGTTCTTCAGGCTGAAAAGATGTTTCCTCTCTATGTAAGGGATCTCCCCACCTCAATAGAACCGTGGATTTATAACCCTCTGGTAGATGGTGTTGGTAATCCAGTCTATGGGGGATTTCTTTAAAGGTGAGGGAGTTGCGTGTGGGATTTTCACTTTCACTACAGCCGGGTAGTAAGCTGCTTACAGTACCGGTGGCGGTTACACCACCCAGGACTTTAAATAGAGAGCGGCGTGCTGGGTTTTTGGGGCTTTCGTTCATGACTGCTCCATATTTGGCTTCAGTATATGACGCTTTTTACTGTTAATTGCCTTGATGGTTCTTTTTAAGGCGATTGATATCTGTGTAAATAGCAGGGCTTACATCTATCGTCGCAGTACTAATTGACTATGTGATGACAAGCTTAAAAAAAATGTCACGTAAAGTTCATAGCGGCCTTCTAGTCTGCGTCCAATTCAATTAACCACCGGTAATGTGGGAGTGGGACGCAATGAAATACAGAACTTCAGGCTTGCGGTTACTGGGAATGCCATTGGCGGCTCTGGCGACTGCCATCATTAGTGCAAATGCTGTCGCAGAAAATGAGCAGCTAATGGAAACGGTGACGGTTACCGCCCAGGCAAGTAATGCGCGCAGTGACTTGGATCGACAGCGGGACGCCAATAAGGTCGTAGCGGTGCAAACTTCTGATGCGATTGGTGAACTCCCCGATGCCAATGTCACAGAAGCGTTACAGCGGATGCCCGGTGTGTTTATTGCGAGAGATCAGGGTGAGGGGCGATTCGTTGGTGTGCGGGGTATAGACCCAAATTTGAATGCGGCGACAATTAATGGTGTGAGCCTGCCCGCACCGGAAACAAACACCCGGGCGGTAGCCCTGGATGTTATTCCATCGGACTTATTGGCGAGTTTGGAGGTATTTAAAACTCTTACGCCTGATATGAGCGCAGACTCTATTGGTGGTGCCATTGAGATCAAAAGTCTGAATGCCCTGGATTATGACAGCAATCGCTACAAGTTCAGCGTAGAGAATAGCTACAGCGAGCTTCAGGAAGAGTACAGCCCCAAAGTGGCTGCGACCATGACCAACATTTTTGAACTTGATGGAGAGCGCCGTCTCGGGGTGGCATTGGCGCTAAGTCACCAGGAGCGGGAGTTTGGCTCAGATAATATTGAGACTGACGGTAGCTGGGAAGAACTGACCGCTGAAGATGGCTCTGTAGCTAAGGGCGCGACCGAAATAGAACATCGCGATTACAGTATTACCCGGGAGCGCACAGGTCTTGCTGCCAACTTCGACCTGGACCTGGGCAGTGACTCCAGTATCTATCTCCACAGCTTGTACTCCGATTTTTCTGATCAGGAAATCCGCCAGCGCAATTCCTGGAAGCTCGATGATGAACGCGATGAGCCGGAGACTATTTCGGCCAACTCGGCAGAGTGGGAAGAGGCAGCACTGGAGAAGTCCCTGAAGGACCGCCTGGAAGAACAGGAAATTATTTCTGCGGTATTTGGCGGAGAGCATAATTTTGAGCAATGGGGATTGTCCTATGCCTTGGGATATTCCCATGCAGAGGAATCTGAACCCAATCGCCGCGATACCGATTTTGTCTTGGACTCCCTGCGTGTGGGGTATGTTGAAGCTGGTGATACTCCCCGTATGGCGGTGGGAAGTGAGGATGTTGAAGCAGTATTGGACCCGGCCAGCTATCAACTCGATGAATTGGTCATTGAAGATAACTTTACTGAAGATGAAGAAATCAGCTTCCGTATTGATATCAGTAGAGAAATGGATTGGGCTAGCAATCCTTCAGTAGTTAAATTCGGATTACATGAGCGTCAGCGAGAAAAGGCTGGTGACTTAAATGCGACTGTATATAAAGGGTTTGGTGGGGATTACACTCTGGCGGACTTTTCTCGCAATAGTATCGATTATGGTTTGGATGCATTTGGACCTGGCGTCAATGTTGGAAGCCTGAATAGTTTTATCAATGCTAACCTCAGTGATTTTGACATAGATGAGACGGAGACCGCTTTGGCATCCGCCCGTGACTACGCAATGAATGAAGACATCACGGCCTTGTATGTGATGAATTCTATTGAGTTGGATCGCTCCCAGCTGGTTTTTGGGGTTCGCTATGAGCGCACCGAATTTACTGCTGAAGGAGTGAATGTGGCAGAGTCGGAAGAGCCCCTGCCGGGTGCCGATTTAATTTCAGAAGGGGTTTATGCCACTGAGGTTAACTACGAGAGGGACTACGACAATTTCTTCCCCAGTATTAATTACAAGTTTGATTACAACGATAATGTTGTTCTCCGTGCAGCTTATTCGGAGTCCTTATCGCGTCCATCATTTGGCTATTTGAACCCCTCTCCGGCCAAAATTGAATACGATGATGGGGAACTGGAGGTTGAAGCTGGAAATCCAGAATTAGACCCCTATGAATCCCGCAATATCGACCTGTCTGCCGAATACTATGCGGACGATTTGGGTATGTTCTCTGTGGGACTATTCCATAAGAGTATCGATAACTTTATTGTTATGTCTGAGGTTTCCAGTAATACCGATTTTACCCGTTTTGTAGGGAATTTAGCGGTTGATGATGCTGAAGTATGGCAACCGATTAACGGAGACAACGCCCGTATCAGCGGTGCCGAACTGGCCTGGACTCAAGGTTTTGAAAATGGGTTCTTACTCAGGGCCAATGCAACATTTACCGATTCAGAAGCTGATCTGGGTCTCAATAGCAGTGATCGCAGTGACAAAATATCTATGCCTTCCCAGGCGGATTTTGTCGGCAACTTTATTGTAGGCTATGAGCGCGATGCCTTTAGTATGCGCCTGTCAGCAGCTTTTCGCAGTGAACGCCTGCTGGAAGTAGACCTTGAAAATGAGGCTAATGATCGCTACGAAGAAGACCATTTGCAATTGGATTTGTCGGCCCGCTACCGCTTTGATAATGGCCTTCAACTTACTTTTACTGGGGTTAACCTCACGGATGAACCTTACTATGTTCACATGTCTGGGTTTAATGGTCAGTACGAAGAATACGGTCCGACCTATGCGATTGGGCTGAGCTATAGCACTTTCTAGAATTTACACTGGAATTTTTGGATTAGTGCAATTTTTTACCCTGATAAAGCCCCTGCAATATTGTGGGGGCTTTGTTTTTGTAAAAATAATATTTTCTGTCAGTTACCGGTAAGTTCTAAGCAGGTTTTATTATGCGTTTTTCAATAGTGGGTGTTTTGTCCTGCCTTATATTACTCGGATGTGATCTTGAAAAGGATAGTCAAAGATTATCTTCACAAAAGATCATCTCTTTAAAGGGGCTGATAGCTGAACAGATTCAGCTGGTCAGTTTCCCTAAGCAGCAATACTTGTTGCTATCCAGTAAAGATAAGGGACTAGTGCTTGTAGATGAGTCCGCAGAAATACAAGTTCAAAAGGATGGCAGAGTAGAGGCACTTGCCATTCAGCCAAGGGAAGATGGTAGCTACCTGGTGGCGGCTTACGAAGAGCTGGAAGCGCAATTACAGCTATATCAATTATTTACTGATCTAAACGATGATTTGCAGCTTCAACTTTTAGGAAAGCTTGAGAGTGCCAAGCCTGTGAGCGCACTCTGTTTTTCATTGCAAGCAGGAAGAGACCACCTGTTTGTCATTGGAGAGGATGGGTTGGGAGTTGAGTACCTGCTTTCTCCCAGTGATGAGCACTGGGATTTTACCGAGATCCGCCCAATATATTTGGGGGAGGAGGTTAATAGTTGTAGCGTGGATAACCGTCGGGGGCGATTACTGGTATCACAGCCGCCTGTAGGGATATTGGCATTGAATGCCGATGCAGAGCGTGATGAGGAGCGTGAGCTTTTAATTTCGGCGAAACAGCTCGGTGATGATTTCGGCAGCTTGCGATTGGGTTATCAGCAGGACCAAATCTGGATTGCTGTGGAACAGGGAGTACAGGCTTTCGACTTGTCAGGAAGTGGTAGGCCCGACCAGTCTTGGACATTGCCTGCAGAAAGTCCTGCCTCTATTGCAGTTTTTGGTGATAGGTTGGCCGTGTTAAATGATAAGCAGAGTGAAATAACCTATTTCCCGATAAATACCAAGCTGACCAGCGTTACAGATAATCCGCTTGAGATTATTCCCACTGTTGCCGCCAGGGGACAAACTGACCCCGTTCACTCTTATGGGGATGCTGCTGATGATCCCGCTATTTGGGTGAACTCTCATTCGCCGGCAAACAGCCTGATTTTTGCTACAGATAAAAAAAAGGGGCTCAATATCTATCATCTTTCAGGCAGCTTAAAACAGCACTTTCCGGTAGGCAGGGTTAATAATGTTGATATCCGTAAAATTTCCCACCCTAATATTGATGCGATTGCCGTTGCCTCTAATCGTACTAACCCCGGTTTGGATCTATTTTCTATCAGTACAACGGGCGAGGTGGGGTATCTTGGATACCGGGGTATAGGGCTTCATGATCCCTATGGCTTGTGCCTGCAACAGGACGATAGTGGGCTTTATGCCTGGGTTTCTGACAAGGAGGCCAGCTTGCATCAGCTCAAAATCAATGTCTCTGAGTCCTCCAATGAGTTTGAGATTGAGCAGGGTATCCAGTTTGATGACTATGGACAGGTAGAAGGCTGTGTTGTGGATGACCAGTTCGGAACCCTGTTTTTTGCTGAGGAGGACCTGGGGATTTGGCGGCTGGACCTAAAGTCCTTATCAGAGGCCTCTCCAGAGTTGGTGGCAGAAGTGGATGGTGAAAAGCTGGTGGCAGATATAGAGGGATTGGCACTTTATCAGGATGGCGACAAGGGCTATCTAGTGATATCCAGTCAAGGTAATGATAGCTATTCACTATTCAGCCGTAGTGGGAATGAATTTATTACCCATTTTCGGGTTGGTATGAATCCCCAGCTAGGTGTGGATGGCAGTTCGGAAACCGATGGTTTGGCCGTTACCAGTTCAGCTTTGGGTGCGGAATATCCGCAAGGTTTGTTAGTTGTTCAGGATGGGCGCAACCGAATGCCCAGCGCAGCCCAGAATTTTAAATTGGTTGATTGGAGGGATATCAATCGTCTGTTGTCTCACTAGCGGTATCGGGGTTTTCAGGCTGGCTTAAATTGTTAATATTGCGGGCTCTTTGAACCAGGTAAACCAGAGAACTCGCAAGTATCACTCCAACGATATCGGCGGCCAGACCAAGTAAGTCAAAAGTCCTTGAGCGAACAAATGCCTGGCTTATCTCTTCAATCAGGGCAAAGCCAAGCACTGCGATAGCACCATAGTAAATTCTAATAAAGCCGAGCTTAAAATAAGTGGCGCGGGTGGCAGTTATCAGGATAAGACCAAAAGTACCAAACAAGGCGATATGGCCTAGTTTATCGCCATAGGGCATAGCACGGACAAGGTCAAAAAATATACTACTCGATCCGGTATTGGCTAGATAGATAATCCAAAGAATAAAAAGAAAAAACAGTAGGGCTGAAGCCTTGAGAAATCTTGGCATAATACTTATTGATACAGTTTTGTTTAATCTTGTGAAATCTAGATGTTGATTTTATCTATATCTTATGAGAGGGGAAAGAGAGGCCTTAAAAAACTGTGAGTTAACCAGATTGTGATGGCTCAGTATCAATTATTTTTGACTTGCAGTCTTCACATAGATAGACGATTCCCCTCAGATCTTGCCACCTGCATCCGCTGGTATATTCACAGCGCCGCATCTTTTTATTGCAATTACTGCAGATAGGGGGTGTTAATTTTCTTCTGTTCCAATTGCCAGTTAAGACCGTATAAAGTAAGTATAGTCCCAAAGGTAATGGCCATTAAAAGTTCGTCATATCGTTGAGCGTAACCCGAAAGAAAAAATGAAATAATAAGTATTATAGTGAAAAATTATAGTGAAAATGTTTTAATTAATTTATGTTCATCTTTTAATCGGTTTTCAAATTTTATTTTTGCTCCATAGTCTTCACTGTATTCCTTTAGATCTTTTACTTGTAGGTTTTTTTTCTTATTTTTCATTTTTTTATTGTTTGAATCGGTGATCTGATAGCTGTTTTTCTAGGAATAATTAATGTTGAACCTTCCTTACTTTATCAAAAGTTAATACTCCACCCCATGGTGATAGCTTCACTATCTATTTCATCCAGAAACGTATCGCCCCCAATTTTTGAAAACTGTTCCCACTCTATCCGTAGGCTCCATTTGCCCCTATAGCTATAGTTAACACCAGCACCATATGCCCAGTGGAATCCATTGCTGCTATCGGTTAATTCACCTCTGACTGGAGTTAATTGTTCTATTAAACTGCCATCTTCAAGCTGGTATAGGATAAAAACTTCACCCTTCTGAATCTCATTGGTTTCCGCGTACCAGATCCCGGTGCCAAGTTTCCCGAATAAGCTAAATGACTCTCCCAGGGGAAGATATGCCAGGGAAAATATATTGAAAAGCTGGCTATCAAAATCAGAGAAATAGTTTAAATATTCACCATCCCCATATGAGATATGGGTATCCAGCTGGTACTTATTGAAATTTTGATAGCTGGCTTCAATTGCCAGGTAAGGTGTCCATCGAATTCCTGCAAATAGTTTCCAGGCGTTATTTTTATCATTACACCGACTGAGATCCACTTGATCTAAGCTGGCGCTAATTTGTTGAACTCGCTTTTCTGCTTCGCTACACAAGTTATTGGCATGCTGGTTACCGAAAGAAATACCAGCATATTTGTGTGAGTAGAAATCGGCGCAAGCAAGGGCAGGTAAGGAAAGTAGAAAAATAATGAATAGGGGGCTAAAGCGGTTCATGGTTTGACCTTGTTTAGCTTATATGGGGGGACCGCTGAAGCTGATTTTAGAGTGAAATTTGATTAAGGCAACCACCAAAATAATAACGTCTTTTAGATTGATCGAAGGTAGGACCTACTCTATTAACTGGATTCGGCGCCTAAAGGTAGAGTTCCCAGTAATAGTTCGCGGGAACTCTATTTAATTTGTATAAAGTTATAGGTGTCAATTAACAAAATTCAAAAAAGCCGCCCTAAACCCAGTGATAGTGTTTCTGCATTGAAGTCTACTCCAGTGGGCTCCAGTTTCTCCCACTCCAGTCTCCAAATCCAGTGATTCCTATAGATATAATTCATCCCGACCCCAACTCCCCAGTGAGGGCCTTTGTGGTTTTGGGACTTGTCTTTATCGAACGTCTGAAGTTGTGCCGTGAATTGTCCATTGGATAATTGCTGGGGGATATAAAATTGAGCGGATTGTTGCTCTGATAATTTTCCTCTCCAAGCTCCGCCCCCGACTCTGGCAAACATATTTATATTGGAGTTAACAGGATAAAAACCCAATAAAAAGGCGGTCAATAAATGTGTCTCAACCTGGTATGCAGCCTTTGCATACTCTCCATTTTCATTATTGGTATAAAAGCTGCTTTGCGCAGCTGAAGGTTTTAGATAGCTGATTTCAAGGGCGAGGTATCTGTTCCAACGCAAGCCGCCATAAAACTTAATCGTACTGCCGCTACTATTGCAATGAAAACGTCCGTCTGTAGATCCTTGAGGAATCTGTGATTTTATCCGGGGGTTTGCAGATGAGCAAAATTGAGGATAAGAGGTTTCACCGAGGGTAGCCCCAATATATTTCCTGTTGGCAAAGTCAGCGCTGGTACTTGTAGCGAAAGTGAATATAAGGCTGGAAAACAAACTTGTTTTTACGGTGGTCTTAAAATTATTCATGATCTGTCCTGTGCTTTGTTTATTTTTATTTCAAGCACAGTAAAGCTAGATCAGGGCTTTTACTTCACAAGTCATTGGCGTGAGGGCCTTTAGGTATCAGGCCCTGTATTCAAAGTCAGAGTAAGCAGTTGGCTGTTAATTTCTAAATGCCAAGCTTTGCTCGCATCTCCGAGAGTCTTTTCGAATTTTCTTCCTTGGAAAGTGGTGAGCCGGGGTTTTCCTCCAGCTTTAATTGCTCTGGAGCGGTTAGTTTTTCTCCCCCAGGACTCGTTCACATATTTTTCGATAGTGCTCGGCAAAGACCGGGTAGGCGATAGACTCGGGGTTATTGGCAAGAAAAAACCAGTTGGATTCCCGCCCCGCGTGATAGATCGCTAAGTGGCTCCAGTTGTAATTGGTTTTGGGGCTTGGGGCATTGCAGGCCTCACGATAGGCGGCGCGAGCTTCCGGTAAACCATTCTCCCCAGCGGCGCACAGCTGCAGCATTTTATGTACGGTGGGCAGGTACTCACTTTGCAGGATCGCTCGCTTGGCACCCTGCATAATATCCTGGGGAGCGAAAGCAAGCAGGGCCTCCAGCCAGAGGCGCTTAGCGTGGTGAAGGGTTTCAGTGTCTGGAAACGCTGCGCTGAACTGATTGTGATAATTCAGTTTAAACAGCGCAAATACTTCATTGATTGCGCGCTTCTTTTCGTTCAGCAGTTCCTGGCCCTGTTCACTACCAGTTTGTGTCTGTGAGTATGTCGCCGATTGACCGGTCGCGGGTGCGCTGGTTGGTGTTGTTGTGGGAGTCTTGTGGATTGCCATAAGAGTTTCCTATTGCCAGTTTGTTGCGCTCCGCCCACTGGTGGCGCGCGTGACGCACAAATACGGCGTCCCAGCTTTTACGTGCGGCATTTTGACCGCGCCAGTAAATAATAAATTCTGGAACCAGGGATAGAGCGAAGTCGCGATCTATCTCGCATTGGTTCATCAAATGACTCAGGCAGTCACCACTGGGCTGCCAGTTGCGGGAGATGGGTTTGGCCACCGGGTTTTTCTCAATACCCTGGCAGTAATAGGCCCACTCTTCCCGCGCATACTCGATAAACAGTTCACCCCAGCGGGCACTGTGGCCACCACGCTCGGTCCATTTATAAATGAATTCCGGTAGCAATTCGGCGGCAAAGCGCGGATTGATGGCCAGGCGCTGCAACTGCTCCCAGGTGTGCTCGCTGGGCTGCCAGTCGCGGGACATAGCAGTGGGCTTGCGTTTTTCGATAAATGGCGTGTCCTGCTTTTCCCAGTCTTCCATAATCCAGTCATTGAATTCCAAATCCCAGGAAATGGACTGCTTGCCACTGGAGCGGTGGTAATCGAGAAAGCGCTGTAGGCCGCGACCGACAAAAGTGCTGGGGACTCCCTCGTCTGCCAGCTTGCGCAGGGTCTCATCGCTGGGTTGCCAGCCGTTGGGCAGTGGCTGTTTGCGCTGAGCCGTTGCGCGAAAAGCCTCCCACTTGCTTTTAACCTGGCGCAGGAACAGGGAGCCAAAGGAGTGACGGGGCTCGGCGCGCTCGCGCCAGTAAGTGACAAACTCCGGCAATTGCTCCCTTACAAAGTGCTCGGGAATACCCAGTTGGGCGATACGTGCCATGGTTTCACTATCCGGCTGCCAACTGGGGGCAATAGTGTTGGCATTGCGGTTGGACGGGGTAGGGGGTGTTGCCACCGGGCGCTTGTACTCACCGGGCAGGGCGAACTTCAGAATCTCACTACTGCCGAATGGTGCCGCCCCCAGCAGAAGGGCACCCTGGTTGCGCAAGCTGGTGGCTACCCGCTGGATATCCGCTGCCTGCCAGAAGGGCAGCAGCAGATATAGCTGCTCCCCCTCGGCGGTATACCAATCCCGGCCTCCGTAGGGCTCCAGGGGAAGGAATGGAGCCAGGTCGCCAAGTGCAGTGAGCAGCACAGCTTCCTCCAGGCCGACAGTGGCAGCCAGAGAAGGAGAGATACTCAGGGGTCTTTCGGGAAGCAGGGGATGTGTCATGGCGCGATAATAACATTCCGGCGCATCGCATGCGCGATCATTGGCGAATCCTCAGCCTTTTCCCGCCCCTAGTGTCAGCCACTAAGCTGAAGGATGAATTGACTGCGAAATTTCGGCGGGCGGTGCGCTGCCAACTGTTGCCTTCCCCTAGCGGTAAGGTTGTAACTTTGTCGCTGTAATTGGTGTTGCGGGAGAGCAAGATGACGAAGGAGCAACAATCTGCGCCAACGGTGTTCCGTTTGAGTGGAGTCAATTGTGCCGGTTGTATCAACAAAATTGAGACTGCGGTTAAGGCCGTAGCCGGGGTGACTGATGCCCGGGTAAACCTGTCCGATAAAATCCTGTCGGTATACGGCCCGGCAGAGGCTGAATCCTGTATCGAAGCCGTCCGAGGCGCGGGCTACGGCGCTGAACTCCTGCGAAGTAGTGAACGAGAGCAGCGCGCGGAACAGCGGGAGCAGACACAGCGGCACTACCGACAGCAGTTGTGGCGCTCGGCATTTGCTTTGGGCGTGGGCGTGCCAATGATGGCCTGGGGGCTGATCACCGACAAGGTATCGGTGAATACCCCGGTGGAGCAGCTGGCCTGGGGTGTTATGGGACTGATTACCCTGGCGGTGCTGGTCTTCTGTGGCGGCAACTTCTTCAGTGGTGCCTGGAAGGCACTGCGTCACCACAATGCCACTATGGATACGCTGGTGGCCCTGGGCACGGGAACGGCCTGGCTCTTTTCTATGATCGTGGTATTGGTTCCCCATCTCTTACCGGAAGCGGCACGACATGTGTACTTCGAGGCCAGTGCCATGATTATTGGCCTGATCAGCCTCGGCCAGGCACTGGAGATTCGGGCGCGCGGGCGCACTAGTGCCGCAGTGGAGAAGCTGTTAGAGCTCCAGGATACATCCGCGCGGGTATTGAGAGATGGCCGAGAGGTGGACCTGCCTATCGAGCAGGTGCAGCAGGGAGACCAGCTGCGCGTCCGCCCCGGCGAGAAAATTCCGGTGGATGGCACTGTGCTTGAAGGGCGCAGCCTGGTGGATGAGTCCATGCTCACCGGGGAACCAGTGCCGGTGAAAAAGGCGGAGGGTGACAGCCTCGCCGCCGGCACCCTAAATAAAAATGGCAGCCTGTTGTTTCGCGCAGATAAAGTGGGTTCCGACACCCGCCTCGCGCAGATTATCGAGATGGTAAAGAATGCCCAGAGCTCCCGGGTACCTATCGCGCGCTTGGCGGACAAGATATCCGGTATCTTTGTGCCAGTGGTGATGATTATTGCCCTGGTGGCCGCACTGGTTTGGTTCAACTTGGGCCCCGATCCTCGGGTTGCCCATATGTTAGTAGTACTGACTTCGGTGCTGATTATCGCCTGTCCCTGTGCCTTGGGGTTGGCGACTCCCATGTCGGTTATGGTGGGGGTGGGCAAAGGTGCCGAGTATGGTGTACTGGTGCGCAACGGCAAGGCCCTGCAACAATCCTGCACTCTGGATGTCCTGGTTGTGGATAAAACCGGGACTCTCACCGAGGGTTCTCCGCGTCTGACAGATATCGATAGTGATGGCGACAGCGATGAACTGCTGCGCTTGGTGGCGAGCCTGGAGCAGGGCTCAGAGCACCCCTTGGCCGAAGCCATAGTGACGGCTGCTCACGAAAAAAACCTTGAATTGCAGTCTCCAGCTAACTTTGAGGCCATCACAGCTCACGGTGTGAGTGGTGACATCGGTGGCAGTCGCGTGCTGTTGGGGAATACCAAGTTAATGCAAAAGGAAGCCATTTCCCTGGATGTCTGGAATGAGCGGGCAGCCACGTTGGCTGCGGCGGGGCGCACGGTGATGTACGCCGCCGTGGACGGCAAGTTGCGGGGGATTATTGCCGTAGCCGATCCGATTCGCGCTGATGCGCAAGCTGCAATCGAGCGACTGAGCAAACTGGGTTTACGCATTGAAATGCTTACCGGGGACAATCACGGCAGTGCCGAAGCGGTTGCCCGGCAACTGGGCATCGATCGAGTTCACGCAGAACTATTGCCGGAAGATAAAGAGGGGATCGTCGCTGAATTGCAAAAAAAGGCGAGCGAGTGGGTATGGTGGGTGACGGGATTAACGATGCCCCGGCCCTGGCGCGGGCCGATGTGGGCTTTGCGATAGGTGCCGGTACCGATGTTGCTATTGAGAGCGCCGATGTCACCCTAATGCGTTCCTCCCTGCACGGGGTCGCCAATGCCGTGGAGTTGTCCCGGGCCACTTTGCACAACATCAAGCAAAACTTGTTTGGAGCTTTTATTTATAACACTCTGGGTATTCCCATCGCCGCCGGTGTCCTCTACCCGATTACGGGTATGTTACTGAGCCCCATTGTTGCCGGTGGTGCTATGGCGCTTTCCTCCCTGACGGTGGTCAGTAATGCCAACCGCCTGCGCTTCTTTAAACCATCGGAGGCTCGCTAAATGGCTGAAGTTCTCGTAAATATCGTCGGTGTGCTGATGATTCTGGCTGTTATCTGGTGGTTTTGGTTGGGGCCAAAAAGAAGTGCCAGTAAGGCGACGCCGAGCACGGATAATTTACAGATTCTGGTTAAGGATGGAGTTTACGAACCGGATCTTATCCGCCTGCCCGCCGGTCGCACAGCGACTTTGCATTTTCACCGGGAGGACCCAAGTCCCTGCTCCGAGTGGGTATTGTTTCCAGACTTGGAAGTCAGCGCTCAGCTTGCCCTGAACCAGGACACCTTGGTGGAAATACCAAAAGCCGAGCCGGGTGAATACCCGTTCAACTGCCAGATGCAAATGTATCGGGGCACATTGATACTGGAGTAACAGTAAATGTGATTCTCTATGGGGGTGTAATAATTCCCCGGGCCAAGACGACATAGATTTAACCAATACCCCAGAGCCGCCTTTCACCTGTATGGAGAGAGGGGCTCTGGTCAGGCTGGTGACTAAGCTCTAATTTGTTAAGAGGTCGTCAACAAATGTCATTCCTTCTTCGAAAACTTCCCTTCGCCCTGGTGGCCATCGCCTTTGCGCTTATTACGGTGGCGCTTTTTTCCGGCCAATGGGGTGGTATCAAGCGCGTATTTGAATTCTACGGTGTCACTAATGAGGAGGTGCTTTCCTCTATACGTTTACTGACCGCTATTATTTTTTCAGTCGCCGCTATTTTGGGGGCACTCGCCCTTCGCTTTGAGCGGGTTGTTAAGCCCCTGGCAATCCTTCTGATTTTAATATCGCTAGTGCCCCTACTGAGTCTTCTTGGCAGCGGCCATTGGATCGACTCCCTGGGCGGCTTTCCGGCAATTGGCTCAGGACAGGGGATAATTAAGTACTTTGCCCTGTTAACCTTGGGTATTACCTGGTTGTATCGGGATTCGTTGAGTCCACTAAAGCTGATATGGCTCAATTATTTCCCTGTCGGCTTGGTATTACTCTGGATTGGTGGGATGAAATTCACAGCGCTTGAGGCTGAGGGGATTGAAGGCCTGGTAAGCACTTCGCCACTGATGTCGTGGTTATACAGTGTATTTAGCGTGCAGGTGGCCTCAAATCTTATCGGTATATATGACTTGATTGCGCTGGCTATCCTCGCCTTGGGTATTTATATCCGGCAGCTGTTTTGGCCGGGACTATTGCTTTGTGCCGCAGTATTTATAACAACCCAGACCTTCCTCTACTCCTACCCAGGCAGTTGGGTAGCTCCCTGGCAACTTAGCTCCAGCGGTATTTTTATTATTAAAGACCTGTGGTTTATCGCAAATCTGATATTAATCTTGGGCTTTAGAAACTCCATGATTAAATCTTAAAACTGATGGGGTCAAAGAGTTGTTCTGAGGCCCCAAAATATCGGTTTTGATTCATTGGGGATACTATTTGTAAGCTATCGAAAGGTGGCATTTTCTGTGGGCTCAGGGATATCTGGCCGGTATGAATTCAGTGAAGTGAAAGCTTTAAAAAACTAATATTTTTAATTTCCATTGGAAAACCCTCTGCCCGATTAGTTATAGAAGAAGTATTGGCCGTTGTTTTCTAGGTTTTTTCTGTTTCAATTTTGTCGTGGGTGCACCATTTTTTTGCCGATAAGCGATAGGTGGAGTTAGTTAGGGTTTCATATTGAGTTCCGGGAGAATTTAAGTGTGAAATTCATAGTTCTTCCATATTTTGTTTTTATATTTTTATAAGCGGTATATTCGGATTTATACCTGACTGCCCTTGCTGGAATAAAATACCACTAAATGTCGATTTTATTGATGTTATGTTGCATTAATTAACTGAAATTGTGGTCTTATTTTTTTTTAGATCGTAATTTTTCTATTTTGTAAGAGATTATTTTGTCATTGTTTATGTTTTTATTTTTGTGTTTGTATGGAGCTTTTAATGGGATGGTATTTATTAAAAATTAGACTTATCTTTCGGTGACATGCTGAAAGTTGTTTATTTAAATTATAAAAATAATAGGAACCGTGCCAATTAGTGGCGGTCCATAACTCTGTCGCTAGCGTTGCAGGATTTACATCCTCTAAAAGTAAAAATTTGTGTTCAGCTGGGGAAGGAAGTTGAGCGCAAAGTAATAAATGGGCAGAGATATGATTCTACGTAAGAAAAAATTAGCATCCGTATTTAAACAACCGATAGTCAATCGCACATTAATGGCAGTGGTATTAGCCGGTGCCAGTTCTAATGCTTTCAGTCATGGTTATGTTGAGGCCGCTGACGGTGGTGTAGCTTCTGCGCGTGGTACCCTGTGTAAATACGCATTAGATACCGGTGAAATGAATTTGAATTGTGGCGCAGTTCAGTGGGAGCCACAGAGTATTGAAGGTCCTGAAGGCTTTCCCGATAGCGGCCCTGCCGATGGGCAAATTGCCAGTGGAGGAAGCAGTGCCTGGTCTGAGCTTAATGAACAGACATCTGATCGCTGGGTAAAAAATTATATTAGCTCCGGTTGGCAAACCTTCAAATGGTACTTCACCGCCAACCATGTAACTCGTGATTGGAAATACTATATTACTAAAGAAGATTGGAATCCGAATTCAGTCTTGACTCGCGATCAATTTGATCTCGACCCATTCTGTGAGATAGATGGCAATTATGAACAGCCAGATGTAAATACAACTCACGAGTGTCAGGTGCCGGATCGCGAGGGCTATCATGTAATTCTGGCTGTTTGGGATGTGGGTGATACGGTTAACGCTTTCTACAATGTTATCGATGTAGAATTCGATGGCGATAATGTCACTAATACCGAATGGAGCGCTGCGGGTACCATCAATCCGGCGCAGGACTTGAACGTTGGCGATAAAGTATATACCCGCGTATTTGATGGCTCAGGTGAAAACTCGTCTTACAGCACTGTTTTGGAAATTGCCTCCGAAGAGCAGGGCATCGCTGAAAACTGGTCACACGATTTGGCTGAGTTGATTAATGCAGAGCAGACCGATATCCGCGCCGGTGATTTCGATGGTGATAACAGCTTTGAGCCTCTGTACGGTATCAACCGCATTTATCTAAAAGATGGCAGTGGCCTGGAAAATGTCGAGATCGGTTACGAGTTGAGCGAAGAAGAGCCCAACTATGAAGTAACGGTAAGTGGCCTTGAAAGTGAATACACAATTACAGGCGGTGCTATTTCTCTAGACTTGGCTCTCAGTGCTACGGGAGATGTCAGCGTTGAGGTTACAGTGGTAAATCATGGCGGTGATACTCTATCAAGCTATAGCAATAACATTGATGATGGTGATACTGCCAGTACTAGCTTGACTCTCTCAGAGACTGTAGCAGGGCACCATATGGTTGTAGTGGTGGTAAAAGATCGCGATGGCAACATGGTTGATCAAAATACCCTGAACTTCTATCTGGTTGAAGATACCTCAGATGATGACTCCTCTAATGGGGATGATGACTCCTCGAACGGCGACGACGATAGCTCGAACGGCGATGACGACGCTTCTAATGGTGACGACGATAGCTCCAACGGCGATGACGACACCTCTAATGATGACGACGATACTTCAAACGGAGACGATGATAGCTCCAATGACGATGACCAATCCTCGAGTGATCAGGATTATGATTATGTCTTCCCTAGAGGCCATAGAAACTATGCTGCGGGCACTAAAGTCCTGGGCCGTGATGGTAATGTCTACGAGTGTAAGGACTCTGCTTACTCCCACTACTGTAAGGAAGTGAGAAGAGGTGCAAAACAGTTCGAGCCGGGTGTTGGCGGGAACTGGGAAATACTCTGGGAAAGACTGTAATTTGTTCCCGATAAAATAAAAGAGGCCCCTTTGGGGGCCTTTTTTATGAGTAAATTAGTAGGTGAAAAATGGCCTCTTAGGGCAGCGATTCAAGCCTGGTAATAACTTAAAAACATCGATTAACTATATAGGAATAGAACTATGCACTTTTATGACCCATAGTTATATTGCGGGGTTTTTGGGGCGCTATGTATCAAATCATTTGATGAGTATCAGGCAGTGATTTTTTAGCTGCTAGTAGCTTTCTGCCTGCTCGTTGGTTTATTGCCATAAATGGCAACTTTGATACTCTAAATGTTAACTTTCATTAAAGGTATACAGGCCTTCGACAACTTCTACATTGGGAGGGCGCCTATATTTGTTGAAGTAATCGTATCCTTCTTTTAGGTTCAGCCAAAAAGAATGCCATTGATTATCTTTGTATTGAGATAAGATCTCATTCTCAAGTGGAAATGGGAAGGAGTGAACCCTGACAATTCTTTGTCCTGATTCTATTGCTGAAGCAGTAAGTGCATATATTTCATTGATAAATGGATTTGTCATTGCAAAGCAGCCAATAGATACACAGTCTCCATGTATCATAAGAGCACTACCTGTTCTGCCATGGTGCCGATCATATTGATTGGGATACCCTAGATTAAATGAAAGATGATATTGGCTCCAAGGGTTTAACCGGCTAGCATTTACAAAGTAAAAACCTTCCGGGCTTTGTAGATCACCTTCTCTCAATTTTGGCCCCAGATCTCCTGAGAAAGTGCAAATATCGTAGCTTTTAAACTTAGAATATAAATTATTATCCGACTCTATCCAGACCTCTAAGATACCGGGGTTTTTAAATATGCGAATAAAAATAGGGGCGCCATACTTAAGCCCTTTTTCAGAAAGCTCCTGTTTAAGCTCCTCTTCAACACTAGATATAGATGTTTTTGCTCTAACACTTGTGGGGATGACTTCCGCTTGTAAACAAGAGCTTACTACACAGAGTAAGAATATAAATGTAGAGGCTACTTTAGGATTTCTCATGCTGGTATTTTTTTGGGTTGGCCTTCTCTTAAAGCAGTCGAGGGTATTTAGGCATATAGGATGTTGGCGGTTTTCTCTTGTTAACAATTGTTATGGGTATTAATTTATATTAATAATTAAATTTTGAAAAGCTGGTTGCGTTTGTTTTCTGGATGTTAATTTAGTGGTGATAAAAGCCAGTAGCCAGATGGGACTATGGCTTCAATTTCTGAGAGGTGTTTTTCTCGTTGGGATTTAGTAGGTCATCTGTCGGAAGCCATGAATGTAGATAGAGTGGCCAAGAAGGATTCGGCCACTATAGTAGGTCTAGGCTTGGTAATAACTTAAAAACATCGCAGCGGTGCGCTCGGCCAGTGCCTCTTGCTCGGCGGAGCTCGGTGGGCCAGAGAGTTGAAGTAACTGAGGCCAGTAGCAACCGCCTTTAATTAAGTTATGAATCTGCCCACTGGCGACCTCTATGTCGAGAGACTTTAGTCGGCCGTCAGCTACGGCAGATTTAATCCAGCGCTGCACCCCGGTCTCATGGGCCTTATATTTTTCCATTTCCTTCTGTAGTGCTTCCGGCTGGTGGAAGAAGTAGTCGAAGGCCATGCGGTTAAGCTCAATATACTGCGGGTTGCAGATCGTTTTTATTTCCTGCTCTAACAGTGTGCGGAGTTGTGATTGCATATCACTATCCGGGTTGTAGTCACAACCGGAGGGCTGGGTGGCCTGCTGCCAGAGTTCACCGATCAAATACATCACCAGGGCTTCTTTACTGGAGAAGTGGTTGTACACGGTGCGTTTTGATACCTGTGCTCGGGCTGCCAGCTCGTCCATACTCGTGCCCTGCACTCCCAGCTCCTGAAAAGCCTGCTTGGCGGCATCAATAATAGCTTGGCGTTTCAGCTCACTTCTGGTTGGTTTCTTTTCAGTCATGGGTATCTCTGTGAAATCTGGGCCGGGGGATTCCATTGCCGGCGAGTTACTTATTACGCAAATTTTACACTATATAGTTTACTTTTATATAGTTAGTTTATACACTGCACTGTATAGTTTACATGGTAAGTGAAATGAAGAAGCGCTGGTGGATTCTGGCAGGAGTGATTGTTATGTCGGTAGGTCTCTTTGGTAGCTGTACAAATCAACCCGAGAAGTTCCGCAACAGTGATACGGACTACAAAGTCAGTAGTGGCGGTATAGTTGAGATGATCGGCGCCTACATTAAGGCGGATCGTGCAGCCCCCGCACCGGTGAAGCCTATTCCATTGCGACAGATTCCCGCTGCGGAGCTGGCTGCCCCAGTCGCTGAGAGTGCCGTATATCGCCTCGGGCACTCCACAGTACTGATTCGAATGGATGATCAGTATGTTTTGACAGATCCGGTATTTAGCAAGCGGGCATCCCCGGTTCAGTGGATGGGCCCGAAGCGCTTTCATCCGTTGCCCATAGAGATTCGAGACTTGCCTTCGATTAAAGCGGTCGTTATCAGCCATGACCACTACGATCATTTGGACAAAAATAGTATTCGCGCACTCAAGGATAAAGTAGAGCAATTTATCGTTCCTGCCGGGGTGGGAAGTCGTTTGCGTAACTGGGGAATTCCGGCCGAAAAAATTGAGGAGTTGGCCTGGTGGGAATCGTTTGCCTTGGGCAGTTTGCACTTTACCGCGACCCCGGCTCAACATTTTTCCGGGCGTGGACTAACGGATAAAGACTCAACATTGTGGGCCAGCTGGGTAATTGAAGGGCGCGAGGGCCGTATATTCTTTAGCGGTGACAGTGGCTATTTTAGTGGCTTTCGTGAAATTGGTGAGCGATTTGGTCCGTTCGACCTGACACTGATGGAAACGGGTGCTTACAACAAGCTTTGGAGTTCGGTTCATATGATGCCCGAAGAGAGTGTACAGGCACATATCGATCTCAGAGGGCGAGCAATGTTACCTATCCACAACAGTACTTTTGATCTTGCCCTACACGATTGGTATGAACCCCTGGAGCGCGCACAGGCGGCAGCCAAAGACCAGGGTGTCACTTTGGTAACGCCTATCATTGGAGAGGCTGTTCGCCTGCGATCTCCCACCACAACAAAGGCCTGGTGGAAAGATGAGGTGAGGGCAGCTGATAATTTAAACCTAGTGACTAAATAGCTCGGATTTGAAGTTTATACTCGAAGGGGGGGCAAATGTATTGTGATTTGTGGCTCAGGTTGGGTGTAATTTAAATTGCTAAGCATAGGGTTACCAGAGTGAAGCTCCGGTAACCCCAACTTTTTATTCAGAAGTGGACGTCCTGGAAAATATTATTTCCTTTTAGTCTCTAAACATTGCAACTGCTTTTCCAAGAATCTCATACTGTGATCTTACAAGTGGCAGAGTTTTTACACCATAATAAGTGTACTTATCATGTTCATTATTCCCAGCTATGCGCCAGACAAAGGGAAAGATTGTTACAATTTTTTCATTGCTTGCAGCAAAATCATAAGCATCCCAAGCGCGGATAATTAACTCCTCTTCTGTCATGACACTATAGCTTGGGCTGTCGGTTTTAAATGCGCGGGGTACTATGTGGTATTTTACATCCATGTCTTGCGTTGCATACATAAGGTCGTTAACAACATCAGACTGAAAATTCTTATGCTTGTAGTAATCTGCGCCAAACATATCATAATTGTTAGGTGGTAGTCTGCAGCCCGAACAGGGGGAGTATTGTATGCATCCTTCATCTTCCCAACGGTTTCTTTTGTAAAGTTTATCGCTCTACGTGCGTTGGGGAAATCAGCCTTGAGTAGAAGTCCTATTTCCTCCAGGTACTCCTTTAAGTCATCATTGTTCATATCTGAGCGATGGTATGGTTCGTCAAGAGGGTCAAATGCATAGATCATGTCTTCGTAAGGTTTTAGCTTTTCCTTGGCTTCTAACCAACTTTCATAATAATCATCGTTCTTTTTATTGCCGTCATCATAACCACTAAAGAAAATTGATTGAAGCGATATCCAGACCTTGGTGCCACTGCTTTTTGCAACATCCATATATGTGTCAACTTTTCCATAGTCAATATTGACAAAAGTTGACAATGTCGCAGCATCAGGAATGTCGTCCTTTTCCCATCCTGACTGGTAGAAACCAAATGCTTCTAGATGATCAGGAACAACATTTCCTGGGTCAGCATAGAGGGGGATAGATACAGGCCCATGGATTATCACCATTGGCGGTTCTTTTAAATCCATTGCCGGGGTGGGTTCTACTTCTTCTGCTACCAGAGGAATGGAAGCTGTAGTCAAAAGGCCAGTGCAAATAGATAAAATTTGAAGGTGCTTCAAAGATAAACTCCTTTTATTGCTCAATATGATGCTCTATCTAAGTCTTATTTAGGGCTTCGTTTAATAGTTGTTACCCCTGGAAATTGGTGCTTAACCGCTGCATTGCGGCATGTAAAATTATAGTGTCTTGTCAGTTTATAGTCTTTGCTGTATCAATTCTATCTTATTGATCTTTTTAGGTTTTCCTTATTAATACTATTTTCAATATTGGTACGACTGAACTAGATGGCAAGTAGCTTAATCCGCTTACCTAGCTATTTATCTTTTATGTCTTATTGCAGATTGCTAATGTTAACATGTTAAGTTTATTTGTTCTTGTTTGTTGAATGGAAATCTATAAATTAGTTTTTTGAGGAAATCATAAGATTGCAAAAAAAATTTCAACACAACCCTCATTGTTTTGTTGCTTTTATCCCTAAAAATAACTTTCTATAATTTGCCCTTAGATTTGATATTGTAAGTGCTTACTATTTTTCCTCTTTGAGGCTCAACTTCATGTAGAAAGCGGGTGAAAGTGTCTTTTGGCCTTTCCAGGCCTTTCGAAGATAACGTTCGCGATGCCATTCCTCGATGATTGCTACCATGGGTCAATAAATGCACAAAAATTTCGTAAAGTGACAGTTGCCCAGAATCCCCGTCCGTAAATTGAAAATTAATTACTCTCTCAAGATCGGATAAAGTTGCTGTTTGAGAGAAATTGATTAGCCAGGAATCATTGTTATTCATTCTCTCTCTTAGTTCTGGAATCGTAGGTGTCTCAATTGTGTTATCTGAAGAAAACAGCTCCTGTGTTTCGGTAATGCGGCTGATAAACAGGCTGTCGACCACCGCAGTATGATTGAGTATACGGATAAAGAAGATCGCATCTTCCTTGGGTAGAAGATGAAGTTGCTTTTCGCCAGCTGATAATAGCTCTAAGTTGGCCCATTTTTTATATTGAAAAGCACTGGTGAAATCCATATATATATTTATCTCCTTTTATTTTAAGTAAATACAATTTTTAATCGTATGCTAATTGAGCTTGAGTTTAGCTATTTGTCGATTTATCACCGCCGTTTTACTTTTATCCTGATTGCGAGAAATTTCTAGTGCTTTTTTCAAAACATCAGAAGCCTCTGAAATTTCATCATTCTGTTGTAACGCCTGGGCCAAACTTTGGTGGGCATCAATAGAGTTTGGCCGATATTCCACCCATCGCCTTGCAACACTGATAGCTTCTTGGATGCGACGATCCTTTAGTAACAAACTGGTGATATAGCTTAATTTGTTAACATTTCTCCAGCGTGTAGCCCAGGGTAAAATAGGAAAGCCATATTTCTGTGAGAGTGATTGGTAGAAATGATCGATATTTTGTAAGGCGTCACCAGGCTGGGATATCAATTCTCGATAATTTGCGGACCATTCTTCGTGGGGATAATTAAGCTCGATAGCCGATAACGCGGCTTTTATAAAGGCACCGTAATGGTTTTCATTGTTAATAATTTCTATTTTTAGTTTGAGGTTCTCTTTTGCGTAAGGAGAAAGTTTGGTGTTAATTTGACTTAAGATTTTTTTCATAGCGCTTATCTTTACGCATATCACTGTCAGCCATCGCGAAATAAAAAGCATTGATCTTGTTTGATGAGGTCTGCATACTTGTGGTTATTTCATTAATAAAAGTACTCTCTGAAGTGGGCCCCATACCAAATATGTCAGCTGCAGATAAAAAGAAGTAAGACTGAAACAATCCAGGTTTGTTAGTTAGGGCGTAGAGAGGAAAGATACTGCTAGTTGAGACACCAATAATCATTCTATTGTTGAGTGCGCGGTAATTGCTTTCTAAATATGGGAATAGTTCTTCAGTTAGAAATTTACTATAGGTCTCAGGGTTTCCCAGGGCGCTAAACTTCTCCTCAGTGGTATGCTTCCACATTCCATGTAGGTAGGTTTCCGGTTCATCACCGCCATCATTAAGGCTGATTACAATACTTTCCGGCATACGTTCTACGCTACTTAGATGCTTTACTACCCCGGTTAAGGCGTGGAAAAATTCTTTGCCGTGAGTGCCATTAATAAAGATAACCGGGTATCTATGCTGCTTTGATGCTTGATGGAACGTTTGCGGTAAATATATGTTGATTGGTATTTCACGACTCAAGATTCTGGATGAGAAAAGAATTTCATCACCATAACTCAGGTGATTGGTCGTGCTAACAGAAGAGTGGCTCTGTGGGCTTTCAGCTTTTGCTGATAGGCCCACACACAGTAGGGAAACTGCGATTAACAGTATTCGGGGGAAATCATATCACCGGCATCCTTGCTGAATTTAAATATTTTTAAAAAGGCGATTAAGATCTATTAGATGCTATGACAGATTGAAGAGGCGGTAAAGTTAGTTACAGCTGATGCGAAGTGGTACAACTTGTATAGATATAAGAAGTTGGATTTTGTCAAAACCAAGCTCTAAACCCCAGTACCCATACGGTTGAGTCCACATCCTCACCTTCTTCACGGGCGAAATCAGCGGCATTGCCCACTTCCCGTTCATAGTGGACGCCAATATAGGGTGAGAATTTCCTGGTGACTTCATACATGAGCCGAAAGCCGACTTCCGCTTCCGATAAGCCGGAACCGCTACCTCGGGCCTCATCGTTCTGCCCAAAAAAGTTCAGCTCGATACGTGGGACCAGATTCCAGTCCTGTGCCAACTTTATTTCATACTCGCCTTCCAGGCGAAATGCAGTACTGCCATGTTCTCCATAGAAAAATACTGCATCCATTTCGAATTTGTAGGGAGACTCTCCAGTAATACCCACAGCAGCCCAATTCCGGCTGGTAGTCTCCAGATTAAAATCGTGGCGAATTCCAATTAGGAAATTCCAGTTTGCTGAAATTGCCCGGCTATAGAGCGCCCAGAGTTCATTTTTTTCAATTTCCCCACTACTTCGTTCATAGTCAACTTCGGCAACAAACTTATTTTGCTCTCCTCCATAGCTGAAGTCTCCCTCGATTTCCCCGCCGTTATCACCTCGCAGTTCCACATAGTCGAGGCTGACTTCAGCCATGGGTTCTTCTTCGTTATCCTCGCCAGAGGACTGGTAGCTGTGGTGTTGATGCTGAGGTTCTGACTGCCCATAGCTGGCCTGGGCAGCAAGTAGCCATAGTGTTGCTGCTATCCCTGAAATATTCTTAAACAATGCGCACCTCCCGATACATACCGGGCCTCTGGTAAAGCATTTGGCTGTGTAGAGCCCAGCGGCCATAGGTGTCGGCGCTGACCAAGTAACTGATGCTTGATCCGGGTTGTGCGATTACCGTGTGCTTGCGAGGTAAATACTCTCCGTCGCCGGTTTCCAACTCACTCCAAAAACCGTGTAAGTGCATGGGCTGGGGAAGCGTAGTGTCATTGACCAGGGTAATGCGCAGGCGCTCCTGGTGCCGAAATAATAATGGGCTGGCATCGCGAAACTTTTCACCATTTATTGACCAGAGATAGCGCTCATAATTGCCGGTCAGGTGTAACTGTAATTCCCGCTGTGGCTCTCGCTGATCCTGAGTAGGCTTATTGCTGCGCAAGTCGCTGTAAGTCAGTACACGGCGGTTATAGCGATGTTTATGGTTTCTGAGTCCTACACCGGGGTCAGAGATGCCGTTTGCTGGCGTCAGCGCGCGGTGATCCACCCTGAATCCGGATTCACTTGGCTGGTGAATGATAGGGCTATTACTACCGAGCCCCGCTGCAGCGAGGTTTCCGTAAAACCATCCCCCCTCAGTTGCATCGGGCAAATAGGAATGTTTTTCGGTGTGAGCAGTCTGGGTTGTTTTAAAGTGTGTGTCTGTCTCTTCGGTTTTTCTCCCTAGTCCCAGATCTTGCCGAGTGAGCACTGGGCGGTGATCCATCGCGGGAATCTCTGCGCTCAGACGTATATCACCTGTCAGTGTGCCTCGCGCATAGCCACTGCGGTCCATGGACTGCGCAAATATACTGTAGGCTTGTTCACTCTCTGGCTCGACAATTATGTCATAGGTTTCGCCGCTGCCAATGCGAATTTCATCGACGCTAACGGGCTCGACATTTTGTCCATCGGCCGCCACCACCTTCATTTTCAGGCCGGGGATACGCAGGTCGAATAAGGTCATCGAAGCTGCGTTAATTAATCGCAGGCGAACCCTCTCACCAGGTTTAAATAATGCAGTCCAATTGGTATCGGGTGTATGCCCGTTAATCAGGTAGGTGTAAGTCTCGCCTGTGACCTGGGAGATATTGCGGTCGGAAAGCTGTTTCCAGTTCCATTGATGCCGGTCCCGCCAGGTTCGTGCGACACCTTTTGTACGCACTTCACGCCATAAATCTGTAGCCGTGCGCTGTTGCCGGTTGTAGTAGTCCGGGTCTTTTTTTAGATGGGTATAAATAGTTTGGGGAGATTCATCGCTCCAATCGGATAGGACAACAACATAATCCCGCTCGTAAGAAAATGGTTCTGGAGATATCGGATCAATGACTATTGCCCCAATTAGCCCCAGTTGTTGTTGAAACCCGGATTGGCTGTGATACCAATAAGTACCACTTTGGCGCAAAGGGAATCGGTAGCGAAATGTTTGCCCGGGTTGAATGCCGCTAAAGCTCAATCCCGGTTCGCCGTCCATATCGCTGGGTACCCTAACACCGTGCCAGTGCAGGGAGGATTTGTCGGGTAATTGGTTATGGACATTCAGGGTGACAGTTTCCCCTTCCCGCCAGCGCAAAATGGGGCCGGGTAGACTGCCATTAATGGTAAGGGCTTGTCGTTCGCGACCGGTAAGATTTACCTGGCGGTACCCGATGGATAAATCAAAGTGGTTACCGCGCAGGGTTGTTGCCGAAGCTGTTGGCGAGTTTGGGTGCGAACTGTGGGGTAACCCCAGCAGCAGGGCTCCCGCTCCGAGACCTGTGACGAAAGTACGCCTTGATACGGCGTCGGTGCGGAAGCTATCTTTCATCGATGTCCCTTTTAAAACTGCTCCTGTGCCGTATTGATTTCGGCGTAAATTTCGCTGCTGCCATCTTTGTTAAGCAGCATTACCTGATAGGGCGTAAAACGGTCGCCCACTTCCATACCGGGGCTGCCCAGGGGCATACCTGGTACTGCGAGGCCAA
Source organism: Microbulbifer sp. MKSA007 (assembly GCA_032615215.1). Lineage (NCBI taxonomy): Bacteria > Pseudomonadati > Pseudomonadota > Gammaproteobacteria > Cellvibrionales > Microbulbiferaceae > Microbulbifer > Microbulbifer sp. MKSA007. The sequence goes on along the minus strand of CP128433.1, from coordinate 4,670,334 downwards.
TGGCATTCTGCGGTGGATTTTGCAAGAAACGTTGTATCAGCTTTGCCGGTACATGCCCTTCAAAAACATAGCCCTGTTCTGACACTGTGGTGTGGCAGGATTGGTAGCGCGGAGAGATATGGTGCTGCTTTTTCACGCCGTTAAGGTCTTCGACATCCTTTGCTACGACGTCAAAGCCACTTTGTTGGGCATGCTCAACCCAAATTTTGCAGCAGCCGCAGGTGGCGGATTTGTAAGTGGTCAGGCTCACAGTTTCCTTTTTGGGGTCTGAAGATTCGGCACAGGCACTTAATGCTAGGGTTGTGAGTAGCGCCGCAATAGCGACCAAAATTGAACGATTCATATGAACTCCGATGATGAGATTAAGGGCGCACACAGGCGCGCGAGTATTTATAAAAAATATTTGGAGTAAAACTGGGGAGTACGCGTATGCCTAGGCATACGGGGCCCGTTAAATGCGGAATATGGGTGGGCGTAGTGCCATTTCCGGATCTGGAGAGGAATTAAATTCCCGGTAGGCAGTTACAAGTAGATTGCGGTTGTATACAAGGATTTTATATTGAGCGTTTACCGCAGAGCTGGTGCCTGGCCCTGCACAGCAGCTGCATTCAGCAGTGCAACTGGAGGGATGGCTGTCGCTGCAGTTCTCAAGGGTTGCCTCGTCGCAATGGCCTTTTTCTTCTGCAGCGATGGATGCCGCTGGGGGTTCGTGTGTTTCCGCACAGGATGACGCAACTGCCTGGCCGCCGAAGGCCAGTAGCAGTATGAGCAAAAATAGGCGGAAGATCCCGGTGTGCATGGCGGTATTCAGAAAACAAGCCAGCCCGCAGTGTATGGGCTGGCCTCTGCCGGTGCAACTTCCCGCTTGCGGGATGGCGGATTAAGAGCGGCCCAGGGGCAGGCGGAAGTCCTGGTGTCGCAATAGGTCCGGCCCACATTCGAGGCGCTCTAGCCAGCCCAGGAAGCGCTCTTTGACATCGCCTGAGGCAAAGTAACCGCCGTGCTGGGGCACAATCATTGCGGGGTTGAGTTCCCGAATCATCTTGGCCCAGAGGCGACAGGTCCAGTTCCCGCCCATATAGCGGCGGTGGAACCCTTCCATCGACGGCAGGTGCTCGTCGAAATCTTTGACTTCGCCCTCCTCACCACCGAGTGAGGCACCGATATCGCCGGAAAACAATATGCGGCTGACCGGATCATAAAAACTGAAGTTGCCACAGGAGTGCATAAAGTGCGCCGGCAGCGCCCAGATCTCACTGTCGCTGAAGGGGATAATTTCTCCCTTATCATCCAGAGGCATGATACGTTCCTGCCAGCGTTCAGCACCGGCACGCGAGGCGACAAAGCCGGAAACCAGGTGTGGCAAAAACCGCGACCACAGCTTCGACACCGCCACCTTACAGCGCGAATGCAGCATCCAGCGCGGCAGCGAGGCGATAATATCCGGATCCTGGTGAGAGGCCAAGATCAGGTCCAGTTCGCTCAGGTTCAAATGGCGGCTGAGCTCAATGGTGAGGTGTGTGTAAGTCAGATCGCCGCCGGGATCGATAAGCGCCCCTTTGGTGCCGCGGCGAATAACAAATTGATTGGCCTGTACCCCATCGCTGCCATTCTGCTCTTTAACCAAATCGCCGAACCGCGCAACCAGGTGGTGACCTTTTTCAAATAGGATGTCCACGCCGCGACTCCTCTTATTGGACTTGGCCGAGGTATTGAGTGAGCCTCTCCTTGTTCATGGCGATGGTGGCATTCATGCCTTCGGCATGCTTCTTGGCTTCTTCCAAGTTGGTTGCCTTACCTACCTGAATTACCCCAACCATACCCAGCGGCAGATGTGGGTCGCACTGGTATACGTAGACACCTTCCTGGTTCAAAGTGACAGTCACCTTTTCTCCCATGCTGCCATTCCAGGTAGCGCCCTCGGCAGGGGACAAAACTGAGTGAGTGTTGTGGGCCGCATCAGTGGGCAGGAAGGTGACAGAATCGCCCGGTGCTACTGCGAGAAATGCCGGTTCAAAAGTCATCATGCCGTCCTTGCCCTGGTTCAGCATCTTAACTTCGTGATCCGCAGCCAGGGCGGAGGTCGAGGCCATGGCGAGCGCCAGAATCGCGCCGCGAAGAGTAATAGACGACATACTTACTTCCTGTTCGATGGTTAGTCAGTGTTGTTCTGCGCCTCCCCATTAGTGGGTAGAGGCAGCGGCGGATGTTATCTCGGAGGGGGCTGGGTGAATTGATCTAGATCAATCGCGTAGATAGACCAATTGGAAGGAGAAGATGCCAATAGAAGGGATCCGTGTAGGAGAGTCATTTTAGACTGCTGAGCACCACCCGCCTCGGCCGGATAAGGGGTAAACTGTGCGCCGATCAATTCTGTGACTTTTCGGGAGAGTGCTTTGGCCACAAAACGTAAAACTGCCTACGTGTGTAATGAATGCGGCGCTGACTACACCAAATGGGCAGGGCAGTGTAGTGCTTGTGGCACTTGGAATAGCCTATCGGAAGTACGCCTGGGACCGGATCACAAAGACAGTCGCGCCGCGAATTTTACCGATACACAAAGTGGTTACGCCGGTTCCGCTGGTGCTGGCAAAGTACAAAAACTATCGGAAATCGACCTCAGTGAATTGCCGCGTATTCCCACTACGGCCTCGGAACTGGATCGAGTGCTGGGCGGCGGGCTGGTGCCTGGCTCCGTCGTATTGATCGGCGGCCATCCTGGTGCGGGTAAATCCACTGTTTTACTCCAGACCCTGTGCCATCTCGCGACTTCAATGCCGGCGCTTTATATCACCGGCGAGGAATCTCTCCAGCAGGTTGCTATGCGCGCTAAGCGCTTGGGTCTGCCCACGGATTCCCTGCAATTGCTCAGCGAAACCGATGTGGAGCGTATTTGCCTGGCGGCCAAGGAAGTGAATCCTCGGGTAATGGTAGTGGACTCGATCCAGGTGATGCACATGAGCGATGTGCAATCGGCACCCGGCTCTGTGGCACAGGTGCGCGAGAGTGCGGCCTACCTGACCCGCTTTGCCAAACAGACTGGCACGGCGCTGATTCTGGTGGGGCATGTCACCAAAGATGGCAGTCTCGCGGGCCCCAAGGTGCTGGAACATATTATCGACTGCTCCATTCTCCTCGAAGGCACCCACGACTCCCGCTTCCGCACATTGCGGGCCCATAAAAATCGCTTTGGGGCCGTTAATGAACTCGGCGTGTTTGCCATGACAGAGCAGGGCCTGAAAGAGGTATCCAATCCCTCAGCCATTTTCCTGCAAAGGGCCGAGGAGATCGCGGCCGGTTCTGTGGTGACTTCGGTGTGGGAGGGCACCCGGCCGCTGTTAGTAGAGTTGCAGGCCCTGGTGGACGATAGCAGTCTTGGCAACCCCCGCCGGGTAGCGGTGGGCCTCGACCAGAACCGCTTGAACATGCTGCTCGCTGTGTTGCATCGCCACGGTGGGGTCTTGGTGGGGGACCAGGATGTCTTTATCAATGTGGTTGGCGGGGTAAAGGTGATGGAAACCAGCGCCGACCTGACACTCTTATTGGCGGTAGTCTCCAGTTTCCGCAACCGTGTCCTGCCTCGGGATCTGGTGGTATTCGGGGAAGTGGGGCTGTCAGGCGAGATTCGCCCGGTGCCCTCGGGCCAGGAGCGTTTGCGCGAGGCGGCCAAACACGGTTTCCGCAAAGCCATTGTGCCTGCAGCCAACCGCTTGAAGAACGATATCGAGGGAATGGAAATGCACTCGGTCAAGACCTTGGCGGAAGCGCTGGCGGTAATTGATATGAGCTGACAGCCCAGCCGGGGACGGCTGTTTTGGCAGAGGAATACCTTGCGGTATTCCTCTGGGGAAGTGAGCTTTCAGAGCCTCCTGCGCTAGGGGCGCCTAGTTGCACCCTTGCGCTGGTTGTTACCGGGGCCCCGACGAAAATCCTCTGACGGGGTGCCCTTGTAACAGCGCGGGATAATGGGCCAGTCCTCTGTTAGAAAATAGGCATAGGTGCCTTTGGGGAATTCCGGGGTGCGAACCATTCTGCCGTTGCACTCATCCAATGTGCCGGAGCCAGCTACATAGTGGTAATCATCCACAAAGGTACCATCGTAGTAGCCACCGGGTTCTTTACTGCCCTTGGGGCGTTTCCCGGGTTTCACCTGATAGCTTGAAGTCACTGCCGCAATTCCGGATTTCGGTTCCCAACCATCGGCATAGGCGTACAGGGCATAAATGGGGAATCCATCGGCAGCCCAGCCAATCAGTGGCGAATGCCTTTCCTTAGATACCCCCAGGCGCTGTAATAAACCGGTGGGAATTCCGTGATAGTGATAGGCACCATTGGGCTGAACATGGGCGTAGTTATCGTCTACACCCAGCTGAATCGCACCGGATAGGGCTTCGTAGCGCCAGCGTCCCCGATTGCCCAGGTACCATTCCGCAGCACTGGGGTCGAAAGGCACTCCGTTCAGTCCGATACCAAAATTCTGCAACGGAACCGGTGTAGATTGAGCGGCAATTTGGGGAATAGCCGGAACTCGGAAACGGTAGCGCTGCACCTCGATTTCATGGGGATTGCCGCGATTGGGGAAGGTACCAGTCTTATGCTCGGAAATACCATTGGCCTCAATAACGCGCCAGGGTCCCTGGATACTGATACTCACTTCACTAAAGGTAATCGGTGCTTCGGTAGCGGGAACAGTGTGCTGCAGACCATCGGATTGCACCACTGTGTGTTTGCGAGCGGTGTGGCGTCCACCAGTGGCGCCCCCTCCTGTAGAGCGCGCAGTCAGTTTGCGCTCGGGAACACAAGCTAGGCCATGTGATTGGGGGTGGTTGCGGCAGCGACCACTGACTCGGCCATTGGGCAGTTCCATTGAGCAGCTGGCGCCACTGGACAGGTTTCGACAAGCCTCCAGGGCGCTATCGGGTACGTGAGCCAGCGAGAGAGGCGCAATACTGCAAAGCCCCACAAATAACCACTTCTTCATAATGACATCTCAAGATTTACAGTACCGCTGGCCGGTTGCGATTAATTGGGAGTTACTGTTCTTCATCTTCCATGGGGCGAGGGCCGCCTTTGCCCTTGCCGCCGGCAGGTACACAGACCAGCTGCTCAATCTGCGGGGGCATACGGCAGGTGCCCTCCAATGTGCCTCTGGGTGTCTCGACAGTGCAGGCGTCTCCTTCTGCCAAGCTGCTGCAGGCATCAATCGCTTCCTGCGGAGGCTGGCGCGGCTGTGCAGATACATTTGTGGCCAGTAAGAGGGCTGCTACTGGGATAAATATTTTTTTCATCGTGTTCTCCTGTCGTAGGCACTTTGAGGGGAGTCCCTGGAGCCTCAACTTTGCTCATTGGGTTTTGACAGAGGTTATTGCTGTCGCCCGAAACTATAGACTCGGGAAATGGCGATTACCGCTCAGCGAAGGGCTGGCTTCTCGAATTGGCCTGGGACTGCCATCGAAAATAGTCGAGGAATGAGTAAGTAATGTGGATAACTTGTAAAGAAGTGTGGGGCTGGAGAGCTCACTTTACGACTAATGATCCAGAGATCTGACAGGCTCTAATTGATCAGTGGTGTAGGTGGGAATTAGGGGATGAGTAAGTAGGAAAGGCTGGGTATTTAATCAGTCGTGACACAAGCTAAAATCTGGCTTGTGTCACGACTGATTCTGTATTTTTCTGAAGGGGCTTTAACTTTCAGTTTCCAGTGCAGCTTTCGCCGCAGCTTCACTCAACAACCTGCGGCGAACTTTCATTGGAGTGGTACCAAACCAGCGGTCGCAGGCCCGGTTAAATGAGCTCTGCTCCCGATACCCCAGCATATTGGAAATCTGGGCCATAGGTGGCAACTTTCTACTGAGATAATGCTCTGCGCGTTCGCGGCGAATACGGTCGAGAATATCCTCAAACACCAATTCCCGATCTCGCAACCTGCGCTGCAGTGTGCGCTTGTGCATGCCCAGCTGATTGGCGACTTCCTGCAGACTGCAGCGCTTTAGCGGCATCAGGCAATAGATCAGCTGTTCTACCTGGTGAATCAGGTTTGATTCACCTTGTTCCAGTACTTTGTCGATATAAGACTTTAATAGAGGCCTTAAAACCGGGTTGCACTTCTCGGTCGGTTGGGCCAACTGGCCGCTACTTAGAATCAAGGTGTCGCTATTTTGTGAAAACTGTACATTTGTACCAAAAAAGTTTTCATATTGGTCGTGGAGCGGCTGTTTGGACTTTAAATGAACCGCCTCCAGATTGAACTTTTCACCACATAATATTTGTAGTGCGACAACAGAAACCCCAAGGAGAAATTCCCGGAATAGCTCGAGAGGCAATGGAGAGTCCGAAGGTATATAACTTTCTAAATCATTTAAACAATGAAAAGTTATAAACGTTTGGAGCCCTTTAACTTCCAATTCAACTCGCAGGTTATAAGGAGGGGCGGCAAATTGCTTTACGGCAGCATTGAGGAATTCCCCGAGGGTCAACGACTGCAATACTGCTGCTCCAAGAGAACTGAGGGCGGCAGCCCCCTGGCTTTTTGCCAGTCTCAGTCCGAAATCCGCGCAATTGAGTTGTCGTGCGGCCTTTTCAACAAGGTCAGTCACTTTACTCAACGGGAGATACCCCTCGAGTTTTTCAACTTGCTCGGGGTTAATACCGGCGCTATTAAGCAGTGTTTCCGGGCAGCCATTTAGCTGGGATACTTGGTCATAAAAGCCGGTTAACAGCTTAGCTCTTATTTGTTGGGTCAATTTCTTCCAAATCCTTCCAAGAACCCAGCCTGATTTAATTATTAGGCGTGCCGGGTCGCAACTTCTATTTGAGCGGAAATATTCAACTGATAGGCGCGCCCGATAATTTTAGGAATCTACAAATAAATGCAAATTCCAGGATTACACATTCCTGGGCATTGTCTGACGGATTTGCAAAACCGTCATATTGGCGAATGCCTGTTTTATTTCGAATTCCTGATATGTATTGTGCGCTATGGATAACTGTTACTGCACTAACTACCACAAAGTGCACACGACTCATCCTGAGAAAATAATATATGAGATTAAAACAAGGCAGCCGAAACTGGCGTAATCCGCCAATCAGTCTCCGCTAAGTATTATTTCAAGGCCTATATTACTTGTTTTTTTTGTGGATTCGAAGGGCTTTTGGCTTTTGCTCATAATCAAAATGTCACCTAATGAAAAAAATACCAATTAAAGTTAATACATTGAAACTTTATTCCCTTATGACAGTAAAAAAATTTTTTTGTTTTATGGTGACTCCATATCTGGGAATAATAATTTTTTCTTAATTTATCCACTTTTTTACCCCTGCCTAAAGCTATCTTGAATGACTGGTGATTTCAGGAACGCTTTAACACTTTTTGGGTAGTTACCAGCGGATATAAATGACCAGTTCAAATGTACGGTCATTTTTGGGAGACAAAAAAGCCCGCATAAGCGGGCTCTAGGATTACTGATTAATCAGTGGATTAGCCACCATAGTAGGTAGCTGCACCGGGGCCGACGGGCAGTCCCAGGGCAAAAACCCAGATGAAGAACAGGGCTGTCCATCCAATAAAGAAGAAGATGGAATAGGGAATCATGGTGGCGATCAATGTACCCATGCCCAAGTCTTTCTTATAGCGCGCAGCAAAAGTAATGATCAGGCCAAAGTAACTCATCATCGGCGTGATAACGTTGGTCACAGAGTCACCGATACGGTAGGCCGCCTGGATTACTTCGGGGGCGTAGCCCAGCAGCATCAGCATGGGTACAAAGATGGGAGCTGTCACTGCCCACTGAGCAGAGGCACTGCCCAGCATTAAGTTCACAAAGCCACACATCATGATGAAGAACAGGAACAGTAGTGGCCCAGTGAGGCCGATGCTTTGTAGCGCATCAGCACCTAAAACGGCAAAAATGGTGCCCAGGTTGGTGATCTTAAAGAAGGCGACAAATTGTGCAGCAAAGAACACAAGGACAATGTACATCCCCATACTGTTCATGCTCTTGGCCATGGCATCAATGACATCTCGGTCATTCTTCATGGTGCCGACAACCTTACCGTAAACAAATCCCGGGATAGCGAAGAACACCAGGATCAGTGAGACGATACCTTTAAGGAACGGAGAGCCCGCGACCAAGCCTGTCTCGGGATTACGTAAAACACCCCACTCAGGCACCACCGTCAAAGCTAGTACTGCAGATACGCCCAAAACAGCCAAACCTGCGTACTTAAGGCCGCGCTTCTCGGCGTCGGTCAGGGTGCCAACTTTGTCTTGAGTCAGGTCGACAGATGCTTCACTGGGATCATATTTACCCAGCTTGGGTTCTACGATCTTCATGGTCACCCAGCTACCAACTCCGGTAATCAGGAAGGTACTGACAATCATAAAGAACCAGTTTACTTCCGGGCCCACGGAGTAGGTCGGGTCGATCATATGGGCTGCTGATTCTGTGATCCCCGATAGCAGCGGGTCCACCGTTCCCAGCAGCAAGTTAGCACTGTAGCCGCCAGAGACACCGGCAAACGCGGCGGCCAGGCCAGCGATAGGGTGTCGACCGAGAGAGTGGAAAATCATTGCGGCTAATGGGATCAGTACCACGTAGCCCAATTCAGAGGCGGTATTAGAGATGATGCCGGCAAAAACCACTATGACAGTGACTGTGCGTTTGGAGGCCTGGAGTACCAGACCGCGAACAGCGGCACTTAACAGGCCGGAGTGCTCGGCAATCGCAACCCCCAATAGGGCCACCAAAACTGTCCCCAGCGGAGCAAATCCGGTGAAATTCTTAACCAGACTGGTAACGATCATCCTGAGTCCATCGCCACTCATAAGGTTGAAGACCTCAATGACGCCATCTGGAGCTCGGCCAGCAGCGCCAACCGGGCGGGGGTCGGGGACAGACAGGCCAAAGTAAGAAGCGATACCACTAATGACTATCACGCTAACGGCGAATAGCGCGAACAGTGTGATTGGGTGGGGGAGAAGGTTGCCGAGCCATTCCACTGCATCTAAGAAGCGGATAAAGGCTGTCTTGCGCCCTGGGGGACTATCCTGCCGATCACTCGGGGAGGTTGTTGTGGTCATTGTTGGTCCTCAGTCGTTACTGCAAGCGACCCTAATTGCCTCTGGGCCGCCTTGTAGCCGAAGGGTTGGCTGAAAAATGTGCTAAAGCCGAGATCATACACAAAACTACTTCAGCTAAGAATGCCCAGAGAGAAATGTTGCTCCTAGGCGGCGGGCCAAAGAGCTATCAGGCGACCCGGATAGGTAAAAGATCTATGATGAAAGATGTGCTGTTATGGCGCTTGTTACAGTGGGGCAAATCTTTCTGATTGCGGTCTCTGATGACTGGATATGCCATAATCCCAATACTACGTAGTCAATTCAGCGGTGAAAATAATGAAGATTGGAATTTTAAAAACCGATGATGTGCGCAAAGAGCTTGTCGGCGAATTTGGGGAGTACCCGGAGATGTTTGCCGACTTGTTGCGCGACCAGGACTCCAATTTGGAGTTTAACACCTACGAAGTCCAGCACGGCCAGTATCCCGACCATATAGATGAAGTAGATGCTTACCTGATTACCGGTAGCAAGACAGGCGTTTATGACGACAAACCCTGGATTGCGCCCTTAATGGATTTTGTACGCAAGTTACATGGTGAGAAAAAGCCGACCATTGGTATTTGCTTTGGTCACCAGTTAATTGCCCAGGCACTGGGAGGCCGGGCTCGTAAGTCAGATAAGGGCTGGGGGCTGGGAGTGCACACCTACGAAATGCAGGAGACGCCTAGCTGGATGTCTGAACCCGCCCCCAACTTTAGTCTCTTAGTAACGCATCAGGATCAGGTGGATCAGCTGCCGCTTGGTGGGCGAGTACTGGCTTCCAGTGAGTTCTGCCCCATGGCAATGGTGCAGGTGGATGATCATATGCTTAGCTTCCAGGCGCATCCAGAATTTACTAAGCCCTACTCGAATAGCTTAATGGAGCTTCGACGGCAGGCTTTTGGTGAAGCTGTGGTTGATAAAGGGCAGGAGTCGCTCAAGAACGATATCCATGAAAATGCAGTTGCCAGATGGATGCTGGAGTTTTTACGTAAGTAAATTCCTGCAAGGAAGTGAACGGCTTCGCTTCCTTGCTAATCAGTCATTCCTGACTTTGTTTAACCTGCCGCACTCTATTTATTTATATTGAGATTTACCTTGTTTATCGTTAATCCAGTATGGATGCGTAGTAAATTAGTGTGACTTGAAGTACCTATAAATTAGATATTCTTGAATATAGAGTGCCATTTATTTTATTTGGTTCTGATTATCTTTTGTTGAAGTTGCTCCCGCATTTTTTTGATGGCAGCTGTGTGTGGTATAAATCTATTAAATAGACTTTAAAGATTTTCTATTTGTTAATTATGTCCGGTTTTGGCGGTATTTCTGCCTTTTCTCTTTGATGTATATTTGAGATCGATAGAAAATATTTTTATTGGTTGTTTTAAAAAAGTATGATTGCTTAATATGTGGGGTGCCAAGAGGGGTAGTTTTAAGTATTTGAAATGATTGTCCCACTTTTAATTTTTATGAGTCTATCAGAATAAAAGGGAGGGCCGTTGTTCTGGGTGTTTTTTCATTTTTATGGTTGTTTGGTGGAGGGGATAATTTAATGGGGTGAGTAAGCAGTAGTAGGGTGGTTTGATTAGCATAATTAATAAACATATTTAATAATCAAAAGGACGGGTTTATGAATTTGTTTAAAAAGACGCTTTTAGCGACATCTATTGGGTTGTCGTTTGTTGGCAATCAAGTGTATGCGACAGGTAACTCAAGTTCTAATATTGTTGGTGTTATCGAATCTTCTGAGCAAAAGGTGGGAGAAGAGTACGTAGTAACTGTTAATAATTTGAGTACGGGGCTAACGCGCTCAATTGAAACAGTATCGGGGGAGAATTTCAGGTTTACCAAGCTGCCTATTGGCATGTATCAAGTTGTGGTTACCCAAGATGGAGAACAGGTGGCTGAGCGTACAGTAAGGGTCACCCTTGGCACTAATGCGAATGCCAATTTTGATATTGATAATATTACTTATGAAGAGGTTGTTGTCGAAGGGAGACTTTTAACCTCTGTCGACACCTATACAATGGATTCTGGTTTGGTTATGGGAGAGGCTGAGCTTGATGCAATGCCAATCGCAAGGAACCTGACAGCGGTTTCATTGTTGGCGCCAGGTGTTATTGCCGGGGATACCGGTTTTGGCACTGGTAATGGTTTTGGCGCCGCTTCCTTTGGCGGAGCATCGATCGCAGAAAACTCTTGTTATATCAATGGATTGGAAGTAACAAATACTAGGCAGGGGATAGGATGTAGCTCTGTTCCATTTGAGTTTTATCAAGAGTTTCAGGTGAAAACTGGCGGCTATTCAGCAGAATTTGGTCGCACAACGGGCGGCGTTGTCAACGCCGTTACTAAAAGTGGTGGAAATACCTGGGAGTTCGGTAGCACTGTTTACTGGGATCCAGACTTCCTTCGCTCAGAAGGGTCTGTTTCTAGGGGCAATGGCGGAACAGGAGATGTATTCCGCAATGAATCCCAAAATGAATATGATGAATTTTCCTACACATTTTCTGCCTCGGGTCCAATTGTTCAGGACAAGCTCTTTTTCTATGGCTTGATAAACCCTAGGGATAAAACTGATAAGTTTGCTTATCGATCTGGATTTGACCAAGGAAATCCAGATACTCAGTTTCGTACCCGGGAATCATCTGGTACTGACAATCTGTTTTGGGGGGCAAAAATAGATTGGGATATTACTGATAATCATCGGTTGAGTTATTTCGGTTTTTCTGATCGGAATGAAACTGAGGAACTTATCTATGAGTTTGATGCAAATACCGGGTCAATTGGGCCAAATATCGGTGCTTCAGCTGGGGTTGTTACAGGTAACACCAGAATAAGGGGATCTGATGCCCACTCCTTTAATTATACCGGATATATAACAGATGATTTAAGTATATCTGCTATGGCGGGCCAAATTGAAACTGAGTACACCACCGAGCCACTAGCCTTAGAGTGTCCAGCAATTGCAGATGAAGCTGGGTTGGGAGTAAGTACCTGTGGTGGTGGAACTATTGGTTCTAATTTTGATGAAAACACTCAATATCGTTTAGATATCAATTACTCACTGGGAGATCATAGCCTTAAAGCGGGAGTTGATATTCAGGAACGCTCTTCAACTCGTACTACGGCTCCAGTTGCTGGTCATAGTTGGACTTATGAAACTATTGGCATTGGTGGAAGTGTACAAGGTGATCAGGGAGTTTTATTTACAAACGAAACTGGAGAACCGCTACAAGTCGTAAGTGATCGTATCTTCGAAGGAGGGGGCGGTTTTAGTTCAGATTTAACTGCTTTTTATATCGAAGATCAGTGGCAAATAATGGATGACTTGATGATAAGCATCGGTCTCCGCAAAGATATCTATGAGGGAGATGGTACTACAGGAAAACAGCTGTTCGAGTTTGATACAGACATTGCCCCTCGCTTAGGATTTTCCTGGGACCCCTTTGGTGATGGTGAGACAAAGGTTTATGGTACTTGGGGGCGCTACTATTTACCAATTGCAAATAATACGATCTATAGAGCTGCATCAGGCGTAAGTGATGTAACAACCTACTACACTTACACTGGCATTGACTCAGTAACTAATGCTCCTACGGGAATTACGCCTATAAATGGTGATGTTGTTTCTTCTTCCTATGTAAGTTCCGTTCCTGTAATTCCAGAAAAGGATATATTCCAAGCTCAAGAAGCTGAACCATTTGCTCGCGACGAGTATATTTTGGGCTTTGAAACAGCGATTAACGATGATCTAAGTGTGGGAGTTCGCGGGGTCTATCGTGAAGTTGTTTCTGCCCTTGATGATTACTGCGGGCGCTATGCATGGCCGTATTGCGTAATGGTAAATCCGGGTGAGTCGATGTCTTGGTATGCCGATGGGTATTATTGGGATGGTTCCGAACTTGTAGTGAAGGGGGATTTATTTGATGGCTCACCAGATCCTGATTCCTTAAGGAAATTTTCTGCAGAAACAATAGGTCTACCTGAAGCAAAAAATATCTATCGCGCTCTTCAAGCAGATCTGACTTATAGTACAGATCAAATGACCTGGAAGTTTATTTATACTTGGTCTCGTAGCACTGGTAATTTTGAGGGGGCAGTAAAGTCTGATATTGACCAGGCTGATGCTGGTGTCACTCAAGATTTCGATTTCCCCGCTCTTATGGACGGCGCAGAAGGTTACCAGCCTAATGATCGCAGGCATGTCTTCAAGCTGTTTGGAAGTTATGACTTTACTGAAGACCTTACATTCGGCTTAAACGCTACTTTGGCGAGTGGGCGACCAATATCTGCATTTGGTCATAGTTACCCAAGTGATGATCCAAACATTTATGGTAGCTATGGTGATACTTTCTACCATTTGGATCCTGAAACAGGCGAGTATGTTTACATTCCAAGAGGAGAGGTTGGCAGAACCCCATGGACATTCAATGTAGATGCCTCTATGAGGTATAGATTCTCATTGAATGGAGTTGACATGACTGCATCACTTGACATCTACAATGTCTTCGACAATCAAGAGGCTACGAATGTTAATGAGCACTATGAGCTAAATTCAGCTGAAGTTAACGATTGGTATGGCGCTGCATATGATTGGACAGCTCCAAGATCTGCACGAATTGGCTTGGTAGCAACATTCTAGATTTATAGTACTTTCCCTGTAATAATCACTTTATATGATTATTACAGGGGTTTGTATTTTAGCCCACTTTACTGTTTTTCCTTAATTTTAAGATGGCTATTAACAATTGCATAATAACCCTTTTTCTATATTTAATTTGCAATTTAGTTTATTCCAGTAATGAAGTCTTCTGCAAATATTAGAACTCTTACTTGAATCGGGTCTTCAATTTGAAAATAACTTCGCGCCCGCTCATCAAGTTGGATGGATAGTGTTTGTAGTTTTTGATGTGTTAGGCTGGGTTTCTTCGAGCAGATTATTTCGATATGGCACTCGCCTGGTGTTATTTGGAGGGTGTTAATGATTTCTACATTAGGGTCTTCTTCTGTATCTAACTCCTTAATGATTAGATCTTGGAATAGCTTAGAGGCTGCATCCGGAGCTAGCTTTAATGAACTCAAAAAAATCTTGCAACTTACCATAGGGAAATTCCTATTGGAAACGTTAATAGCTATATCAATAGTCTTTAGATTACTTTTAAAGGGGCTAGTGTGTGAGAGTGGGTTTTAAATATCCCTTAGGTTTTCATATGCTGAACCGTCCAAAGATAATAGCAAAAGATTGTGTTTTTTTCTTAGGGTTGTCCTGCTTAGTTATAACTTTTTGTAATTAATAGTATCTAATTTTTGAGTTTGAAGGTTTGGGTCAAACTGATTAACTGTTTTATGTGTTAGATAGGAGTTGTTCGAGTAGATGGATTTTTATGTTGGATAGGTAATTAGGTCAAAATAAACTTGGCGGGTAATTTTTTGGGTTTTAATGATTATTTGGTGATAACAGGATGCATGAATTTTTATCGGGTAAATTGACTTGATAGTGGGAATAATATTGTCAAATACGATGTGAAGGTACTAATGCTCTTTCCCGGGGGAACCAATTTATTTACCCATAAATTCACCTTTATTATAGCAGAACGATTGTTTTTATAGGAGTTTAGTCTCGAGACATAAGTCAATAAAATTTAAATAATGTTACTTTAGAGGTAGTTTTAGGGCTGACAAATCGCTCATGGGTTAATAAATACATAGGTAAACCACCGTCTCTGACGGTGAGACATGAGAGGGCTCTGCCGTTCAGGCGCGAAGAATGAAAAATATGGCCTCCATGAACCAGCAAGTTATATAAAGGAGGCCATATGCGAGATTGGCGGTGCCAAGCTCACGTGAAGCATTATTTGGAAGATTGAAGCGGGAGATAGGAACGATATTTCGAGACTTATTCCGTCAAAAGGGTATTGAGTCGGTCGAGGGATACGCAATGAGGTATTACATCCATATGTTGTTAGTGGTTCCTCCGAAATTCAGTGTTTCTAACCAGATATTTCGGAAGTACAAGCATGTAGAGAGAAATTTTATAGGAAGACACTTTTCGGCTCGGGGATTGTTAGTAAAGTGGGGCTTGATGAGCAGATAATTCGAGAGTACATCAAGAATCAAGAGACTGAATAGCACCGTCAAGAGCAGAGGCAGCTGACTGGATTGTAACTAGCCCCCTTTGGGGATTTTCACCATTTCGCCCGCACTGCGGGTGGCTGCTGATTTTATGTAACAAAACATTGGTATCAACTGAGGGGGTGGTTAGTGCATATAGTTGAGGCTGGAGGCGCAGAAATTTATAAATAGCCATAATTTGAATGGATTGAATTTCCTGCATTGAGATTGGCAATATCTCATTACTCCAGTGTTAAGAGTGAGCTTGGTTAGATCAAGGGTGTGTCAATATTTATTGTTGCAAAATGGCCAATTTTTAAATTTTTTACTATTTTTTGCCAAATTCGTTAATTTTTTAGCCTAATATTTAGTCTTTTCAAGGAGAGCTATAGAATTTAAGTCAGTTTAGTAGGAGCTCTGAATATTCTTGGGGGTATTTAGGTCCGGGTTACCTGCATGAATTGGTACGATAGCTTCATTAATAATGTGAAAATTTAGACTAATTTGATTGTATTAAGGACCGGTTTAATGAAATTCTCACTAGGAGATTATGGGTGGCGTTAAATTAGTTGAGGCTTTCATCAATCCAGTTAAAAATATTGATAAGTATTTTACAAAAGTCGATTGATGTAGGATGGATATTACATTATAAGAGGATTAGTAGGTTGTAGATAGGATAGATAGTCCTGAAGTGTTGAGCCTGTTGGGCTAAGAAAATTTTCGCTCAATTCAGAGCTTTAATGCATGTAGTGGGTATTTCTAGCGGTAGACAAAAATTTTTGTTGTGATCATTCACCCATAATTACCAGTCAACATTGGCATATTGGGGCATAATCGAGTTAAGCTTTAGCTTGCTGGGTAGAGGTTCCTATCCGGCAAACTATATGAACTAACGGAAAGGAAGGTGCGCTATGTACACTGAAACTGATATTAAAGCTGGGCCTGATGCACAAGTAGAACTGCCTTGGGATGAAGATTAAGTAATCTTTCCCTTGACCCCCAAAGTTAGGCTGTTTGGAGTGCTTTTTACAGATTGATCTCGATAGGTTTTGAGGCTATTTTCAGTATTGCTTTATTGAAAACTTCAAATAACCTTGTAGTTATATCTGCTTGCACTGCAGGCTTTGCTTTCCTGAGGGGGGATTGCCGGCCCTGACTTACCTGTCGAGTTTATTCCAATGTACGTAAATGGTTGTAACTCGCACTGATCGTTCGACACACCTATTTTGTAAGAGTTCATTCGTAAATTTGCAATTTTTTTACATGACTCTTATCACTTGGTCTACTTTCGATGGGATAATATGGGTTCGCAGGCGCCAATCGTCAAATGATGTCGATTGGTGCCACTTTATTTCTGCTACAGGAATAGCTCTAGCTGTTTATTTTTAAATACTAGAATCAATCTAAATGAGTTTGCTCCCCCTCTACTTTTTGCCTTCAGTTGACGGTGAAAGTGAGCTATGATTTTTTTAACTATAAAACCTATATCCTAATATGATTATTGCTATTTAGCTCATAATTTAAGCCTATCTTTGTCAGCTTTGACTTTGTCAATAATTTAGCGAGAATTTGTCTCGACAACTATCCTTGCGAAAAGCAGGGCCGAAAAAGATGGTCTGTTGCTAGTGGAATCTTGACGGTGCAGATACAATGCTTGGTTCACAAGTGGCGGCTTTGTTAGAGCTTTATCCAATCAGATAACACCCTGAATTCATTTTAATTGTGTGTTTTTAGGTGGGGTCAATAAGTTTTTTGTTCAATAAAAATTCTGAATGGTGTTTATTTCAGATTCTTGATAGCGCCGTCTCGTAGATTTTATATTGGCCCGATTTGCCACTTTTCTACAGAGATCTCTAATAAAAATCTTTGAGCCACCTTTTGTGATTGGGCTCTAGCATGTGTATTGGCTTTGCAATTTCGGAAATACTGCAAAGTATTAAGCAAGTCTCGAATCTATATTGATGGTAAGCCGAATTTATGCTTTTGATTTTAACTCTTGTGCTTTGCTTTTAGATTTACTTTATCAGAAAATGGGTTCTTGCCTATATAGTACTATGGCTACTTAGCTGAAAAATGTGAAATTCTTGTTTTTCGACAGCTACTTTGATCAGTATCAAGGTTTTAGTGATGGAGCATAACTATAAGTGAACAGGCCACTATGCCCGCTGTTAGTTTGTACTTACTTTCCATGTTAGATGAATATGAATTGAGGGTGTTTAGGTGCACTCCAGGTCTATATTGCATTTTATCCTCAATTATTTTTGGTTGAAAAGCTTCGCCTTGACTACTTTGGCTGTGGAGCAAATAGCATTGCATGGACCGTCACTTTAGCTTAGGCGGGGATAGTTATAAATCACTATGCTAGAGCGAGGAATATACAGATTCCAATTGACTCCATAACCTGAGAAATCTAAATTTGTATTTCCTGTATTTTCAGTAGAAAAATACAAAAGATCGAATGAATAGAGTCAAATTTTACTCCTGTTCAATGCGATAACTATTGATAGGTTTCTTATATTGTCAACTCCTTTTTTTCACACTTCACGTTCCATTGTTTCAGATTCTATTCGTGGTCTGATTTTAGCTACTGCTCTCGGTGTCCTGCTTTTATCGGCTTGGGTTATATGGTTTTTTACAATGGAAATCACAACATATAGCGTGAGTGAAGATGCGAGGTTGGAGCAAGATCACAATACCGTCCATGTAAGTACCCAGAGAGTTGGGCGTGTTGTGCATATTGAAGCAGAGCTGGGAGATGCCTTAGAGCAAGGCGATATATTAATTCGTCTTGATACGTCCGTACTTGATTTGAGCTTGCAGGGAGATAACAAGATATCCGGAAGCTTGCGAGATCAGTTTGAATCAGTTCAAAGAGAACAAGAGCTACTCGATAAAAAATTTGGTGAAGACGAGAAGGCTCTTAGCGATCAATTAAAATTACTGGAACAACAGTACCAGCTTCAAGTGAGTAATCAGAAAATTCAAGCGGATGTTACTGATCGTTATGAGCGACTGTTACAAAAACAACAAAGTTCAGAATTGGATTACCTCGCCGCAAAGCGAACGTACCAACAAATGGCGATGGCAACCTTGAAAGTACAAGCGGATATTCGTGCTTTGGAGGATCGTCGAGCGCAACTGATTAGTGAATATCAACTTGAGGTGAGCGCATTAAAACAGCGACATCAGGATATCGATGGAAGGCTTGCGGAAGTTGATACCCGTATCCAGCAAAGCCATCTTGCAGTACGTGAACAGAACTTACGTGCCCCAATTACCGGGGTATTGGCTTCGCTGGCGAAAATTCGGGAAGGTGAAGTACTGGTTGCCGGGCAACAAGTTGCAACGATTCAGGCAGAAGGCGTTATTTCTATACAGGCATTTTTTCCGCCCGCATTAGCACTGGGACATATTCAGCCTGGGCAGCAAGCCCAAGTAAAATTGGATGGATTTTCCTGGGCTCGTTACGGGCAATTGGAGGCTCGTGTAGAGCGGGTGGCGAGTGCCGTCCAGCAAGGTAAAGTTCTTGTACAGCTATCCTTGCAAGGTGAGACACCGCCCCACCTCCCTTTATTACACGATTTACCGGCCAGAGTAGAAATTGCCACAGGTAAGAAAACACCTTATCAGCTGCTGCTACAAAGGACGGGCGAAATACTTTCAGGTAAAGCTTCCGCAGAAATAGTAGAAGAGGGAGCGTGATAGTGAAATGCAAAACACGCTGGTTAGTTCCAGAGGTTGTTCAGACCTCTAATATGGACTGTGGCCCGGCTTCCCTGAAGTGCTTGCTTGAAGGCTTTGGTGTAAACACACATTACGGCCATTTACGCGATGCTTGCCAGACTGATGTAGATGGCACCTCAATAAATACTCTGGAAAAGATTGCGATAGAGTTAGGGCTGGATGCCGCCCAGATGGTAGTTCCTGTGGATCACCTTTTACTGAGTTCCACTGATTACTTACCAGGATTGGTTGTGGTGCGCCTACCTAATGGCAACACTCATTTTGTTGTGGCTTGGAGAAATCATCGCGGTATCGTGCAAGTGATGGACCCTGCCAGTGGCAGGCGTTGGCCTAGCGCACGTCGTTTTTTGGATGAGTTGCATGTCCACATCCTACGGGTGCCTCCTCAGGGCTGGAGAAGCTGGGCAGGTGGTGATGACTTTATTGCCCCGCTTAAAGAGCGTATTGCATACTTAAAGGTTGGCGATACTGTGGCCACCACGCTCTGTGACAAAGGGCTAAAAGATAAGAGTTGGCTGTCGCTGGCATTTCTCGATGCATCCGTTCGAATGCTCACCTCATTAGTTACGTCCGGGGCGATAAAGCGAGGAGCTGAAGTCAGTGGTATGTTGCAGCGGCTGTTTGTTGAGTTTTCTACAGATACCAGTCAAGCATTTTCTCTAGTGCCAGAGAGTTACTGGTGCGCTAGGCCGTCCCGTCCCAGTGGAAGTGAGCCGGCAGAGACAATTGAACTGTCGCCAGAGCAGCTGGCATTTAGTGGTGCGGTCATCGTGAGTGTTAAAGGGGTTCGCGATGTCAGTGAAGTTAAACCGAAATCGGAAGCGCTATCGAGGGCTTTGCGAGAGCCACAGGTTCAACCTCTCAAGCAACTATGGGGGTTGATGCGTGAAGATGGAATGATTGCGCCACTCTCTATATTTATTGCTATGCTCGGAGCGGTATTGGGGCTGATGTTCGAGGCCTTGCTTTTCCGTGGCCTGATTGATATTCACAGTGAGTTAGCGACAGAGATACAGCGAGCAGGCACGATTGCACTACTGCTGGTCTTCATGATCACATTACTGCTATTGCAGTTTCCTGCAGCAAAAATCCAAATGGTGGTAGGGCGGCGTTTAGAAAATCGATTTCGCATGCGTTTTTTAGCGGCGCTGCCCAAAATACCTGATCATTTCTTTCAGAGCCGTCCCACCTCTGATACAGCCGAACGCTCACACCGCATTGCCGCCTTGAGAGGTTTGCCTGTTCTCGGAACGAGTCTCATTTTTAAAATTTTCTCCCTGTTCGCTACTGCACTCGGAATAATCTGGCTTGCTCCAGCTGCCGCTCCTTTGGTGCTAGTCATGTCGGTATTGCAAGTTGCTGTACCCTTGATGTTCCATCCAGTACTCACTGATTACAGTATGAGAGTACAAACTCATGCGGGAGCCCTGGCTCGCTTCTATATGGATGCGCTGCTGGGAGTTATTCCAATCCGTACGCACGGCGCCGGTGAGTCTGTACGGCGTGAGCATGAAAACCTGCTCACTGAATGGATAAGGGCTGGATACTCATCACTGAGTTTTCAGCTCAATAGCCAGGCGGTACAGTTGTTGATTAATTGTACCCTCAGTAGTGTATTGGTGATTTATTGTGTTAATGCACGAGGGGCAAGTCCCGATCTGCTTTTATTGATTTATTGGGTATTGGCACTGCCGCCGCTGGGTGAAGAAATTGCGGGACTGATGCGAAGTTATCCACGGCAACGGAATTTTTTACTGAGAGCCCTCGAACCACTGCAAGCAGTCACTGAAACAGACACAGATAAAAGCTCCGCTGATAGTGTGGAATTTTCCCCGGCAAAACCGGTGGCTATCAAGTTTGAGAATGTCACCGTTAATGCCAGCGGTCGCACTATTCTCGACAGGGTAAATCTGGAAATCAGCCCCGGTGAGCAAATTGCTGTGGTCGGAGCATCCGGCGCTGGCAAGTCGAGCCTTGCTGGATTATTGCTGGGGTGGCACAAACCCGCCAGTGGCCGTGTGATGCTCAATGGTGGAGAGTTGAAGGGAGAATTACTGCATCGTTTTCGCCTTCACTGTGCCTGGGTTGATCCCGCAATTCAGCTGTGGAATAGCAGCCTTCTGGAAAACTTGAGTTACGGCAATAAGCCCGGAGCTCCCCTTTACCCCATTTTACAGCAAGCGGATTTGCTCAAGCTGGTAGCAGCGTTACCGGAGGGGCTGCAAAGCCCGCTAGGCGAAAGTGGTGCCCTGGTCAGTGGTGGTGAAGGGCAGCGCGTACGTCTGGGACGCGCACTTGGCCGCGAGGAAACTGCTTGTGTGATTCTGGATGAACCGTTCCGGGGGCTTGATCGCCAACAGCGGCAGCGCCTGATGAACCGGGTGCGGGAGGTTTGGCAGGGGGTCACCCTGATCTGTATTACCCACGATATCAGTGAAACCCGAGACTTTCCTCGTGTTTTGGTCGTGGACGAGGGTTGCATTATTGAAGATGGTAAGCCCAGTGAGCTTCAAGCCGAGGGCGACACGCGCTATGCGCAGCTACTGGCAGCTGAAAGCAGTCTCTGGCAAGAGTGTTGGCAGAGTAGCAGTTGGCGTCACTTGCGCATGGCCAGCGGTCAATTGACAGAAGTACAAGGAGTTCCTGGGGCGACACCGGCCTCCCGGTTTACGGAGGTTGCCAGTGAGCAGTAAAGAATTAATGTCCTATTGCTGGCCAGTGTCGCAGCTGGAGGCCGCCTTACAAGCGTTGGCAAAATACAGCGGCTTGGAGCCTGAAGTAGCGGAGCACAAATCCCTTGGAAGCACCCTGGAGTTGAATGCCAGGTTGCAGGCAGGTGCTGAAGCTTTGGACTTGCAAGTGGAGCAGGTGAGTTGTAGCTACCCAGAGCTGGAAACCATGCTGTTGGGAGCCGCCCCGGCGCTGTTGCGGGTTCGCTTTCCCGAGGGGGAATATTTTATCGCACTGTGTGGTGGCAGGGGGCATAAGTTACAGCTGCTCACACCGGCACTGCACCTGGAGAAAGTTTGCCTAGAGCTGGTTATTCAGCAGCTGGCTCGCGAGCTTGAAGGGCCCCAGCGCGAGCGTATTGAACAGTTGCTGGATAGTGCACACATTCAAGGGCGCCGCCGCAAGAAAGCCATGACTGCCCTGCTGCGGGAAAATCTTGCCGGCGTACGCCTGGATGATTTCTGGTTGTTGCGTCAATCCTCTCACCGGTCTTTCCGCCTACAGCTTCGCCAGCGCGGGTTGTATTGGCGCTTTGCCGCCATGCTTGCCTGTCACAGTGCCCAGATGGCCATTTTTCTGTGTAGCTGGTGGGTGATAGGTAGGGCTGTGCTCGAGAGCCATATTGATACGGGCTGGCTATCTGCCTGGGTATTGTTATTGGTGACTCAGGTTCCCCTATCCCTGCTCACAGCCCGGCTGCGAGGCGTGCTCTCCGTTGAGACCGGTGCACTCCTGAAGCAGCGATTGCTTGCCAGCGCGCTGCGCGTTATTCCCAGTCGTATTCGCCATATGGGGTCGGGTCAGGTATTGGGCAGGGTTTATGATGCGGAGAATATAGAAGCCAGTGCATTGCAGGGTGCCTTTTTATTGTTGCTTGGCGCTGTAGAACTGTTAATTGCAGCCTCAATTTTACTGATGGGAGCTGGTGGCCTTATCTACGCAGCAATTTTGCCCCTATTTTTAGCGGTTGCGTTTTTCCTGGGGCGGGCACAGTACTACGGCCGCAAAGAGTGGACGTTACAGCGCCTTTCAATGACCCACCGTTTGATTGAGAAAATGATCGGCCACCGCACCCGCCTCGCGCAGCAGGCACCTGGCGACTGGCACCGGGGCGAAGACAGTGAGTTAAATAACTACCTGGAAATTTCCTCTCACATGGATAGCACCATGGCGCGTTTGCAGGCTTTTTTGCCGCGCCTCTGGTTACTTCTTGGGGTAGTGGGGTTGGCTCCAATATTTATCGCTAACAGTGTCAGTAGTACCCAGCTCGCGATTGCCTTTGGAGGCATGTTGTTGGGGTATCGCGCAGTTTTAAAGTGTATGAATGGTTTTACCAGCGCCTTAAGTGCGGCAATTTCCTGGGAAAAAGTACGTGAACTGTTTTCCCTTGAAGATCGCCACTTAAGGGGCAGTGCAGGTTTGGCAATGGCCGCGTCGGCCGGCCAGCAGGATTCCTTGCAGCCGCTGTGTTATTTACGCGATATCCGTTTCACCTACGAGGGAAAAGATCAAGCAGTGTTGGCGGGGTGTAACCTCAGCATTTATCCCGGCGACCGGCTTTTACTGCAGGGCACTTCTGGTTCAGGGAAATCCACATTGGCGAATGTTCTCACCGGCATCCAGAAACCGGATGATGGCCTGTTGCTGCTCAATGGCTACGACCGCGCAAGTATCGGTGCTGAACCTTGGCGCAGGATGGTCGCATCAGCTCCCCAGTTTCATGAAAATCATGTGTTGGGAGATTCATTTCTTTTTAATTTATTAATGGGAGACCAGTGGCCACCTCGCCAGGAGAGCCTGCGCAAGGCTTATGCAATTTGTGATGAGTTGGGGTTGACCCCGCTATTGGAAAAAATGCCGGCAGGGATTTTACAAACGGTTGGCGAGATGGGCTGGAGGTTGTCCCATGGTGAGATGAGCCGTTTATTTATCGCCCGTGCGCTTTTGCAAAATGCCGAGTTAGTGGTGCTGGACGAGAGTTTTGCGGCACTCGATCCGGAGAACCTGCAGATGGCGGTAGCCTGTGTGCAAAAAAATGCAAAAACCCTGATGGTGATTGCCCACCCCTAGAGCGCAAAGTTTATTTTTGGGATTTTACTTAAGTAACCTATGGAAGGAGAGGTATTATGTACTTCGAATCTAATAAAAAAGCCCGCCTATGCGGGCTTTTTTATTATCAGGATCAAGTCTTAAGCTTCTTATAATGCATCCGATGCGGCGTTGCATCCTCACCTTTGCGCTGCACAAAGTCCTCGTGGTACTCGGTGTAGTTACCCTCGAAGAATACCGCTTCACTCTCACCCTCATAGGCGAGGATATGGGTGGCAACGCGATCCAGGAACCAGCGATCGTGCGAGATTACCAGGGCACAGCCTGGGAAGTTGAGCAGGGCTTCTTCCAGGGCGCGCAGGGTTTCGATATCCAGATCGTTGGAGGGTTCATCCAGCAGCAGTACGTTGGCGCCCTGCTTGAGGGTATAGGCCAGGTGCAGGCGTCCGCGTTCACCGCCGGAGAGTTCGCCTACGCGCTTCTGCTGGTCACTGCCCTTGAAGTTAAAGCGGCCAACATAGTTGCGCGAGCCCACTTCGTAGTTGTTGATCTTGAGCATATCGTGGCCGTCTGAGATGGCTTCCCATACGGTCTTGCTGTCATCCAGATTTTCACGGCCCTGTTCAACGTAGGCGACCTTAACGGTTTCACCCATCTTGATCTCGCCGGAGTCCGGCTGTTCGGTGCCGCTGATCATACGGAACAGGGTGGACTTACCGGCACCGTTGCCGCCGACGATACCTACAATTGCGCCCTTGGGCACGCGGAAAGACAGGTTGTCGATCAGCAGGCGCTCGCCGAAGCCTTTGCTCACACCTTTAAACTCAATCACATTGTCGCCGAGACGCTCGCCGGGCGGAATGTAGATTTCGTTGGTCTCATTGCGGGCCTGGAAGTCCTGGGACTGCATTTCTTCCAGGCGGGACAAACGGGCCTTGTTTTTGGACTGACGGCCCTTGGGGTTTTGGCGGGCCCACTCGAGTTCCTTTTGCATGGCTTTGGCGCGGGCCTGTTCGCCGCGCTGCTCTTGCTCCAGGCGTTTTTCTTTCTGTTCCAGCCAAGTGGTGTAGTTGCCTTCCCAGGGGATGCCGTGGCCGCGGTCCAGTTCCAGAATCCAGCCGGCAACATTGTCGAGGAAGTAGCGATCGTGGGTGATGGCAACCACAGTGCCGGTGAAATCGTGCAGGAAGCGCTCCAGCCAGAATACGGATTCCGCATCCAGGTGGTTGGTGGGTTCGTCGAGAAGCAGCATATCCGGGCGGGACAGCAGCAGGCGGCAAAGGGCCACACGGCGTTTTTCACCGCCGGACAGATTGTTTACGTCCGCATCCCAGGGCGGCAGGCGCAGGGCGTCTGCGGCAACTTCCAGGCGGTGCTCCAGGTTGTGGGCGTCCCAGGCCTGGATAATGTCTTCGAATTGTTGCTGTTTCTTGGCCAGGGCATCGAAGTCTGCGTCGGGCTCGGCGTAATCGGCGTAGACCTGTTCCAGGCCGGCAAGGGCGTCGATGGCTTCGCGTACACCGTCCTCTACGTTGCCGCGCACGGTCTTGCTGGCATCGAGTTGCGGTTCCTGGGGCAGGTAGCCGACCTTGATGCCGGGCATTGCGCGGGCTTCGCCGTTAAAGTCCTGGTCGACCCCGGCCATGATGCGCAGCAGGGTGGATTTACCTGCGCCGTTTAGACCGAGTACGCCGATCTTGGCGCCGGGGAAGAAGGAGAGGGAGATGTCCTTGAGGATCTCGCGCTTGGGGGGCACTACTTTGCCCACCCGGTTCATGGTGTATACGTATTCGGCCATTTGGGGTTCCGTAATGGGTGTTGGAATCGGTCAGATTTTGCGCGCAACTTATCAGTTTGCGTAAAAAGTGCAACCGGGCATCTCTTAGGTAGCCCGCTGTACTCGCGTGTGGCTGACGTCAAATGTGATCTGTGTTTAACTGCGACACTATCTAGTACAAGAGCTATAAGACGAATAAAAATGGATCAGGATTCCCCGGTGTTGTTTTCCCGACGCGGCGCCCTGGCGATCGCGACGTTAAACCTCCCCAAGGCTCTGAATGCCTTAAATTCACCCATGATCGACTTGTTGTCGGCCCAGTTGGACCGCTGGGCTGAAGACTCTGAAGTCGCAGCAGTCTGGATCGATGGCAGTGGCGACAAGGCGCTGTGCGCTGGCGGCGATGTGGTGGCGCTGTATCGGGAGTCCGCCGCCTATGGTGAGACACCGGACTACGGATTCACCACCGACTTCTTCTCCCGCGAATATCGCCTGGACTACCAGATTCACTCTTACGCCAAGCCCGTCGTGGTGTGGGGCGGTGGCTTCGTGATGGGGGGCGGTATCGGCATTATGGCGGGAGCCAGCCACCGGATTGTGACCGAAACCACTCGCATGGCAATGCCGGAGATTACGATTGGTTTGTTTCCCGATGTGGGGGGCAGCTGGTTCCTGAATCGTATGCCCGGGCGCCTCGGGCTTTTCCTGGGGCTGACCGGTGCGCAGTTTAATGGTGCCGATGCCCTGTTTACCGGTATGGCGGACCGTATGATAGGCCAGGATCAGCGGGAATCAGTCTTGTCTGCGTTAGCGGAGCTCAGTTTCGGTGAAAACCTGGAAGCCAATCACCAGTTAATTAGCAATTGCCTTAAATCCCAGGAGCTGCCCCTTCTGGAGCGGCCTGAGTCTGCTCTGCGAGAGCATTATGACCAAATCCAGCAGCTTACCGATTTTGCCACCTTGCCAGAGGTTTGTGCTGCCATCAGTGCATACCAGGGTGTGGATAAGTGGTTGCAGCGGGCAGCTGCCACTTTGGCAGGTGGCTCTCCGCTGACACCCTGGATTGTGTGGGAGCAATTACAGCGGGCTCGACACCTGTCCCTGGCGGATATCTACCGCATGGAGTTGGCACTCGCGGTAAACCTCTGTGCCAGTGGCCACTTTAAGGAAGGGGTGCGCGCGCTGTTGATTGATAAAGACCGCGAACCCCAGTGGCAACCTGACAGCTTGGAACAGATTACACCTGCGCAGGTGGAAAGCTGCTTTGAGGGACCCTGGGCTGGTGAGCACCCACTGGCCGACCTGTAGATATCGTATTTACCGAGCGTCCCGGGCTGTTAATCGCCAGGGATACCAACAACAAAATAGGGAGTGGCTTTTATGGAAAAGATAGCCTTTTTTGGTTTGGGTAATATGGGTGGCCCCATGGCTGCCAACTTGGCGAAGGCCGGCTATACCGTAGCGGCATTTGATTTGAGCCCTGTTGCTCTGGAACAGGCACAGCGAGATGGCTGCCTGCCCTGTGACAGTGCCCAACAGGCTGTTGAGGGCGCGGATATCGTAATTTCCATGTTGCCCAGTGGCGACGCGGTGAAAGGGCTCTACCTGGGAGAGGCTGGGCTGTTGCAACAACTCCCGGCCGATACCCTGGTTATCGACTGTTCGACTATCTCTGCAGAGGACGCCTGCCTGGTCAGCCTGGCTGCCGGGGAGCGTGGGTTGAGAGCGATAGATGCTCCGGTATCCGGTGGTACAGCTGCGGCACAGGCGGGGACGCTTTGCTTTATGTGCGGCGGGGATGAAGCGGCATTTGATGCAGCGCGGGCCCCGCTGCAGGTGATGGGCAGCAAGATATTCCTCGCCGGTGCTGCCGGTGCCGGGCAGGTGGCAAAGATCTGCAACAATCTGTTGCTCGCGATCCATATGACCGGTACCGCAGAAGCTTTACAGCTGGGAGTGGATAAGGGGCTGGATGCCAAGGTACTGAGCGATATTATGCAGGAAAGTTCGGGTAATAATTGGTCCCTGGCTAACTACAATCCCTACCCGGGCACTATGGAGAGCGTGCCTTCGGCAAAGGGCTATGCCGGCGGTTTCAGTGTGGCATTGATGCTCAAGGACCTGGGACTGGCTATGGATGCCGCCTCAACCAGTGCATCCTCTACTCCGATGGGAGCCCTGGCGAAAAATCTTTTCCAGCTGCATGGCGCCAGTGAGGAAAACCAGCAACTGGATTTCTCCAGTATTCAGAATATGTTCCGGCGCCCGGCGGGCAGCCTTACTTAGCGTCTGTTTAAAGGCCTTGCACCACAGTCTGGCAATGTCGGCAGTGGTGCAGTTTTGGCCTGGTTTGCTTGTCCTCAACTCTGTCATCTAAAGAAAAAATTTGCGGTAGTTCTCAATTTGGCAAGATCGTATCAAATACCATTGAGTGCTCGGTTCCCTCGGACTTTCTGAGCCGCTATCTTCCCCGCCCCTTCCCGGAAACGGGTCTCCCTTAAACAGCGCAACTATCTTGCTGCTGCACATTCCAATGGATTTTTTTCCAGGTAATTCGGCAGCTTGATTTGGATCAAGCAGTCTCAAGCAGTCAGCGAGTAACCTGTCCGCGACTTGTGATTGTGCCTGGAGGGGGGCCCTTCCTGAGTCGGGAAAAATGCCTAATCGCTTTATGGAGAAGTTAATGAATCGTATAACTGCTTGTGCGACAGCCGCTTTGACCGCCGTACTTTCTGCACCCGCACTGGCCTATGAACAAGGCAGTTTAATTCTGCGCGGTGGCATGGCCACTGTAGCACCCGATGCTAATTCCAGCGTACTTTCCTTGAATGGAACCGGCATCGACCAAACTGGTGTTGATGTGGATAACGGTTCCGCACTGGGCCTGACCGGCGTCTACATGTTCCGCGATCATTGGGGTTTGGAACTGGTTGCCGCAACGCCGTTCAGCCACGATATCGAAGTTGTTGGCGAGGGCCTGGGCAGTTTCAACCTGGGGGAAACCAAGCACTTGCCGCCGACTCTGTTGGTTCAATGGTATCCGATGGAGCCACAGTCCAACATTCAGCCGTATGTTGGCCTGGGTGTGAACTACACCGCTTTCTTTGATGAAGAAATCAGCAGCACCGCCGATAGCGCTTTCGAAGGCCTTGGCGCCACCGGTGATGCAGAACTGTCCCTGGACAATTCATTTGGCCTGGCAGCAGAAGCCGGTATCGATTTTACCTTCGGTGCCGATCAACGCTGGCTGTTCAATATGTCTGTGTTCTGGATGGACATCGAGACCGACGCCAAAGTCAAAGTACCTGGCCTGGGTGAAGTGACTGCCAATGTGGATATTGATCCGCTGGTTTACATGGCTGGTCTGGGCTACCGCTTCTAAAAGGTAGCAATAAATAGGTCTGGGGTAGAGCAGTCACTGTGGTTTTCTGGTCGAAGACCCGGTGGCTGCTTTTTTGTTTGTGTCGGATTTCCAAGCAAACTACCGAACGAGGTGTGAATTAATATGAAGCAAGAGATTAAAAGCCCCGTGGGAGGGTTGTCTGAAGAACTCTTATCCCGTTATAGCGGACCCTGCCCGCGCTACACCTCATATCCTACCGCCGATCGTTTTCACACATTAAATGGAATTGAGCCCTGGGCAGCGCTGCAGGATATTCGCAGTTTGTCCCTTTATGTTCATATTCCTTTTTGCCGTTCTCTCTGTTACTTCTGCGCTTGTAATAAAGTAATTACTCACCAGTATGGACTGGCTTCCAGTTATCTGGATCACTTGCTACAGGAAGCCCAGTGGTACCGGGATAAGGTGGCTGATGTCCCCGTTACCCAATTGCACTTGGGCGGTGGTACACCGACATTCTTGAGTGATAGTGATATGCGTCGCTTAATGGGAGGGCTGGCTGAAGTTTTTGATTTGCGCCCTGGCGACGGGGTTGAATACAGTATTGAGGCCGATCCACGTACCCTTGAGTTAGAGACCCTGGATACCCTGCGAGAACTGGGTTTTAACCGCTTGAGCCTGGGGGTGCAGGATTTCGATATCGAAGTTCAGCGTTCAATCAATCGTATCTGCAGTGCCGACCAAGTTACGGAGTTGACCGTAGCGGCGCGTGAGCGCGGGTTTGAGTCCATTTCCTACGACCTGATTTACGGACTACCCAAGCAGGGGCTGAGCAGCCTGCACAGTACTTTGGATAAAGTGCTGGAGCTGCAACCGGATCGCATCGCTCTCTATCACTATGCACACCTGCCACACCGATTTAAGGCCCAGCGCCTAATTGATACGGATTTAATCCCTTCTGCCGCAGAAAAAGTGGTGATGCAGCTGGCGGCTGTAGAGCACCTGGGTAAGGCGGGGTATGAATTTTTGGGGATGGATCACTTTGCCCGTCCTGGGGATGAACTGGCTAAGGCAGCCCATGCCGGTATGCTGCAGCGCAATTTCCAGGGTTACACCCTAATGCCGGCAGATGCTTTGGTCGGTCTGGGGGCATCGGCGATCAGCTACAGTCGCGATGGCTACTGGCAAAATTTACATCGCCTAAAAGAATATACTCAGGCGATTGGAGAAGGGAAATCTGCAGCCTGCCGCGGCTGGTTAATGGATGATGAAGATCGTTTGCGCCAGTGGATTATTAGTGAATTAATGTGTCGTTTGCGCCTGGATAAAAACCTTGTTGAACAGCGTATAGGTGCTTCCTTTGAGGAGTATTTCTCTGAGGAATTAGCGCGCTTACAGCCTATGTTTGACGATGGTCTAATTTATCAGGATAACGAAAATATTATTGTTACCGAGGAAGGCCGCTGGTTCGTGAGAAATGTTGCCGCTGCATTTGATATGTATTTGCACAGTCAAGAAACAGATGCGAAATATTCACGTGTTCTATAGCTACCGGCAGGAGACTAACGGCTCGACAGCCGTTACAATTGCGGCAAATTAGTTTACCGACCGGTTTAGTATGATGGATTCCTCTACAGCTGTTAGTTGCGGCAACTGTTCAGTCAGGCGTTTGTGCTTGCCAGCTGGTTTGTGTCAGTCTGATATTGATCGGCTAGAGCAGATCACGCGTCGAAAGAAAATAATTAAAGCGGGGAGACCCTTTACCGAGCTGGCGATCCATTTGCCAATCTCTATGCAATTCGCTCTGGCAGTTTTAAAACTGTGGTGATTGCTGCAGATGGTGACACTCAGGTCACCCACTTCGCTTTACCTGGGGAACTGCTCGGTCTGGATGCCTACAGTACTCGGGTACATCCGAGTTATGCGGAAGCATTGGAAGACAGCAGTGTTTGCCTGCTGCCTTTTACTCAACTGGAAATTTTGGCCCAGCAGGTGACAGCCCTGCAGCAGCAGATTTACAGCATTTTTTCTGAAGAGTTGCGCCAGGAAAACGATATTTTAATGTTGTTGGGCAAGCGCTCTGCCGATACTCGTTTGGCGGCTCTTCTGATTAATATTTCCAGCCGTTACGCTCGTCGTGGATACTCTCACAGTGCGTTTGTTTTATCGATGCCGCGCACTGATATCGCCAATTATTTGGGTTTGACAGCGGAAACTGTCAGCCGGCTTTTCTCGCGTTTTCAGCGAGAAAAATTAATTAAGGTGAGTGGTCGATCAGTTGAGATTATTAATTTAATTGAACTCAGTGAGCTAGCGGGTACTCACTGTGGTTATGATGAAGACTGAATTTTTAAATAGTGTCCTGGCTTTATAGTCAGTCAGGACACTACCCAATCCACTAAACTTCAGCAACCGTTTCGACTGCTGATATTGCCTCCGCCCACTTTTCTTTATCTGCCTCTGAAATGTAGCTCGCTTTAAAACTATTCAGGGCCAGTTTTTTCGCCTGCTCTTTAGTCATGCCCAGACTTTCGCTAAGGGCCAGATAATTTTTATTAACGTAACCGCCAAAGTAAGCGGGATCATCTGCATTAACAGTGACACACAGGCCGCGCTCGAGGAGTGACAAAATCGGGTGTTGGTCCATATTGTCGTAGACACAGAGTGCGGTATTGGAGAGCGGGCAAACGGTCAGGGGGATATTTTCCGCTTTCAGGCGCTCAATTAGTGCTTCGTCCTCAACGCAGCGAACCCCATGGTCGATACGGCTCACGTCCAGAAGATCGAGAGCCTCTACGATATAATCGGCAGGCCCCTCTTCACCAGCGTGGGCAACTCTCTCAAGCTCTAGCTCTTTGGCCATAGCAAAAACGTTTTCAAATTTGCTGGGTGGATGACCCAGCTCAGAAGAGTCCAGTCCTACACCTTTTATTAAGTTGAGGTATGGTTTTGCCGCTTCCAAGGTGGCAATTGCTTCCTCTTCACTCAGGTGGCGTAAGAAGCACAAAATAAGGTGACTACTTATTCCCCACTCATTTCTTGCATCATCAAGAGCGCTGTTAATGCCCTTGATAACCACACCGATATCAATGCCCCTCTCTGTATGGGTTTGGGGGTCAAAGAAGATCTCTGTGTGGACAACATTGTCTTCACGACAGCGCTTGAGATAAGCCATGGTCAGATCATAAAAATCCTGCTCATGGATCAGGACCGAAGCGCCTTGATAATAAATATCGAGGAACGACTGTAAATTATGAAATTTATAAGCAGCTTTAATTTCCTCAATACTGGAAAAGGGAATTTCAATATTGTTGCGCTTGCTCAACTCGAACATTAGCTCCGGTTCCAGTGAACCCTCGATATGGAGATGAAGCTCGGCTTTTGGCAGTGCTTTCAAAAAGTTCAAATCGGCAATGGACATAGAAATACCTTGTTGCGGGACTACCTGTGAACGTGAATGCGCCGGAGGCTATCCAACATTCCGATTCACAGAAACTGTCTGGGCTATAGAAGGGCGCTAATGGTATCAGGTTACGCCCTCTGAGAATAAAGCTGGCGGAGCTTATTTTACGGCTTATTCTGACTCGCCAGCCCTATTGTTTAGCTGCAGCCAGATATATTGCCAGAAAATACACTGATCGGTTTACTTTCTGCTATTCATGTGTATGCTGCACTGAGTAGTTTACATTTTGAGATTGACTAACAGATACTGAGGAGAGAGCAATGAGTAAGGTTGCCTTGATTACCGGGACTTCTACAGGGCTGGGGCAGAGTCTGGCGCTGCAAATGGCCAAGCAGGGGTTTAGGGTCTTTGCCACCATGAGAGATCTCTCCAAGGCCGACCAGCTGATAAATGCCGCTCCTCAGGGGGCGGCTCTCGAAGTGATGGAATTGGATGTAACAGATTCTGATAGTATTCAGAACTGCGTCGATACCATTATCCGGGATGCTGGGCGTATCGATTTATTGATCAACAATGCTGGCGCTGGTTTTGTAAAGACCACTGAACACGCCAGCGAAGAAGAGATACGTTGGGTGACGGATGTGAACTACCTCGGTGTAGTTCGCTGCACTAAAGCAGTTTTACCCCATATGCGCGAAGCTCGTAGTGGACACGTTATCAATATTTCGTCAGTGGGGGGGCTAGTTGGGCAGCCGTTCAATGAGCTGTATTGTGCGGCAAAGTTTGCTGTTGAGGGTTATACAGAGGCTCTGGCAAGTTATATAACCCCTGCCTTTAATATTAATTTTACCGCTGTCGAGCCCGGTGGAATCCACTCAGAGTTTGCCAATAATGTGCTTTCGCAGTTGGAGCGGAGCCAGGGGTATCCCGAAGATGAATACCAGGGGGTCTTCAATCAGTATATTGGTGGTATGAGGTCGCGAAGCCCAGAGCAGACAGCTGAGATATACCAGACATCTGACCAAGTAGCCGACGTGGTTTTACAAGTGGTACAGGCTGAGGAGCCACCTATTCGGGTCAGAACATCCAAGTGGGCCAATGAACTTTGCAATTTTAAGAGCGGCTTGGATCAGGATGGTAAAAAACAGCAACGAATGGTAATCGAAAGCTTTTTACCTGAATTTTAATCTTTTAACTTTACGAATTTAGCACATAGGGCAAGTTACTAACTACCATGTGTGTTGCTTAGTATTATGGAGTGTATTTACCAGGACAAGCCGTTTATGAAAGAGTCAAAAAGCTGATTCATGGCCGGCAATAGTATTACTGTCAGTAAAAGAATTTGGTTGCCTAGCTATGACCAAGTCAGCGCAGGCCGTAAGTTGTAGTAACTGTTCAGTCAGGCGTTTGTGCTTGCCTGCAGGGCTGGTGCAGGCGGATATTGATCGGCTTGAACGTGTTACCCGCAAGAAAAAGGTAATTAAAGCGGGTGAAACCTTGTATCGAGCAGGTGACCCTTTCCAAAATCTCTATGCGATTCGCTCTGGAAGTGTCAAAACGGTAGTCATTGGTGCAGATGGGAATATCCAGGTAACACATTTCGCCCTTCCTGGTGAGCTGTTGGGGCTCGATGCTTATAGTAGTCGGGTTCACCCCAGTTATGCGGAGGCGCTGGAAGACAGCAGTGTGTGCTTGTTGCCATTTGACCAACTGGAAACCTTAGCTCAGGAAGTTCCAGCACTGCAGCAGCAAATCTATAGCATTTTTTCCGAAGAGTTGCGGCAGGAAAATGAAATCTTAATGTTGCTGGGAAAGCGTGCTGCTGATGCCCGCTTAGCGGCATTGTTGATTAATATTTCCAGTCGCTATGCATGTCGTGGTTACTCCCCCGTGAATTTGTACTTTCTATGCCGAGGATGGACATCGCCAATTACTTGGGGTTAACAGCGGAGACGGTGAGCCGTTTATTTTCGCGTTTTCAGCGAGATGGCCTGGTGAATGTTAGTGGTCGAATGGTTGAAATCCTTGACTTGTTGGCGTTGAGTGAATTGGCTGGAACCCATTGCGGCTACGATTGACAGTAGTAAAGGCTTTCATTTTTCCAATTGATTTTCTTGAAGCTAGTTCTTTTTAGTCAGACTGGTTTGCGGGTATTGGCGCATAATTCTTCCTGAGGTTAGTTTCTCTTACCTGCCTATTTTGGCAGCACTTGGGCCATTTCAGCCAAAATAACTGCGAATACTGCCGCTCAAAAAGGGTACGATGGTTCTAATTAAATGCCGCTATTTTGGGAACGTTTTCTTTTCTCCTTTGTTTAAGAGGGTTTAGCTGTATAGCTTGGATATTTGTAGCTCCCTTGCCTGGTATTTTTTGTATTTCACACCTCTAGCAAATATCCAATAAGCCATAGTAGCCTTTGTCACAGAGCGCTAGTCAGTAAGCCTCAACAAAATAAGAAGTGAGAGGAAGGGAAGTATGCCTGTCAGAGAATTTGATCTAGTTAAGATTTTTGCAGCGGAAGGAACGCAGGTGGGAGATGCTCCCAACCTGGTAATTTCCGCTCACGGTGCAACAACTAAGCAAATTTTTTATCCCAAAGGACACGGAGGGGATAACCTCTTTTTCTTTTCTCCCCATGGTTACTCTCTAAATGATCCAGGTATTGGTAGTGTCTTGAGTGGCAACGCGAAATATCATGAATGGATTGGTAAGGGAAAGGTTTGCCATAACTATACCCTGAGTAAATATCAGGGGTATCACGGGTCAACTACTGGCCAGATCTTAGGGCGTATTACCCGGCCTTTTATAAAAGGTGAGAGCTATGCTGATGTGCAAAAGGCTGTGGATAATGCCCATGAGCACAATGAGATGGTGCGAAATCTGGATCCCAATAATCCCATGCATCAACCTTATATTAAGAAAGGGGTTAAGCCGGTAATGTCGGCGGATTTATTGACTATTCGCAATAGAGTAAAAATGGATAACCCCACCTTAGTGGATGTTCTAAATATTCTGCATAGAAATAATCTGCACTATGAAAATATCTACTGTTCTTTTTGTCGAAGCGAAGTGAGTTTTAGCAATATCCTTATTGGAACCCCATCCTGGGACTGCAAAATGCAGCGACCAACCACCTAATCGGTGTTTTTTAACTTCGTATTCAATTCTTAAGTAGAGAGAAGATGGTGTCCGTTAAGCTAGAAATGTGAATGCATTTTTATTATGGGTCACCATCTACCAATTTGTTACGGCTCACTTCTTTGAGCTTTCCAGGCCTGTACTGCTTTCCTCAATTCCTCCTTATTTCTGTCATATTTATTTCATACCTCACTTATTTGACTAATACTTAGTCCAAAAAATTTTCCTCTTCGTGACTAATGTCAAAAATCATGCAATAAAACTTGAGTATGGATGGTTGGTCATAGTAGGTTGTTAGTACGGTTGTTTTGTTTGGAGGGGTGACCCTCTTATTTCTGTACTCGACGTTAGATAGGTGTCATATGCCTGTTCGTGAATTGGATTTGGTCAAAATTTTTGCACCGGAAGGTACCAATGTTGGGGATGCGCCGTCCCTGGTGATTTCTGCCCACGGCGCCGCAACCAAGCAGGTTTTTTATAATAAAGGTCACGGTGGCGATAACCTGCTTTTCTTTGCACCTCACGGTTACACGTTGGAAGATCCTGGCCTACAAGATGTTGTAGATGGGAAAGCAAAAGTTCATGAGCATATTGGCAAGGGTAAGATATGCCGTAACTATATGTTAAAAAAATTCCAGGGGTACCACGGCAGTACAGCCGGACAGATTTTTGGTCGCCTATCGCGCCGATTTATTAATGATGGTGAGAGTTACGCTCAGATTCAGAATGTTGTGGATGAAGCCCATAAACACAATGTGAAAGCTATTCGGAATCAGGCAAGACTGCAGCAATATGACTTAAATGATCCCTTTCAAAAGTCTCTGTATGACGCAAAAGTTGGTGCTTCTTTGTACACCACAAAGATGGAAGCTAACTTCTTGACGATTCGAAATAGGCACAATCAAAAGAGTCCAACCCTGGCTGATGTGCTCAATATTCTGCATCGGAACAACTTACACTATGAGAATATTTACTGTTCTTTTTGCCGTAACGAGTTGAGCGTAGGTAATCTTATATTGGGAACGCCTTCCTGGGACAGTAAAAAGAGGAAGGTGAATACTTAGAAATAAGTAACTGAGTAATTTACGGGCAAAAAAAGGGGGGCGTAAACGCCCCCTTAATCCACTACTTATCAGGAGTGTGTGGAGAAAGCTAATTCCTTTTCAGATTCCTTGTGACCAATACCCGTCTTCCTTGTTTCCTGTAGCCAATCCATGGCCTCTTGTTGCTGTTTGAAATAGCGGACTTCACCGCTAACAAACCAGCTCCCGACTTTTGTGGCTATTTGCTGCCACTCCTCATCCCCAAGTACAGCGACATGCGAGAATTCATTGCCGTGCTTTAAGGCCAGCTTGAACTCATCCCAGATCGCGTGAATCCCCCAGCCCTCGAAATCCCGGAGATCAATCAGTAATTGAACCTGAGTTTTTTTACCCCTTCCAGAGCATATTCTAATAGTGGTGTTATATGCTCATAATCCTCATGGGTTAATTCACCAATTGCCTTTATGTAAAGGAAAAATTCATCATTTATGCGTTCCATGCCAATGGATATGCCGTGGCGTTTAAACTGCATTAACATTTCCTCCCTGCTGCTTTGGTGACCTAAGCTAATGCCTGCGCGGGCATTTGATGTTGTGTCAGATCTTCGTGCAGGGACTCGTAAATTTTTCTGGTTGCCCTGTCGAAATATCTGCAGCTTAATTCACTGACCTGTTTCTGAATATAAATCCAGTCGGTAGTCCCCAGGTACTGTTCGATCTGTGGGAAAATAGATTTATTTTCCAAGTCCATATGCTTGCGTTGCAGCTTCAGGTAGCTGTTGCAAGCTCCTTGCAGCACTCTCCGTTCAACGGTCGCATCATTGGCAATAGCGTAAAATAAAGCGCACATGTGTTTTGTCGCTGCGGCTATATTTTCATGCTGCATTTGCGCTTCGTAAATTGATTCCCTGTCATGTACTGGCTTAGTCAACAGCCGGGAAAATATTAAGTCCTCAACTGGGTGGTGATACCTATCCGGGTATGCCGATAAATAATCCAAAGCATCAAGGATCAGTGACAAGGTGTTTGGATCGCGATTGCTGCAGCCAAAAAGATCCAGGAGTAATTGCTCAAAGGCGTTGAGCAACTCTTGCATATGTTTATGGTCACAGCACAGTTGTCGGTAGATGGCATTCATCCCAGACCTCCGCGATTTGTCGATGGGTCTATTGTTGCCAGATGTACCAATCCAAAGTTGATTTGGATCAAGTGAGGGGGACTTAGTGGGACTCAAGGTGGAATTTACCGCTACCTACTCAGGGGAGGGCTGGGGTTATCAATAGGTATGAGGCTGACCATGCCGCTGAATTCCTTGGGTCAACTCTTATCTGTACCTCGTTGTATTTGACCACAAGATAAATTAAACCTATTTTCGAGTAGCCCTTTCTTCAGTTTTTTCCACAAGTACGCTCTTCTGTCGGACCTAGATAAGGGTGTGTCTGATCCTTCATATTTTAATAATTTCTAATGACGTGTTGTTGCACATTTAAGCATGCTGCGATGTTTCCCGTTGTTCAATAAATTTATTGGTGCTGAAGTCGTAGGTTGTCATCGAATTATTCCGCAGCGCTCTATTTATGTGTCACGACAAAGTTAATGCAACAGGATGGGAGTGTTAATGAAAATAGTTAAGGCTGGTATAGGTGTGCTGGCACTCGTTGTTTCAACGGGCGCAATTGCCGAGGGCGCCTACTGGGGGGGCGTGGCCGGAATAACAGATTTTGATTTCAAAGGGGTCGATAATCCTCTGAATTTGGGACTGCGAGCAGGTTATGTGCGGGCCTCGGGTTTTGGGGTGGAAGGTGAATATACCAGTTCACTATTAAGTGGTGAGACTGAGGCTTATGGTCGGAATGTGGATGTAGACATACGCACTCTTGCTACTTATGCGACTTACAGAACAGAGGGGGACTGGTACCTGAAAGGACGCCTGGGCCTTCTCTATGAAGACGTTTCTGTTGGCAGCGAAAGTAGTGATGACCTGGGTGTCAGCTTAGGGGCTGGAATTGGTTATAGCCTGAATGAAATTTATCACCTGGAGCTTGAGTACACCGTATTAGAGAAGGATGTCAGTTATTGGTCAGGCGGGTTTAGCTTGAGATTTTAATTGCCCCTTTCCTAAGTTTGACTAATGGTGACACCTCTTTTTAAAAGCTCCCAGGTTACATACTGACCTGTCTAAGTGAACACTTGTGCCAGTTGATTGTGCCCCTATAATCCCTGCCCTTTGATCAGACTTCGAGATTTAAGGGGAAGATGGTGGGCTTTAATCTCAAGGCAATGGCTGCAGTTACCGCTCTGTTGTGTTCCGCTACCGCTTATGGGCAGGGTGCGTATATCGGTGGCGTTTTCGGTGCTTTGGATGTTGATGCCAGGGGGGAGAGTCCTTTAAATGGGGGGATTCGAGCCGGTTATACCTGGGGTTCTGGCTGGGGATTCGAGGCAGAAGTCACCGACTCTGTCATTGATGGTGAGTTCGACTACTACTGGTACGATTACAACTACTCCCTGGCAACGCAAGCTGTTTATGCCACCTATCGCAGCCCGGGCAACATTTATCTGAAAGGTCGTATCGGCTACCTCCATGAGGAGTTGGAGATAGATAATTGGGAGAAAGAGTACTCGGATAACGGGGCATCTGCCGGGCTCGGGGCTGGTTTCAAACTGACCGACGAGGCGACCCTGGAACTGGATTACACCATCATTGAGTCCGACGTGAATTACTGGTCTGGCTCTGTGGTGTACAAATTCTGACCGTCTTTTTAAGGTGGACGGGTTGGTCCCGCCACGTCTCTGCATTTGCGCATTCATGCTGCCCTTGGTGTACAATGCGCGCCTTTCTAAAATGCCCAGAATGCATTGAGCAGTAGGGCCATCCCACGCTGGGAGCCTTTGGCCCTACTCATAAGTCTGGGCGCTGTGGTATCGAGTTTTACAAGCCTCTACTCAAGCCCGCTTTACCGAGGGAACACCATGTTTGATTCATCTGTCACTTTAGCTTCTTACGACCCGGAAATTTGGGAAGCCATCCAGGAGGAAGACTCTCGTCAGGAAGACCATATCGAGTTAATCGCCTCTGAGAACTACACCAGCCCAATGGTAATGGAAGCTCAGGGCAGCAGCCTGACTAACAAGTATGCCGAGGGCTATCCAGGCAAGCGTTATTACGGCGGTTGTGAGTACGTGGACAAAGTGGAAGCCCTGGCCATTGAGCGGGCCAAGGAGCTGTTTGGTGCTGATTACGCCAATGTGCAACCGCACTCAGGGTCACAGGCTAATGCGGCTGTTTACCAGGCGCTCTGCGCCCCAGGTGACACTGTACTGGGCATGAGTCTGGCCCACGGTGGCCACCTTACCCACGGTGCCCGCGTTAACTTTTCCGGCAAGATCTACAATGCAGTGCAGTACGGTCTGAACCCGGAAACTGGCGAAGTGGATTACGAGGAAGTTGAACGCCTGGCGCTTGAGCACAAGCCGAAGATGATCGTGGCTGGTTTCTCTGCTTATAGCCGAGTGATGGATTGGGCGCGTTTCCGCGAGATCGCTGACAAAGTGGGTGCTTACCTGTTTGTGGATATGGCTCACATTGCAGGCCTGGTTGCCGCTGGTGAGTATCCCTCCCCAATCTCCCACGCCGATGTTGTGACTTCTACTACTCACAAAACCCTGCGTGGCCCCCGCGGCGGTATCATCCTGGCGCGCGCCAACGAAGAAATTGAGAAGAAGCTCAACTCCGCTGTATTCCCCGGTGGTCAGGGTGGCCCGCTGATGCATGTGATCGCGGCGAAAGCGGTTTCTTTCAAAGAGGCCATGACCCCTGAATACAAGGCCTACCAGAAGAAGGTTGTGGAAAATGCCCGCGCAATGGCGGAGACCTTCCTCGATCGCGGTATCAACATTGTATCCGGTGGGACCGATGATCACCTGATGCTGGTTGACCTGATTGGCAAAGAGTACACCGGTAAGGATGCGGATGAAGCCCTGGGTAACGCCAACATCACCGTTAATAAGAACGCGGTACCCAACGATCCGCGCTCTCCTTTCATTACCAGCGGCCTGCGTGTTGGCACTCCGGCAATCACTACTCGCGGCTTTGGTGTAAAGGAAACCCAACAGCTCACTCACTGGATCTGCGACGTGCTGGATGCACTGGAGAAAGGTGATGTTGAAGCAACTATCGCCGATGTGAAGCAGAAGGTTCTGGGTATTTGCGCAGAGTTTCCTGTGTATAAAAAAGGCTGATCAGCACTACTGACAAAAAAGCGGCTCATAGAGCCGCTTTTTTTATGTGTCCCTGTTGAATTTGCGATGCACTGTGGCTGTGCGTGCTGCGGTCACACAGTGCAACGGCTGTGGTAAACTGCGGCCCATTTTCCATTCCGGGGATAATCCCACATGCACTGTCCGTTCTGCAGCGCAGAAGAAACAAAAGTAGTCGATTCCCGATTGGTGGCTGAGGGCGACCAAGTACGCCGCCGGCGCGAGTGCCTGGAGTGCCACGAGAGGTTTACCACATTTGAAACTGCGGAGCTGCTGCTGCCGCGAGTGATCAAGCAAAACGGCCAGCGCGAGCCGTTTAATGAAGACAAGTTGCGCGCGGGTATTCAGCGCGCTGTGGAAAAGCGCCCGGTGAGTATTGAGCGGGTGGAGTCGGCGGTATCTCAAATAAAACACGCCCTGCAGGCGACCGGAGAACGGGAGTTGCCGGCGCGTGCTATTGGTGAATTGGTGATGGAGCAACTGCGTGAGCTGGACCAGGTGGCCTATGTGCGCTTTGCTTCTGTCTATCGCCGTTTTGAGGATGTCAGCGAGTTTAGAGAAGAGATTGAACGCCTGACCAGTAAGGGATCGAAGACAGAATGAGTCAAACGGTTGTACACAGTGCGGAAGCACTGATAGCCCGCGCTATTCAGTTGGCAGAGCGCGGTCTCTACACCACTATGCCGAATCCGCGAGTGGGCTGTGTGATTACTGACGGGGATGGCAA
Source organism: Microbulbifer sp. MKSA007 (assembly GCA_032615215.1). NCBI lineage: Bacteria > Pseudomonadati > Pseudomonadota > Gammaproteobacteria > Cellvibrionales > Microbulbiferaceae > Microbulbifer > Microbulbifer sp. MKSA007. The sequence continues at coordinate 4,628,913 of CP128433.1, read as the reverse complement.
TATTGTCGGCGAAGGCTGGCACAAGCGGGCCGGCGAACCCCACGCTGAGATCGAAGCCCTGAGTGATGCCGGCGACCTGGCTCAGGGGGCTACGGTTTATGTCACTCTTGAGCCCTGCAGCCATACCGGCCGCACAGGTCCCTGTGCCGAGGCGCTGGTAAAGGCCGGCGTGGCCCGGGTTATTTACGGAATGCAGGACCCGAATCCGAATGTCAGCGGTGCCGGATTGCAAATATTGCGCGATGCTGGGATCGAAGTGGAAGGCCCCATCCTGGAAGAGAGGTGTCGCGCTCTAAACCCTGGCTTTATCAAGCGTATGACCCTGGGACTGCCCCTGGTGCGAAGCAAATCCGCCATGAGCCTGGATGGGCGCACCGCTATGGCCAGTGGGGAGTCAAAGTGGGTATCGGGCCCTGCGGCTCGCGCCGATGTACAGCGCCTGCGTGCTCGCAGTTGTGCAGTGATCACCGGGGTTGAGACGGTGCGCTTCGACAATCCCAATCTCAATGTGCGCGCCGATGAAATGGCACTGGAAATGCTGGCCGCAGAGCGAGCCGCCGAAGTGCAGCCGCTGCGAGTAATTGTTGACAGCCAGCTGCGCACCCCAGCGAGAGCCTTTATTTTACAGGGGGATGCCCCCACATTGGTGTGCACGACAGAGCGCGCGGAGGCCGAGCGCCGCGAGCGTATTGAGAAAACGGGTGCGGAAGTCGTGGTTTTACCCCATGACAAAGAAGGTCGCGTAGACCTGCTCGCCCTGCTCAAGGAGTTGGCGCGACGCCAGTGCAATGAAGTTTTGGTAGAGAGCGGTGCGACCCTCTCTGGTGAATTCCTCTATCGTGGCCATGTCGACGAAATAATTGTTTATATGGCGCCAAAACTGCTGGGTAGCACCGGGCGGCCGCTGTTTGAACTGCCTATCGAGCGTATGGGCTCGATGCTGCCGATTACGATTACCGATATGCGCGCAGTTGGTCACGACTGGCGCATTACTGCAACAACCGATATCGAGCGCTGATGTTTACCGGAATTATTGAAGCCTTAGGCGAGATTGCAGAGTTAAAACCCCAGGGCGGCGACCTGCGTGTGCGTGTGCGCAGCGGTAAGCTGGATCTGGGTGATGTGCAACTGGGGGACAGCATTGCCACCAATGGTGTTTGTCTCACGGTTGTGGACCTGCCCGGTGATGGTTACTGGGCGGATGTCTCTGCGGAAACCCTGGATGTGACAACGGTGGGCCGCTGGAAAAAAGGCGACCGGGTCAATCTGGAAAAAGCACTGACACCCCAGACCCGCCTGGGTGGACACATTGTCAGCGGCCATGTGGATGGTATTGGCGAGGTGGTATGGCGCAAGTCCGAGGCTCGCGCCGAGCGGTTCCGCCTGCGCGCACCGGAAAACCTGGCTCGCTATATTGCCCATAAAGGGTCTATCACCGTCGACGGCACCAGCCTCACGGTCAATGCCGTGGATGGGGCTGAGTTTGAACTCACCATAGTGCCACACACGTTGCAGGAAACGATTATGGCCGGCTATACCGCCGGTACTCGGGTCAACCTGGAAGTGGACCTGATTGCGCGCTACTTGGAGCGGCTACTCCTCGGTGATGAGGCAGCCAAGCCTAGTGGTGGGGGCATGACCCTCGAATTTTTGGCCCAGAACGGGTTTTACAAGCGCTAAAGATGGGCCGTGCACCACGGCGAAAACAGCAGCGATAGCCGCTCTATTTGCAATTGATAAATTTATCCAGAGTTAACCATGGAACTAAATACGGTTGAAGAACTGATCGACGATATCCGCCAGGGCAAAATGGTAATCCTGATGGATGATGAAGATCGCGAGAACGAGGGCGACCTGGTGATGGCTGCGGAGCAGATTCGCGCTGAAGACATCAACTTTATGGCCACTCATGCCCGTGGCCTGATTTGTATGCCCATGTCCAAAGAGCGCTGTGAGCAGTTGGACCTGCCGCTGATGTCGCGGGACAACGGAGCCCAGTTCAGCACCAACTTCACCGTATCCATTGAGGCGGCAGAGGGTGTCACCACCGGTATTTCCGCCGCCGATCGCGCGCGCACGGTTCGCGCCGCTGTGGCCAGAAATGCCAAGCCCAGCGATATTGTACAGCCCGGCCATATTTTCCCCATTATGGCCCAGCCCGGCGGTGTATTAAGCCGCGCAGGCCACACCGAAGCTGGTTGCGACCTGGCCCGCCTGGCGGGTTTTGAGGCGGCTGCGGTGATTGTTGAGATCATGAATGAAGACGGCACCATGTCCCGCCGCCCGGACCTGGAAAAGTTCGCGAAAGAGCACAACCTGAAGATCGGCACTATCGCCGACCTGATTACCTATCGCGCCCTGAATGAGAAAACCGTTGAGTGCGTTAATGAGCGCAAGGTGCGCACCGAGTTCGGTGAGTTCAAGCTGCGCACTTATCTCGATAAGGCCCGCCGCGAGCGCCACTTTGCCTTTGTTAAAGGCGACCCCACCCCAGAAGAGCCGACCCTGGTTCGTGTGCATGTGGGAAATACTCTGCGCGATGTGCTTACGATTCAGCGCGGCGATGAAAAATTCACCCCGTGGACCTTCCGTCGCGCGATGCAGCGTATTGAAGAAGAGGGCAAGGGTGTTGTGGTACTGATCTGCCACAACGAAACCACCGAAGAAATCGAAGAGAGTATTGATTGGCTGATCAGCGGCAAGCAACAGCGCCCTAGCCAGGACCTGGTGTACAAGCAGGTAGGTACCGGTTCGCAAATTCTGCGGGATCTCAAGGTGCGCAAAATGCGTCTGATGAGCGCACCGTTCAAGTTCAGTGCTATTTCCGGGTTTGATCTCGAAGTAGAGGAATACCTGAACGTAGAGGCGCCGCAACCCTAATAAAAGAGTAACAATACTGAAGCGCCGCTACTGTCCTGATAGCGGCGGCGATGGACAAGAAATACGGATTGAAAATTATGAGCAATATTCAAGTGATCGAAGGGGACTTTGTCGGCAGTACGGGCAAATACGCACTGTTGGTGAGCCGCTGGAACAGCTTTGTGGTTGAAAGCCTAAAGGATGGTGCACTGGACACCCTGCGCCGCAAGGGTATCAAGGATGAAGATATCACTATCTACTACGCCCCGGGCGCATTCGAATTTCCCCTGGCGGCACAGAAGCTGGCTGAGACTAAAAAGTTTGATGCCATTATTGCCCTGGGTGCGGTTATCCGTGGTGGCACCCCGCACTTTGAGTATGTGGCTGGCGAGTGCACCAAAGGCCTGGCTCAGGTATCCATGAATACTGGCATTCCCGTCACCTTTGGCGTGCTGACAGTGGACTCCATTGAGCAGGCTATCGAGCGCTCCGGCACCAAGGCTGGCAACAAAGGTTGTGAAGCTGCCGAAACCGCCCTGGAAATGGTTTCCCTACTCGGCAAGATTTAATTGCCGGCGCGCCGGCACAAAAGGTGTGTCGGTGCAGCCCATTCTGTGAAGTATCTACCGGAAAAGACAATGACCGTAACTGCATCCGCCCGCCGTAAGGCACGTCACTACGCCATGCAGGCGCTCTATCAGTGGCAGATGGCCGGCGCCAGCCTTAATTCCATTGAGGCCGAGTTTCACGCCGATAATGATATGAGCAAAACCGACGTGGAATATTTTCGTGATATTTTCCACGGCGTAGCGAAAAACCTCGATGAGGTAGAGGGCGCTTACACGTCGCACCTGGATCGCAAAGTGGAAGACCTGGACCCTGTATCCCGCGCGCTGTTGCGCATGGCCACTTACGAGCTGAAAAACCGTATCGATGTGCCTTACAAGGTTGTCATTAATGAGGCGGTGGCCCTGGCGAAAAAATTTGGTCCCACCGATGCCTTCAAGTTTATCAATGGCATTTTGGATAAGACCGCTGCGGACCTGCGCTCGGCAGAGGTAGCCGCAGACAAGAAGGGCTGAGCCAGCAATTATGTCTAAAGCGCCGGGGGAGTTTGAGATCATCCGCGATTACTTCGCCCGCGCTCCCCAGGGCGAAGGTGTAGCCCTGGGGATTGGCGATGACTGCGCGCTCTTGCAAGCACCTGTCAGCGGGCAGTTGGCCACTTCTATGGACACCCTGGTAGCAGGCCGTCACTTCCCCGCAGGTGCTGACCCATTCATGGTTGCGAGCCGTGCACTGCGTGTGAATATCAGTGACCTGGCGGCAATGAATGCCCGCCCCCTCTGGTTTACCCTTGCCCTGACCTTACCCGATAGCGACTCCGTTTGGCTGGAGAAATTCGCCAGTGGCCTGCTGGAAACTGCTGGCAAGTTTGGGGTTTCCCTTGTGGGTGGTGACACTACCGCTGGCCCCTTGTCCATTACGATTCAGGTGATCGGCCATACCGAAAAGCCCCTCCGGCGGGATGGCGCTTCTGTCGGCGACAATATTTATGTGAGCGGCCCACTGGGCGCTGCCGCAGCAGCCCTGCCCGTTGTTTTGGCAGAGCGGAATGTGACTGAGTCAGTGCGGCGGGAAGCGGAGCAGGCTTTCTATTTTCCCGAGCCGCAATTAGAAACTGCCAACGCGATTGCAGGCATTGCTACCAGTGCGTTGGATATTTCCGACGGATTACTGGGGGATCTGGGCCATATCTGCAAAGCGAGCGGTGTGGCAGCAGAAATAAACCTGGAGTCTCTGCCCATAGCCCCCTAGCCAATCGATTGGCAGCTGATACTGCCGTAGAGCTGGCGGCCTGTGGAGGGGATGACTACCAGCTTTGTTTTACCGCACCGGCAGCCGCAGTTGAGCAAGTTCGTCAACTGGGTTTTACACCCATAGGGAAACTCGTTGAGGGGGAGCCGCAGGTACGTTGCTCCTATCACGGCAATCCCTGGGTTGCTCAATCGCCAGGCTATAGGCACTTTTAAGTCATTGTGTAGACCATAGTGCCTTTGTGAGAATTCAATAATATGAGCATTAACAACCCGACATTTTCCCAGCTGTTGCGCGATCCCACCTTACTGTTGGCATTTGGGTTCGGCTCCGGGCTGGCACCCAAAGCGCCGGGTACGTTTGGTACCCTGGCAGCGATTCCTTTTTGGTGGTTGATGAAGGATTTGCCTCCATTCTGGTATCTGGCCATTGTGTTTGTTACCGGTGTGGTAGGTTGCTATCTATGTGGTGCAGCTGCCAAGAAAATGGGAGTTCACGATCACGGCGGTATTGTTTGGGATGAAATGGTGGGCTACTGGCTCACCATGTTTATGGCTCCTGCAGGTTGGGCTTGGGCGCTATACGGCTTTGTCCTCTTCCGGATATTTGATATTGCCAAGCCCCCGCCCATTGGCTGGGCTGATCGCAAGGTGCAAGGTGGCGTTGGGATTATGCTCGACGATATACTGGCCGCCGTTTATGCGTCCCTGGTACTGCAATTAACGGCGTGGGTACTGGGCGCTTAGATTGATAGGGAAGATCAATGCGCAGCTATTTTGTATTTTTTTAAGTCTCTTGATTGCTCTGAGTGCTAATGCACAGCAGGTTCAATTAAAGGGATTATTTGGCGATAGCGCCATGCTGGAAATTGATGGCCGCCAGAAAATTCTTAAGGCGGGACAAAAATCCCCAGAGGGTGTCACCCTGTTGGAAGCGACTACTCGTTATGCACGGATTAGTGTGTCTGGACGGGAGCAAAAGCTGACCTTGGATGCACCTATAGCAACCAGTTTTGCCAAGGCGGCGAAAGCAGAAGTACGGCTTCCCGCCGATAGCCGTGGACATTATTTAACAAATGCCTGGGTCAATGGCCTGAGAGTGCCGATGATGGTGGATACCGGCGCTACCAATATTGCTATTAATTATCCTACCGCTCGTCGCCTAAGGCTGAATCTGGATAATGCCGAGGAAGTACTAGTCTCTACTGCTAATGGTATTACTAGTGTTTATCGAGTGAATCTTAGCAGTGTCACCATAGGTGGAATCAAAGTTCACAATGTTGATGCGACAGTTCATGCAGATGACTTCCCCCAGGTGGTACTTCTTGGCAACAGCTTTCTCAGCCAGGTTGATATGGAACAGCAGGGCGGTGTGCTGGTACTGCGCGCCCGACACTGATTTAAAGAGGTATTAAGTTGACCATTCGTTTTGTGGAATCCTCAAAACTGCCCACCTCTTGGGGTATGTTTGAGATGCACGGTTTCGAGGAAGTGGAAACCGGAAAAGAGCACGTAGTGCTCACCATGGGTGACTTCGATACCGAAGAGCCTCTGTTGGCCCGTATTCATTCTGAGTGCCTGACCGGGGATGCACTTTTCTCCCTGCGCTGTGATTGTGGTGCCCAGCTACAACATGCGATGCATCGCATAGCGATGGAGGGGCGTGGAGCTATTTTCTATCTCCGCCAGGAGGGCCGCGGTATCGGTCTGTTAAATAAGATTCGCGCTTACCACTTGCAGGATTGTGGTGCGGATACGGTGGAAGCCAATGAGCAGTTGGGCTTTGGCGCCGATATGCGGGATTACTCAATTCTGAAAGCAATGATCGAACACCTGGGTATTCATGCCATTCGCTTGATGACCAATAACCCGCGTAAGGTAAAAGCGCTGGAGGACTTGGGCATCAATGTGACTGAGCGCCTGCCGCACCAGTCTGGGCGCAATCCCCACAATGCCAAGTATTTGTCCACTAAAAAAGGCAAACTTGGTCACCTGATCGAAAATGAGGATGAAGAAGGAAAAGAGGAAAACTAACTTTCACTTTTCTTTAAGCACCCCAATAAAAAAGGCCGGAGTTATCCGGCCTTTTTTATTTTGTAGAAATTAATTAAAACTGGGTTCGAATATTTTAATTTCGCTATTAAACTATTCAGAGGCTTTTAATTCTTAAAGACCTTGCCCCCTTTCATCACAAAATCTACATCTAAAAGTTCATCGATATTATCCAGTGGCGAGCCATCGGTGGCGATAATATCGGCGTACTTACCGGACTCAATGGTGCCCAGTGAATCGCTCATATCGATCAGGTCGGCGGCGTTAACGGTAGCGGATTGCAGGATGGCCATATTGTCCATACCGGCTTCACTCATCAGTACCGCCTCGCGGGCATTGATGCCGTGCTTGGATACACCTGAGTCGGTACCGAAAGCAATTTTTACTCCGGCATTGACCGCTTTACGGAAATTGCCGCGCATGTCTGTGCCAACACGAATGGCTTTTTCCTTCTGAGCCTCAGATAAGACATCGGTATTTTTTGCCAGCTGTACCACAGTATCGCCGGCGAGAAGTGTCGGAACCAGATAAGCGCCGGTTTCTTTAAATAACTTATGGGCGCGGGGACCTGCGTAGGTGCCGTGCTCAATACTGTCTACACCAGCCTCCAGTGCGGCGATAATGCCTTCTTCCTGATGCGCATGACTGGCCACCTTGCGGCCCATACGTTTGGCTGCAAAGACCACCTCTTTTAACTCATCCATTTCCATCTGCTGACCAGTTCCGGTAGCGCGATCGGTGAGCACACCACCGGTAGAGGTAATCTTGATAAAGTCAGCACCATATTTGATCGCATGGCGGGTCGCGCGTCGGCACTCGTAGGGGCCGTCGCATACAGTTTTGGTCTTGTCATCATGCAGCTCCATTAGCTCTGGACTGACTCCGCTGATATCTGCGTGGCCACCAGTTATTCCCACCCTGCCGGCTGCAACAATTCGCGGGCCATCTACCCAACCTTTATTGATCGCATCGCGCATCGCATACATTTCTTCACCACTGTTACCAGCATCGCGCACAGTGGTAAAACCAGACTCCAGGGTTCGCATGGCAAACATTTGCGAGCGCATCTGGGTCAGCGGCATGGACATCTTGAGAGCCTCGGTATCATTTTTAGGGCCCAGCTCACCTTGTAAATGCACGTGCATATCCATTAAGCCCGGCATTACGAAACTATTCTTAAGATCAATGACTTCAGCGTTATCCGGGCTTACATAACCGGATCTGACAGCACTGATCTTGCCGTCCTCGATAATTACACTTTGCTCTTGCAAAGGTTTCTCACCGGGAACGGCGAGGAGTGTGCCTGCATGGATAACAGTAGTTTTTGCCAGTGTCGCGGATGAGAGAAGAGTTGCGATGCCGCAGAGAAGGAGACGCTTCATGATTTGTACACCTATTTATTATTTAGGTACACGCTAAATCAATCTGCGGAATATGACAATTGCGAGTTGATTACTTGGTTAGAGCCGGGAAATAGTTTCTAAAAAATGAAAAAAAGGCCGGAAAATCCGGCCTTTTAAAATTTATGAAGAATTAATATCTACGGCGTGGCTGCACAAATACTGCGGTAGTTCGGCCAGGCAGAGTAAAGGTGCCGCTGCTCCTATCAAATTTTACTTTGTGCAGGCGTGAGTCTACTGATCGGCGCTGACGTGGGTGCTTGAACAGGTACTCACCAATAAAGTTTTCGCTGGTAAATTCCAATGATTCGTCATCGCCATTAAACAGCACCACAATACGTTCAAAGCGGCGATCGATGCTGCCACTGGATTCGGATAACTCCATCACAATCAGCCCAGGAATCTGGTCGGGTCCGGTGTTGAGGAAATTAAGGTGTGCCTCTACGGACTCTGCATCAGACAAGCGGAACAGGGGAGAGCTGTTGCGAATCGCCAGTTGCTCGCGGAATAGAGCAGAACTCCACAAGCGGTGTCGGCGCTCGGGAGCCAGTTCCGGGTTTGCCAGTAAAGGTTGCATCAGGGACCAGTTATCTTCGTTTTTATCTGCGATAGGTAAACCCGCACCCCAATTATCGGTGGCGAGGCTGAAGTCCAGTGCATTAAACCAGTCACCGGAGTTGTAACTGTCCCGATCCATCGACTTTGAGCGCAGGAAATCCTGGCCTGCGTGGATAAACGGCACTCCCTGGGCGAACAGAACCAGGGAATTACTGAATGCCTGGATACGCACTCGTTCAGCCAAGTCGGCGCTGTCGCTGGCTTTGATCTGTACTCCGTCGAACAGCGTCTCGTTGTCGTGGGCGGCAATATAATTAATGGATTCCTGCGGGTCGGCGGTATAGCCGGTGGGCTGGCCGTTATAGACCAGCTCGCTGCCGGTAATGATATTGCCGTTGGCATCTTCAAAAGGATAATCCGCCAGGTTGCCGGCGAGGGAAACGCGGACTTTATCTGCCAGGGTTAGCAGTGTGGCACGCTCATCTTCTCCCTCAAACTTACCGTTGCTGTCGGTGAACAGACCGGTACCAAAGCCCTGCTCCTCAAAGCCTCCGAAGGGGTTGCCGCCACGCACGGAATCGCGCAGGCGATCGTTAAAGGTGCCGACACCGCTGCCGGCCATATTGCCCTGGCGGGCCTGTACAAAGCGAGCATCGTCAGCCACCTCGCCAAAATTCCAGCCTTCACCGTACAAATAGATAGCGTTGCCATCGACACCATCGGCTGCCGGGGTCAGTGATTGCAGTGCCGCTTGCGCCTTGAGGATATTGTCGAGGCTGTGATGTCCCATCAGATCGAAACGGAAGCTGTCCACCTTATAGGCCCGGGCCCAGGTGACCAGGGAATCGATCATCAGCTTTTCCATCATGGCGTGCTCACTGGCGGTATTTGCGCAGCAGCTGCTCATCTCCACTCCGCCCTCCAGATTGCGGCGGTGGTAATAGCCGGGGACGATTTTATCGAGTACGGAGTTGTCGTATTGGCCATAGGAGCTGGTGTGGTTGTAAACCACGTCCATCACCAGTCGCAGGCCGGAGTGGGATAACCCTTGCACCATTTGACGGAATTCGCGAATGCGCGCAGGTCCATCGGGAGCGCTGCTATAGCTGCCTTCGGGGACCGTGTAGTGCAATGGATCGTAGCCCCAGTTAAAGCCATCGGTATCGCGAATAGCATCTACCTGGGCCTGCTGCTCGCTGCTGTCCGGCGCGTAGTCTGAGAGGTCCGGGGTTTGCTGCTGCTGGGTGCGATCCTCATTGACTGTGGCAAAGTCAAAGGCCGGCAGCAAGTGGATATGGGTGAGGCCGGCGTGGGCCAGTTTATTGAGGTGGCGCATGCCGTCGCTGTGCTTGCGGGTGAAAGCCTTGAAGGTGCCGCGCTCTGCTTCGGGGACAGTTTGATCCGCAATACTGAAATCGCGCACATGCAGCTCGTAGATACTGATGTCTTCCGGCTGGGTTAACTTGGGCTTGCGCAGACGATCCCAACCGCGCGGCTTCAGGTCCCGGTCATTCAGGTTAATGATCTGGCTTTTGCCACTATTGATGGAGAGACTCAGGGAATAGGGGTCGGTGACCAGGTTGGTTTCAATCTGGCGGCTGAAGTAGGAGTACACCTCGACCTCATAGAGATAAAAACTGCGGTCCCACTGCTTGTCGATATCGGCACTCCAAACCCCGGTAGATTCATCGCGCAGCATGGATACCACCTGATCGGCGCTGTCGCTGCTGGAGTCTGTAAACAGGTGCAGTTTTACTGCCCGTGCGGTGGGAGCCCAAAGATCGAGCTGGATATTCTCCTCGCCGACACGGGCACCGAGTTCACCGTCGTAGTAAAAGCGATCATCGAGCGCGCCTGCCATCTGCACACCAGTCGCATCCAGTAACGTGCCCTCCGCATCGTAAGCGGCGAGGGCGAGTTGCTGGGTTACCAGATCACTAGTGGAAGCCTGCCCCGGCAATTGCCAGGCACTGAAACTGGCCAGGTGCGGGAATTTTTGTTGGGCGCTGTCGGGCAGGGTGGCGAGAGGGGTGAGATCGATGGTGCCATCGGAACGGATATCACCGTCCTCCAGTTTTAGCTCGGCGCTGTTGCTGTAGTGCAATTTAACCTCGATACCTTCCTGCACCTGGATATCCCAGGCAAAGCTGCTGGTATCCACCCAGTGAGCTTTATCGCTGCTCAGGTCACCCTTGGCGAAGCCATCACTACTGACGGTGACTTCTTTACTATTCGAGTCAAAAGCAAAGTAGATTTCGTCGTAATCGGCAGCCACGGTAAAGCTGACGTTAGCTCCATTGTTTCCGTAGCTCTCCTCCCAGCCTTCGTGCAAGGCTACCTTGAATTCATAGGAACCGGCAGGCAGTGCTGAGGTGATAAAGGTGTAGGTGCCATCTCCATCGGCATCCTGCATCCAGCTGCGCAGGCAACCGGGTTGCCAGTCTCCCGGGCACCCCAGCAGGGATTGGAAGTTGCCGGCTACAGTAGCGACCACGCTATTGTGGTTGTCGGCGATCCAGTGACTCTCGTGGTCGTAGATAAATTTAACTTCGCGGGCCTCATCCAGGCTAAGGGAAATATTACCGCCGTCCCGCTGGCCGCCCCAGCCATAATTTTCATCCCAGCTGTTGTTGAGAGCGGCTTTGTACTCCCAGTTGCCGGCGGGTATCCAAAAGTTGCCTTGCCATTTGTCGTCTTCGCTGTCATAGCTGAGCAGGGTGGCGACACAACCTGGTTGCCAGTCGCCATCGCAGCCCAGTTGGCTTTGTAGGTTGCCGGGAATATTGACCTCTGTGGGGTCTGGTGTGTCAGATGCCCACACCGGTATTTGGATGGAGCAGAAGACTGCCCCCAGAATCAGCCCGGCCTTTGTGCCGGGCCCTGTAAATTTTGTTGTTGGCATAGCGCTTCCCATTTTTTGTTGTACTTGTTGCGGTTCTCTCAGTTGGTATTGAATCGCAGTCACGCATTGACGGCCTCCCACCCCGAGGAGGTGGAGGTCTGGGGGAGGTGGTTGGGGGTGTCATAAAACCTTTATAGATTCGTCACTTGGTGGAAATACCCGCAGGAGAAGATGCTTCTCGAGTAAACGCGATGGCGAAAGAAAAAGCCGGATCTATACTCAGCTGATCGGGTTATGGTGAGTCGAGAAAGGTGATGCACTCGCTGTAATCGGATTCGAAGGCCGGCTTTTGCCGGCTTTGCTTTTTATGGCGGGGCAATTACTAAGAGGCTTCCCGGGATTATCCTTGCTCCTATCCCCGGGTAGTGCTAATTTGCCCATAGCCCGCCAGGTACTTTGGCGGAATCCAGAACTCAATGACTGCGGAGGATGATTGATGATTGTTGCAACCCTCCGTCGGGTCCAGTAGCAGCCTCCAGCTGCCCACGCCCGGCGATAGATTCCTAGACGTCGGGCTTTCCCTGAGAAAGCTCTGTTGGCCGCGCATGTGCGGTCGCTTGGTGCTTTATTGCGCCCAGAGGGTTTCAATCTTGAGTAAATCTCGCTTTACCCGCCGGTCTGTTAATAGATTCGGCACTAAATCCCCATCTATCAAAATTGAGCGGGAAGCTTCTCCGCTGCAAAAACTCGGTTGGAAGCCTTTTTTCCAACAGCAGCTGACGCTCGAAGAACTCGAGCAGTGTTTGCCGCTGCGGGTTATGGCTGTACACCGCAGTCGCCTGGAGTTGGCCGGCGAGCAGGGGGCTGTGTCCCTTCCGCTAACCGGGAGTCTTGTGGCTAATTTGCCTGCGGTGGGGGATTGGCTGTTGTTAGAGAAGAGAAGTGGATATTTCGTGCGTTTGTTGAGCCGCAGCAGCCAGTTTGAGCGCATGGCACCTGGGGGGCATCAGGTGCAGATGATCGCCGCCAATGTCGATAGTGTTTTTATTGTTTCCTCCCTGAATGATGACTTTAACCTCTCACGTATTGAGCGCTATTTGGCTCTGGCTCGGGAGTCTGGTTGCAGCCCACACCTGATACTGACTAAGACCGATCTGTGTGAAGATACAGCCCCTTTTCTTCAGGCATTGCGTCCATTCGGCGAATTACCCGCTGCAATGGTAAATAGCCTGGATCGAGAAAGCGTGGCACAGCTGCGCCAGTGGTGCTTACCTGGGGAAACTATCGCGCTGTTAGGTTCTTCTGGAGTGGGTAAATCCACTTTGCTAAATGCGCTGTCTGGCGAACCCCTGGCTGAGACTGGGACCATTCGCGAAGCCGATAGTAAAGGGCGTCACACTACACGGAAACGCTCTCTTCACTCCCTGAGTTGGGGAGCGCTGTTACTCGATAGCCCTGGAATGCGGGAGCTGGGGTTGGTGCATGTTGAAGATGGCGTGGCGGAGACTTTTTCTGATATTGAGGCCTTGTCCAGAGAGTGTCGCTTCTCTGACTGCCAGCACCAGTCAGAGCCAGGCTGTGCGGTACAAGAGGCAATAACGGGCGGTTCGTTGGATGATCGGCGCTTGCGCAATTGGCAAAAACTGCAACAGGAACTAAGCCGTAACGGTCAAACTCTCGCGCAGAAACGGGCAGGGGAGAGAGCGCTATCCCAGATGTATCGATCTGTGCAAAACCAGGCACGTAAACACAAATATTCAGAGGATTAATAGAACTGGCGCCCGGGAATTTTCCCGGGTGCTTCTCAATTAATGAGAGAGTTTTAACGTGACAACGCCTAAGATAATGAGCAAAACTCCCAGGTAGCGTCCAAGGCTGGTGGAGTCTCCAAAGAACAGCACTCCTACCGCAAAGGCTCCGGCGGCACCAATTCCTGTCCAGACCGCATAGGAAGTACCAATAGGTATCTCTCGCTGCGCCAGCCACAGAAGAAATCCACTGACCCCAATAAATACCACAGCCATAACCACACCCAGAAGGCGGGTGTTACTGCCCTGTGAAATTTTCAGTCCCAGCACCCAACCAATTTCGCATAGTCCGGCGAGTATTAAGTAGAACCAGGCCATGATATTCCTTTAAAGAGACTCGGCGATTTGCTTCTAGCGGAGAAATCAATGTTGACATGTCAGTAAACAAGTCTTTCCCGTATTAGAACAGATATAGTTGAGAATAGCTGAGATAGCTTTATTGAAAGTCAGGTGGATAGCTGTGCCTCGCTCCCATCCAGTAATTAATCTCAAAGTGCAGTCGGACCTGTTTGAGCTCTTAAAACGCAATCTATTAGTTACATTGCCAAGTGCATTGTTTCGGAGGAAGTTGGACCATGCTAAATAAATAAAATCTTTACTGAGAGGGCTTTGCATTGTTTTCCAGATGAAATCAGGAAAACGATAAAACTGTGCGAAAGTCTATTTAAATCCGAGCCCAAACTTGCGCGAAATGAATTTTTCTATATTATTGTAATGATAATTATTATCATTTGGTGCTGGTTCAATACCCCTGTAAATTTAAAATAACTATCAGATAAAGTAATTAAAACTTATGTCAAATAGATTGCCACCTGAATGGGCAAAGCAAGATGCAATAATGCTCACTTGGCCTCATGCGGATACTGATTGGAGACCGATACTAAGCGAAGTAGAAGCGGTTTATGTTTCTATTTGCGAAGCTATAACTGCTCGACAAAAACTGGTAGTCGTTTGTCATGATGAGGTTTTAAAAAAACATATTAGCCAGCTATTACATGTGGCTAATGTAATAATTCAAAATATTCAGTTTGTTGTTGTTGCCACAAATGATAGTTGGGCGAGAGATCATGGCCCAATTTCAGTAGTGAACAGCCAAGGAGAAGTTGTTGCTCTCGATTTTACGTTTAATGGATGGGGAAGCAAATACCCGGCTGATTTAGACAATCAGATTAACCAGGAAATGTTTAAGCAATTGGGTATCTGTAATTGGCGGAAAATTGACGTCGTTCTTGAAGGTGGAGCAATAGATATTGATGAAAAGGGCAACCTTTTAACGACTGAGCGCTGTCTGCTAAATAAAAATCGTAACCACCGCATGACAAGAGCGGATATCGAGGGACTGCTAAAAACTGAGTTAGGTGCAAAGAATATTCTATGGCTGGATCATGGCGCATTAGAGGGCGATGATACAGATAGTCATATCGACACTCTTGCACGGTTCGCACCTGGCCAAACTATTGTCTATCAGGGCTGTAATGAAAGTGGTTATCGTTTTTTTGATGAACTTGAGAAAATGAAGCAGAGTTTAGTACAAATGCGCTCGCTTGATGGGAAACCATTTAATTTGCTGGAATTACCATGGCCTAGCGGACAAGCAAATGCAAGTGGCGAGCGTTTACCTGCCACTTATGCCAACTTTCTAATTATCAATGATGCGGTACTAGCTCCTGTATATGATGTTGAAGAAGATACTGAGGCGTTACAAACTCTCCAGATGGCATTTCCGGAGCATCAGATAGTTGCGGTTAATTGCCGGCCCATTATCGAACAGTTCGGTAGTTTGCATTGTTTAACTATGCAGCTGCCGAAAAACCTCTTGGCTAATTAGGCGTTAAAAAAATTTTTTGCATCTAATCTAAAATTAAACAATCTAGCGAATTTATTAATGAGTAACATAGTTAAAGTGGCACTTGTTCAGCAAGATAACACTGTTGATTGCCAACAAAATATTGATAGGTCAACTCAGGGAATACGTGCCGCAGCGAGTGAAGGTGCTGATTTGGTAGTGCTGCAGGAGTTGCATCGTAGTCTGTATTTTTGTCAGTCAGAAGATGTGAGTTTATTCGATTTAGCTGAGACGATCCCTGGACCCAGTACGGATTATTTTGGAAGGCTTGCAAAAGAACTCGGCGTGGTCATAGTGACCTCTTTATTTGAAAAGCGTGCTGCAGGTATTTATCACAATACTGCAGTGGTATTGGATAAAAATGGCTCTATTGCCGGAAAGTATCGAAAAATGCATATTCCGGACGATCCGGGATTTTACGAAAAATTTTATTTCACGCCTGGTGATTTGGGCTTTGAAGTTATAGATACGAGTATTGGCAAGTTGGGCATATTGGTTTGTTGGGATCAATGGTTTCCTGAAGCTGCCCGACTGATGGCAATGGCTGGAGCAGAATTACTGATTTACCCAACCGCAATTGGATGGGACCCGCGCGATGATGCGGCTGAGCAGCAACGGCAACTTGAAGCCTGGAAAATTGTACAAAGGTCCCACGCGGTAGCGAATGGCGTACCAGTTATTAGTTGTAATCGTGTGGGCCATGAAAGTGATTCCAGTGGAAGTTCTGCCGGCATTGATTTCTGGGGTAATAGCTTTATCTGTGGTCCACAGGGCGAGCTACTTGCCTGTGCAAGTGAAAGTGATGGTGAGATACTAATTGCGAATATAGATATGGAGAAAAGTGAACAAGTACGTCGTATTTGGCCATACTTGCGAGATAGACGTGTCGATCATTACCAAGACTTAACGAAAATTTACCGTGATTAAGAGTTGATAGTTTGGGTCTGCCAGATTTCCTAGAAATTAGCAGACCCAATTTACTAAATGGCTAGTGGTTCGCGACACTGCTGAAGTTGTTGAATTAGGTATCTATCTCTAGCTAGTGTTTCTTTACAGTCATCACCAAACCATTCCAGTGAAGCTTCAATGTTGCGGACTCTCTTGTCTGGATGTTGACTAATATGACTTACGAATTCCTGATAGTTAACAGCGCCATCAAACAGCGGGACAATACCTTCCCGCGAGCCAGAAGCAGAATATACATTAGCAGGCGAGAACACATTCAGGAATTCTGCAGAACTTACATTTTTTAAGTGGATATGATTAATATTATCTTTTAAAGCCTCAAAAGCTGGGATCACTTCAGTTTTTGATTCCCAGACATGGAGTACGTCAAAATTGATTTGAAGGTTGTCACAAGCAACGCTCTGTAATAAATGCTTTGTTGCTGGGACGGAATCCGCATATGTATTGGGATGTGTTTCAATAATCAAGTTGAGATCATGTCGGGACATCCATTGACAGACCTTGCGCAACGTCTTTGTTAATCGTGCAAAGCCATGCTCAGATGTGTTTGCGCTTGCCTCGGAGCCGGCAAAAGTCCTAATTTTCTTAGCACCCCAATGTTTTGCTAAGTAACATAAATGTTCTACTTGTTTATGTAACTCAGCTTCAGTGGCATATAGTGCTAAATAATCACTTAACATCGTGATTTTTAGGCCGTAGTCCGCCAACCAATCTTTATTATATTCTGGTTGAGAGGCGAGGTTTTTTGCGTGAGTTCCCCACAATTCAATACCCTGAAAATGATTATGCTTCGCCCACTTTGCCAAATGATCAATTGAAACCAGTTGATGGCGAAAAGAGATTGTACAGATAGATAAAATCATATGCACACCTCATTGGAACGTTCTTTGTTAGTAATAGCTACATGGTTTTGCCATTGTTGAAATAATGTATGTAGCTGACCTTTGATTTTAAATTCTCGCTGATCTTGTTGATCCAGTAGCTGCATGATTTCTGTTTTAATATCTGTCGATGATTCGGATGGATAGTTTCCTTCAGTAGCGTAATTCGCGATTTTCATAGAACGAAATTGAATCTGCTTATAAGTGGAAACTAACTCTTCAATAATGTCGCACCATGTTTCAAATTCATCAAAATCCAAATTTAGCTGCAACATAAAATATGCTAAGCCATGTTCGTAGGCATACTTTCGAATAGCCAATACGGGAAGCTGAGTGAGAGCACGGCTTAAATTAGAGGGGCTTAGCTGACTTTCAGGAGCCAAATGTGCCTTGACAATTTTTCGCACAGCATCCGTCATCGGATTATTGTTTAAGTTCAAACAGGTAGTAAAATAGTCATGGATTGCCTGATTGGAGCTTGGTTTAATTTGGCTGCTATCAAAGATATAACCGCCAGCAACAGCATCCGACTCAATTGCGTGTAATACTTGTTTTTTATTTTGCTCTCCTTCCCAGCGAAAATCAGGATCCCACATAAATAACATTTCTGGATTTTGGCTATTTTCCAGCATTACGTAGTGAGGGAATGGATTCTGGTTAAACTTATTTTCGCGTTCTGGCAACCTATACATATCTAGCATTACCATTATGTTCTGACTGGCAGATTTATTGTCTAGTAATGTTAGTAAGGTGTTAATATTGTCGCTTTTGGATAAGCCTTGGTTGTACCAGGACTTTACCTCGACACCATAAATTTTCTCGAACCAGTTTCGAAAGAAGTCATGGTTCAAATTCTCAGCGTGATAGTTGATACAATAATCATTATCAACTACAACATCGGCGTCCCATACACCAAAATAAAATGGTCTATGGTCAACATGATCATTTGCTTTGATACACTCGCATAGACAACTCACAAAACAATGTACTTTAATATCCTCAAACTCTTCTGTCTGCTCTTCAGCTTGTTCTGCTGGAGCTATTTCGACTCCTGATTTCTCTTGAGGATCGGTATGTTTGGGAGAAGCGCCATTCTCGCTCTTATAGTTAACCCGGCCTAATATAAACTCACTAAAGCTATCGACTGTATCAAAATCCTTCAAGTTCAAGGCTTCATCGGGTATATCAATTCCCAGCTTTAATTCCAAGCTAATAAGTACTTGCAGGATCAGTACGGAATCAAGGTATAAATCTTCATTTAGCTTGGAGTGAAGCTGAACATCTTCTATATGTGTTAGATTCAACTCATTAGTAAGTATGCTCTGAATCGAATCTACTATTTCAGTCTTTTGCATAATTAATATATTGTTTGTTTGCTCAATAGATAGCCCCTACTTACTAGTTGGCTCTTTCAGCTTGTTTTCCTTCACTACTTTTATTTGTTCTGGTTAGTATGTTCTGTTGATAGTTCAGCGCAATCTGCTTACGGTTCACTTTACTGTTAGCCATTCGCATTATCTCATCGACCGGCTGTAATATTTGCGGTACTTGAAATAGTGCTAAGTGTTGACTGCACCATTGGCGTAGTTCGGAGGGGTCTATTGCTGGGGAAGCGACATACTGTAGGCAAACTCGTTGGCCCGCAAATTGATCATCTATCTTAAATACCACTACATCATTAACTTGCGGGTGTTCAAGTATGATATCTTCTACTTCTGCAGGATATACATTTAGCCCTGATACGATGATTGTGTCATCCATTCGTGCAAGAAAATGCAGCCGACCATTTTCACTCAAATAGCCGACATCCTGTGTTTTAACAGTTTTAATTCCTGATGCAGTTTTTACATAAGCAACTATCTCTTGCTGTTTATTGTCGAGATTACCACAGGTAATTTCGACATGAGGTAATGGCTTTCCTTGATCGTTAGCAGCAGATAAATCCTGTCCTATACTAATACAGCCCGCTTCAGAGCATCCATACTGTTGATATAAGTTTTCTACACGTGCCTGAATCTGCTCAAATACCTGTTGTGGCATAGTGGAACCTGAAGTCATAGCAGCAAATAGTTTGCTATTGGCCGGCCATAAACGTAATAATCCCTGCAACATTACCGGAGAAGAATACAAAAGCGGACGCTGACAACTCTGCAGCTTCTTGATAAGGTATTTAGGATTGATATTGCTAATTATCAGTGGTGACTGACCCCGATTCAGAGCAACCATTACGCCACAAATTAATCCATATGAATGGGTAACGGGACAAGCGACAACTGGAGTCATGCTGTCCGGGTCGCTGAAAGCCTGGCAATAACTCTTTACCTCAATATCAATATCCGCCCAGCTTCGCAATATGCATTTTGGCTCACCTGTGGTGCCGGAGCTCATTTGAATAATACCTGCTTCAGATTTATTCAAATTAGTTGCCGGTAGCTCAATTAATCCTGCTAAGTCACCATAAATCAGCAATTCGCAGCCAGCTTTTTCTGCCATACGCTTTGCAGTATCCTTTGGAACACTGGGGTGGATAGGCATGGCAGATATTTTCTTTGACTTTAAGTAATAACATAGAGTCAACCAAATAAAATTATCTTCAACACATACCGCAACAGCGTTACTCTCATTAATAGTATTTATTGAGACATAGGACTGCTGTTGCTCGTTAAAGTCTTCTTTACTATAAAACTTATCATTTATTGTAAGCATAGGATTTTCCTGGTACTGCTGGCACTGATATTGATGTCTTGGAGGTTTCCTTTTGGGTATCATGTAAAGCAGCGTCTGCTAACGGATTTCTTATGTGATGATGAAATTCTGTTTCACGATTCCCGCGAAATTTCTTATCCAATAGTGATTCGGTTTTAATTTCCGGTTGGAATAAATCGATTTGGGCTATGCGCTTTTGATCAGTTAAGTTTGATTGCTGATATTTTCTAAAGCTGTGATAAACTGATTTCCAGAATTCACTTTCTGGAAATTGGTAGTAATCTTCAAGTAATACGGCCAAGTCAGATAAATTAAAAACCAATAAGGTATCTACTAAAAGTTCGCGCAAAGCTTCGACACTTTCCATCCAATAATATTGGTTTGGCCCGCCAAAACTATATTCTTCCTCGAAGTCAGTAAAAGTAGGCGCTAATTCCGGTTGTGCTAAGTAATTGTGAACGTACTCCATGCTTTCATGAAAATCGCGCACTATAACTTTTTCAGGCCAACCATCTTTATGTTGCAATAAGATATTTTGCCCGTGCGCCTCAATTGCAATACCGTGATGAACTAGTAAGTGCCATATGGGAATAATCACCTTTTCGAGCAGGTTCTCCAGCCAACTATGACAACCATATTCGGCAATCCAGGGCTCGATAAAAGGGCTGCCATCTTGTTCTATTATACTTAGGGCTACAAAAGGTATTACAGTTTTCTCATCACAGTATGAGTGCAGGCTCTGTCGAAAAATTACACCCAATTGACCATCGAGATTCTCAATCCATTCCTGATGTTCAGTGCCATCATTTGTAGGCCTTATTCCGGCGTACTCCGCCAGCAAAATCATATTTTGCTTCAGGTAGTTATCCGACTCCAGAATTTGTATTAACCAGTTTGATATAGCAGGTGCAGTACAAATGGTGTGACTTTCTATAGTGCGTAGTGAAGAAGTATTAATTATATTCAGAGGTAGTTTTATATTAGCTTTTTCAGGATGGCTAATATTTAATAATGTACGAATAGAAATGCTGGCTTGATATTGATCGCCAGCCTCTCCAAGGTAAAATACTTGTCCATCAGCAATAGCGGGCTCAAGTTTATCTTTTAAAAACTTCCACTGCCATGGATGGATAGGCATCAATGAAAATGCAGTACTATCGGAAGTTAGATTTTTAATTTGTGTATTTAACTGCTGGTAACATTGTTCACCAAGCTCAGTTTCCCAAAATATTTTTTCAGTTACAGAGTTAAATCGACGCTTCAAATAGCATCGTCTAATCGCCAACCAATGTAGTTGAAAATTATTGCCAAACTCTGGACCATAAAGTTTATGATCAAGCTCACTAAACCCAGTTCGTGCCTTGAAGCATGGATGATAAGGGTGCCCTTCATCAATTGCAGACTCTAACTGGGTATATGTTAATTCACGACGGCTTATATGGCGGTTTAAATGCTTATTGTTCCACTGGCAAAGTTTAACAGTTTGTTCGAGCTCAATCGCTAGCTTTTTCTTTACTGCTACAGAAGCAGGCAAGTCCTCAATGAGGGCATTTAGTGTTATTGGTTGCCAATCAATACTTTGAGATTTATCTTTTATCCATTGTGCCTGAAATTTTGTATCTACATGCATTTCATCTCTTTGAGAAAAAAACATTTCTTCTGCATTGATTCTAATTCGACTAAAACCAGAAATTCTTCCTGAGGCACGATAAAAAGATCTTCCTAATGTAAAATAGAAAAAACCATCATGATAAGAGTAATCACAAAGATGCTCGAACAATAATGCTTCCAGGAGCTGGCGAATCACTCTTTTTTCTTCAGCTAAGTAGCTGTCAGAATTTTTATAAGGAGAGATTTCTGGGGCTTGTTGAGATAAATACTGCCGTGGGTTAACTGTGAGCAAGAGTCACCTCGTTAACTTGCTTATGGGTAGTCAAGCTTTCTTGATGCAGGTCGAAGAAAGGATTTCGTATATTAGTGTAAACGGCTAATTCTTTTTCCGCTTCCAGCTCATCAACATCTTCAACGCGAGTTAGAAGATTTCCCTTGCAGGGAATACTAGAATTATTAAATAATCTATCTGTAAAGTTTTTGCCGACGCTTGTCAGTACCCTAGAATTTAGAAGATTAAGCTTGCTGTAACTTAATTGTAATAGTTTATTCTCATCAATAAGGCCATCTTGTCCCATACGGCCAATAATTGAGAATAACTGATTGACAAAAAGATAGTATCCAAACCGGTCTGCAATCATATTGTCAGGATAAAATAAGTCAGGATTATTCCTCAACTCAGGTACAGCTTCGAGCAACTCATCCTGCATTTTTTCTGACAAGTAGAAACCTTGATTGTCTCGATAGTAGTATCTAATTGGACAGTCATCATAAATAGTTAATAGAGAATTTTGTTGGTGAGCCTCTAAACCAATACCCTGACTATCGTAAAGTCTAATTGTTGGTTCAATTGCACATTGCCAATAACAATTAAACCATTTTAACGCTGCTTCTTCTACGCTAATGCCCTGCTTGGAAGCCAAGCTTAAAACTTGCTGCGCTAATTTAGACTGAGTTCCGGATAAGATAGGGTCTTGTACCAATGCAGCGATTGAAACTGTGGGTAGTTCTAGACTGTTTGAATCTTTACTGAATGGATTTTGCCGTATAATAGTTTCAAAGCCTGTTTCCTGCATATTAGGTAATTTAACAGTAATAAAGGCAGGATCTTCAATTAAAACAAACTGTGGAAATTTTTGCTTGAAGTTGCTTAATGAGAACAACTTTCCAACATTTAATCCCGGATCTAATTCGTGAGCCATATTTTTTCTTAGCGAATTAGTTATTTTTACAGGGATCGAGAGCTTAATCATATAATTCAGCTCACTGCAGTACAAAGTGCGGACAGAAGAAGTGGGCGTAAACATCTTACCCATAAGACCTAAGTCGACAATTAATCCGTCACGTTGTAAATGCTGAACATAGTCCTGGTGTAACAGCCACTGTGCTTGTAGGGGGTGTGCAGGTATTAGTTGTTTATCGATATCAATATCGATATCGGCCCCTAATATATTATTGATAATTTCCTCAACGCTCTCATCGAGTAAAGAATCTTGCTCCAGAAGATCTTTTGACACGGCAAAAAAGTGTAATTGAAATTTAGATTTCAATTCCGGCGTATACTTTTCATGTTGCCAAGAGTGAATGCCTTGGCGTGACTTAGGTGTTGGATGAAGCCAATGTCCAAATAACAGAGACTGTTCAGAACAAATATAATCGGAGCTATTAAGTGTAGGATCATCTAGTCGCTTAGTAAGATAATCCTGCATGATTTGAAGACTTTCTAAAGTGCGATTTAATAGTTCTATTTTGTTGGCTGGAGTATTTGGCTTATTGTTTTGGTTATTATCTTTTGCATAAATGTTATCTATTAACATCATAATCGCAGAAGTAAAATCTATGGGTTGCCAATTCCATTGATTCGCTAATTTGCGATAGCTTTTAGTAAATACATGTCGGCCGACAATTGAACGATAAGAAGCCTCTAAAGCAAGTGTAACTCCAGTTCCGTTCAAATAAAGTTCTAGTGCATAACCATTTTCTTCTTCAAGGGCCACACCAGTTTGTAATTGCCAATCAGAGCTTGTATGCCAAACACCGGGGTCAACTTCTCTTATATATGCATTAGCAAATGCTTGAAAAGAAGCCTTTTCCGCCAGCTCTTTTGCGGTGAATGGCATGACGATATTCTCCTGGAGATACTAAGTAAAAGAACTTACTCAGATGATAATGATACACATTCTCACCAGCAAGTAAGTTTACAATTGTTACTATTGTTTTAGAGCTGTATCTCACTTGGTGTTACTTAGACTGAAGTTTGATTCACTTTCAGCTTCGTAGGCCTGTATTGGTAGCAAAAATAGGCGGCCAACAAAAAGGTGCACCATTCTGCTAATGGCAGTGCAACAATAAATGATAAATCACTTATTGCTGCTGGTAATAAGTGCCAGCTGGGCAACATATAATAAAAGGCAATTAAAAATACGGCGGGGAATAATAAGCTGCGGTTAATAGCAATTAAAGCTGAAGGTTTTGGTTTGTGTATTGCTGTTAAGTAACAGGTTAAGACGATGTTAGTCCCATTAATTAAAAATAGTGGAAGCAACAATGGCAATAATTGCATGCTGACTCGGGATATTTCCTGATCTTGTTCATTGGTAAACCAACTCAGAACAGTTTCTGGCCAAAAAACGAGCAGCGCAACGATTATGATACCCAGGCAGATGGTACTTAATATTGCAATTGACAAAAAAGATTTCACTCTATTTAAGTGCCGAGCGCCAAAATTTTGACTGACAACGATATGAAGTGCATCAGCTAAACCATAACTAAGCATGACACTTAAGAAAATGAAGTAATTGACCAGAGTAAATGCCGCTACACCATCTACGCCTAGCCGCATTATCATTAAAGTATTTAGAATGAAAAAAATAATACCAACAGATATCTCGTTTATAAACTCTGATATACCGTTATAAGCTGAGTTAAGAAGTAGTTTCCAGTTTCTTTGTTGTAATTCGAACTTAAGTGTTCTTTTCTTGCTAAAAAAATAACGGCTCAATACTAAAAACTGTATAACTTGTGCTATTGCAGTTGCATAAGCAGCCCCAGCTAATCCGAATTCCAAGTACACGATAAACCAAGCATCGAGAATAATATTGAGAGCAGCGCCGATTACTAATGCACATGTGGCTAATATCGGATGGCCATCAGCACGTACAAAATAATACAGCACCATTGTGGTTAGCTGTAAAATGAACACCCAGCGAATGACGTCGAAATATTCCCTTGCTAATACAGCAACCTGGGCTGAAATATTGAGTATTTCAAAAAGTAAATCATTGAAGGCTAAGCTGCCCAGCGCTAACAGAGTGTTAATAACCACAGCGGCAATAAGGGATTGGCTGAAGATCGCGTTTGCTGTTTTCGGATCTTTCTCACCTATGGCTTTACCTACGCTCACAGCCCCGCCTATTGCCAGCATGATGGCAATAGCTATCAACAAAGTGAAGTACGGGATCATTAGAGTGATTGCAGCGAGAGCGTCTGTACCTATGGTGTTGCCGACAAAAAAGCCATCAATCAGGTTGGCGCTTGTTATTGCAACTAAGCCGACTATTGAAGGTAGCACATAGTAAAAAAAGTCTTGACGATACGACCGGAAAGCGCTGGATTTTGGGCTGACATTAAAGTGTCTCAAATCATGAGAAAATAGGTTCTGAGGGAGTATTATATATTTCACTTGTTGCAAATGATAGTGATTATCATTAATATCGGTGAATTTAGGTTGATACATAAAGCTGCATTGTGAAGTTTTGGTGTTCTAAATGTGAATAGATTTGTGTTTGAGCCAATGCAATATTGTGTTGGGCACTAAGCGTGTTGGTGGCGTGTCCCGTGCAATGGTTGTACAGGAAGTGCGCAGCAGTATTAATGTTTTGCAGTGCTAAATGTCCTGGTAAGTCATATGTGTATCCATTGAAAATAGTTTAGAAAATGTACTATTAAAATTACTGTCAGACGTCAAAAGTAAGAGCTATGTGTAGGTTCCAGTCGGGTTCCTCCATATTAAGGTCGTCGGTGGGCGAGAGTATTTTTGCGCTATGAATAATTTTGGATTCAAAAAATTCAAGTTTTAATTTGGTTGTGGATAAGAGGCTGTTGTGGCAACTGCGCATATTTTAATATTGGAAAGTGATACTAAAATAAGCAGACAATTGAGCGGCACTTTGCAAAAGCAAGGATTTAATGTCACTCAATGTCAAGATGTTAGTGAAGGGTTGATGGTAATGCCCGCAGACTATTTTGATCTTATTTTAGTTAATGCGTTTTTGCCCACCAATGATGATTTATCACCTTTACAGGCTATACGTAGCTGGGGGCAAACGCCTGTAATTGTTCTCTCTTCAATTAATACAACGGCAAAAAGGATAGAGAGCTTTCAGCAGGGGGCTGATGACTTTATATCCAAACCGATTGATTCCACTGAGATAGTGCTGCGTGTAAACGCAATACTGCGTAGGACTCACAAGGGGGAAAGTAACATTGAGGGTGAGATTGATATCGATCATTTAAGGTTATTAAAATCAAGGCAGCAGGTTTTTTATAGGGGAGATAATTTAGCGTTTACACCTATTCAATTTCGATTACTTTGGATACTCGCTGAGAACCGATTCAAGGTAGTTAGTAAGCAATTTTTATATCGTGCGGTACTCAACAGGCAATTTTCCCGTTATGATCGAAGCCTTGAGATGCATCTTAGTCGTATCAGGAAAAAGTTTATTGAAGTTGGTATATCGGCTGACCGCTTTGCTACGATTCATGGCAAAGGTTATAGATTTTCATAATAAAAGACTAGCTTAAGTTAAACGGTAAATTTAGGTGTACTAAGTATCGGTTTAGGCATTATTCAAGTATTTTCTCCTTTCTAAAATTCTAATCAGGCTTGTTTAACATTAGCAAGCTTAAAGCTGTCTTTGAGTTCAAAATGTTTTAATTATCGACGGTTTTTATTAGCTATTATACTGCCGTAACAATTGTAAAAGTGGTTTTTTTCGGCCATGAAAGCAATTAACATCTTTGATAATGATTATCATTACCAGAGATGTTAATTGCTGAATACATCTTTTCGT
Organism: Microbulbifer sp. MKSA007; assembly: GCA_032615215.1. Classification (NCBI taxonomy): domain Bacteria; kingdom Pseudomonadati; phylum Pseudomonadota; class Gammaproteobacteria; order Cellvibrionales; family Microbulbiferaceae; genus Microbulbifer; species Microbulbifer sp. MKSA007. The sequence goes on along the minus strand of CP128433.1, from coordinate 4,602,495 downwards.
TTAAAAGTTGGCTCGGCATAAAGTGATTTAATTAAGAAGTGGGGATATGAGCACTATTAATAAAGTTGAGGCTGAGCATGATAGCCAATTTTTAGCTTTTTCAACGGTAATTCATATTGACAGCGAGAGGATGATTAGGCGTTTATGTAAGCACTTCGCTCACAAAGTTAATGCCCACTGGAGCAGCGATTGCGGCCATATTGAGTTTGATATGGGTTTCTGTGATATGAACGGAAGTGGTGATCAATTGGATTTGCGTTGTGGTGCTAACTCTGACGCGGAGTTAAAAGAGATCATAGATTGCATTGATTCCCACTTCTTACGATTTGCGCAAGGTGTGGAATGTTCACTTCAGTGGAATCTAATGAATTCTTAATGGTAAAAAGATGTTAGAGAAAGATAAACTCAAGAGTGAAGTTAATACTCAGTGGAATATGGCTGAGGCAGGGAATATTTATGGGGTTAACCAGTGGGGCAATGGTTATTTCGATATAGATTCACAGGGTAATGTTGTCGTAAAAAATCCTAGTGATGATGAGGCAGACGCTGTTCCCTTGATGAAAATCATAGAGGGTATGCAGGACCGCGGTTTACACATGCCTATTTTACTGCGTGTCGAGAATATTCTTGATAAAAGTATTAGCTCACTTAATGAAACATTCCGTCAGATAATCGAAAAACTGGATTACCAGAATAAATACCAAGGTGTTTATCCAATTAAAGTAAACCAGCAGGCCCAAATTGTCGATGAAGTAGCTCAGTTTGGTTCTCGCTATCAACATGGATTTGAAGTTGGTAGTAAAGCCGAAATGATTGCAGCTTTATCCACTATCGAAGAACTAGATAGCCTAATTATTTGTAATGGCTATAAGGACCAAGAATTTATAGAATTGGGGTTAGAGGCAACAAAACTTGGATTGAAATGTATCTTTGTTATTGAAACCTTAACCGAACTGCCGATTATTGTAGAGCGAAGTCAAGCGTTAGATATTTTCCCTCATATTGGCGTGCGCGTTAAAATGACGACTCAAGTGAGTGGGCATTGGAGTGCTACTAGTGGTGAGAGAAGTGTATTCGGACTGTCATCAAGTCAACTTATACATGTGGTTGATTACTTAAACGAGCATCAAATGCTCAATTGCCTTGAGTTACTACATTGCCATTTGGGCTCTCAGATTCCTAACATCCGCGATATCCGCGGTGGTGTACTAGAAGCCTGTCGCTATTACTCCGATTTATGTAAAGAGGGCGCGGCATTAAAGTATATTGATTTAGGTGGTGGTTTAGCAGTTGACTACACTGGTAGACAGTCAAGTACTGGACAAAGCCGAAATTACTCACTTGAGGAATACTGCGAAGATATCATTGATACAATTAAGAGTACATTAGATAGTAATAACTTACCCCACCCGATAATTGTTACGGAGTCTGGTCGTGCTACTGTAGCCTACACATCAATTTTGCTCTTTAATATCCTTGATGTTGTAAGTTTCGACTCAGAAGAGTTAAAAGAAGCTGAGGAAGATGAGCATCAATTGCTTCAAAATATGCGTGAAATTCTGACTTATTTGAAGCCTCAAAGATTACAAGAGTGCTTCAATGATGCGCAGTTTTATCGGGACGAAGTTCGCGAATTATTCAAGCGTGGCCAAATAGATCTTCGTGTTCGTTCTGTATCAGAGATAATTTATTACAATGTTTTGCATCGTATAAAAGAGACTCTTTCAGAAATGAAGCGAATACCTGAAGATCTGGAAGGCTTGGCAGATTCACTAGCTGATATCTATTATGGTAATTTTAGTTTATTTCAGTCCTTACCTGATAGCTGGGCTATTGATCAGTTATTTCCTGTTATGCCTATTCATCGACTAAATGAGACTCCAAGTCGGCGTGCTATCTTGGCCGACATTACCTGTGATTGTGATGGGAAAATTGAGCGATTCGTAGTCAACCAGGAAGTCGAAAAAACCTTACCTCTGCATTCAATAAAGCACGGCGAGGAGTATTATCTCGGTGTTTTCCTAGTGGGCGCTTATCAGGAAACTCTAGGTGATCTGCATAATTTATTTGGTGATACGAATGTTGTCAGTGTGAGACTGAATTCAGATGCCAGCTTTGAGTTTGTGAAAGAGGTTCATGGGGATACTATTGAGGATGTTTTAAGTTATGTCGAGTATCAGCCGCATGAAGTAAAGACGCGTTTTCGTAATAAGGTTGAAGCGGCTGTTCGCAGTGGGCGTATTAGTGCTCGTGAACGTCAGCAAATAATTAAGACCTTCAATGCAAGTATGCAAGGTTATACCTATTATGAAAGAGATTAGAATAGAGTAGAAAACAGTGAGAGACATGACCTGTTTAAATCTTTATCTGTATATATGAAGGCTTAAATCTAAGTATGTCGACGATGCCAGATCTTCGATCTGGCTAAAATATTTAAGCCCTACTCTGTGAAGCTAGCTCCTGACCACGTTAATAAATTCTTTGTTTTTATATAGTTATGCTGTTAGCACCTATCCTGATTTAGTGTTTTAGGTTTATATTGGTTACTTTAGCGCCAGATAATTTTCTATAGTGATAGTATATACAATTATGCAGAATCTATTCTTCTTTATGACTAGTGCAGAACTCTGAATATACTTACTTTTATACTTTAGTGTGCTTGTACTCGAAAGATAATCTCTCTGTAAAAATTGTTAAGAGTTTTGATCTTTTTTGTTTCTTTGTCTAATTGTTACTTGCATTTTTTATTGCGTAAAGAGTAACGAGAAGTAAAATATTAAATTCTACGCCATTTAGTAAGGAAGCTAGAGCTAGCTAATATTTATAAGGATTATGAATATGATTTTCTGATATTATCTGGACACAACATAAGATATTCTATCTTTTAAAGAATAGGGATGTGGACTTGAGGATCATAAATAAGATCACTTTGGGTTATATTGCACTGGCTCTGCTTCCGATCAGTTTTTCACATAGCAGTGAAACTCAGATTGAAACTATCGTTGTGACTGCGGGTAGATATGAACAGGATATTTCACAGCGGATGGAGAGTATTTCTGTTGTAGATAATGATGTACTCAGAAAAAGTGGTAATACCCATATTCAACAAAGCCTGGTGAGTGTACCTGGAGCAAACCTAGCAAGAGGGAATGGACAGGAATACCTGCCAGCCCTACGTTCTCCAGTACTGACTGGTGCAGGAGCCTGTGGTGGTTTGTTGACAGCAGAAGATGGGATTCCATTGAGAGCAAATGGATTTTGTAATATCAATGAGTTATTTGAATCCTTCAGCGAGACAGCTCGGCATGTCGAAGTGGTTAGAGGGCCTGCTGGTACCCTCTATGGCTCTAATGCAATGCATGGATTGATCAATGTTATCAGCCGCGATCCTGTAGAAGGAGAGAATGGATCTCTCAACACTGAAGCGGGGCCCCACGATTACTATCGACTGGGTGTATCAGCAGATCGTCGCCTCAGTATTGAAGGTGATGTGATCAGTGCAGATTTGTATTTGATGACTGATGGAGGATATAGGGATCAGTCAGGATTGGACCAGCAAAAGGCTAGCATCCAGTATACCCACCAGGTCGGTGATAGCAGAGTTCGAACTCGTCTAGTAGCGACAAGCTTAAATCAGGAGACGGCTGGTTACCTCGAGGGTGGCGGAGTTTACCGCAATCGTCGATTGAGTCGTACCAACCCTAATCCAGAGGCGTTTCGAGATGCCAATTCTCTCAGATTTTACTCTCTGATTGATATACCTGTGAATCAAACTAGTCAATTACATTTGGCTCCTTACCTCCGTAAAACTGACATGCGTTTTCTGCAGCATTATTTACCGGGGCAACCAATGGAGGAAAATGGCCAGGAGAGTGTTGGGGTAAGAAGCAGTTACTATCTGGAGCTGGATGAGCAGCTAAATCTGCTAACTGGTATTGATACTGAATTAAGTAAAGGATATCTCCTGGAAGCCCAAGAGAGTGTTACCGAGGGCTCTGAATTTCTGCAAGCAACCATACCAATGGGAAAGCACTACGATTATGAAGTCGTAGCTTGGAATGTCGCCCCCTATGCATCGGCAACCTGGAAGGTTAATGATCAATTGGAAATCACTGGTGGAGTCAGGATTGAATCTGCACACTATGACTACGATAATCAAATGCTTCCCGGGCGCACAGATGAAAATGGATTACCCTGTGACTTTGGAGGCTGTCGGTTTAGCCGGCCAAATGACCGAAAAGATAGCTTTAACAATATATCCCCCAAGTTGGGAGCGCTATTATGGTTAAGTAATGAACTACAACTCTTTACTCAATTGGCCCAGGGTTATCGTGTACCCCAAGCGACAGAGTTATATCGATTACAGCGAGAGCAGACGGTAGCAGAGCTGGATCCAGAGGAAATTAATAGCTTTGAAATAGGGCTGAGGAAAATCGGCAACTCATTGTCATATGAGTGGGTGGCTTATACGATGAAAAAGGAGAGTGTAATATTTCGTGATGTCGACTATTTTAACCAGTCCAATGGCAAAACCCGGCACTGGGGAGTTGAGTTGGCTGTAGATTATGAATTCACTGAAAGCTTACGGCTAGAGGTGAGTACCAGCTATGCAGAACATCGTTATGCAGATCAAAGGGAGTTGCAAGGTGTAGATCTGGATGGAAATCTTGTAGATACTGCACCAAAGACCTTTGGTAGTTATCGACTTCACTGGTCCCCGAATTCTTTGGTATCGGCGGAGCTTGAATGGTTACATCAGGGTAGCTATTTTACAGATCCTCAAAATGCTCATCGGTATCCAGGACATGACTTACTGAACCTCCATTTGGCCTGGCAGTGGAAACAATATGAAATTTCTACACGAATACTGAATATTACCGATAAAGCCTACGCTGAGCGTGCGGATTACAGTAGTTTTAGTGGTAGCCGTTATTTCCCTGGAGAGCCTCGTTCAATTTACTTTGGAATCAATTTTGATTGGTAGTGTAATAAGGCCTTACTTTTTGCTTTCGGATTTCATTTGAGCGTCCCGAATCAACGCTGCCATGCGATAAAAACCATGAGACATTTTAGTGTAGGGCGTGAGTAAAAAAAATGCGAGAACTGCACCCAAGTGTAAATCCAATAGTAGGGGGAGTGCGGCTGTCCCCCCGAGGGAAAAAAGTAATAGACCGCTGAGTGCGATGAATAACAGTAGGCCAACAAACCCCATCTCCCCGCTCCAAACCCTTGCTGAGCCAAGTTCTGGATCAGCCTTGAGCTTTAGCTGAATAAGCTTGCTACACCCCACTAATATGAGTAATCCACCGGGTATACCAAGTAATTTGGGTATAGAAAAAATCGAGTATGGCCCTGGCATGTTCAGAAAGTAATACATTACTGTGCCCGAACAGGTAGCTGCAAAGCACAATAAGAAGCCGTATAGAACAGCTTGGTGTGCGTATCGTCGCTGGTTGCTGAATCGGTCTTCCTCTTCGAAGTTACATCCATCCCCGTGGCCCCCGGATAGATTCTTAAGTTTTCCTGCTGAAATTAATGCACTTCTAAATTGACCCCAGGTAATTTTTTCCCCGTCGACTTTCCTCCAGTAGCGACGTAAACTTATCCCCAGGCTAAACAGCGGATAAAGAAAGGCCGGTAAAAAAATACTGGTCATAGTGGCGTGAGAAACAATTGCGTAGAAGCCCTCACCACCACTGGGTTTCAATACTCTTATTACATAAAAGATAACGGCAAATCCGATGATAGTAGCCAGGGCGATCAGACTGCCGCGTTTTTGGAACATTCTAGCAATACCTCCCGGCCAGGCAAAAGTTTCCCAGCTTTTCTGTCGCGCTTCGGCCATGACTTGAGGAATATTAATATTGAATTCGTGGGGATCGGTATACTGGCAGGCATAGTAACAACCTCGGCAGTTGTGGCAGAGATTGGCCAACTGGGTGATGGTTCCCTCTGAGAAAGAGCGGTGTAGTTGAAGTGCTGGAAAAACGGCGCAGTAGCCCTCGCAATAGCGACAGGCATTACAGATTTCTGCTTGCCGCCGTGCCTCTTCCAAATTATCCATTTGCATAGTTAGCGGCTTCCCTGCCAGCAATACGCCCAAAAACGGTGCCGATCATCATACCCAACCCAGCCAGATATCCCTGACTTAGGATTGACCCGGCCATGGTTTCTCCTGCAGCCCACAAGTTTTTTACCGGCCCTGTGGCAGTGCTGCACTGGGCATTCTCATCAATCTTGAGCGCCAGATAAGTGAAGGTAACCCCGGTGCGTAAGCTATAGCAGTAAAATGGTGGCTCGCTGATGGGGCGGGCCCAATTAGTTTTTTCTGGTGTCAGGCCGGTAGTGGCGACACTATCCAGCTCGGTGGGGTGAAAAGCGTCACTACTGCCACAAGCAGCATTAAAGGTTGCTATGGTATCGATCAGTTTTTCAGAGGGTAAACTGGTTTTTTCCGCGAGTTCCTCCAAGGTGTTCGCTTCGGTCGGAGGAAATGCTGATGGCATAAACATTTTTAAAGACTTGGAGTCGATAATTGCAAAAGCCACCTGGTCTGGCTGTTGTGCGACAAGGCGGCCCCAGATGGCATAGCGTTTGGGCCAAATATCTTCTCCCTCGTCATAAAAGCGCTGGGCCTCCTTGTTAACGACGATGGAAAAGGGGACACAATCCAGGCGGGTTACTATGCCCCCATCAAACTTCGGCGCTCGCCCATCAATTGCCACTGCATGGCACTGGGTGGGATCTCCGACGGACTGCACGCCTTGCTCCAGTAAATCTTCCAAGACCACACCCCGGTTATAAGGTGTTCCGCGTATCAGGAAATTTTCAGCAGCTGGGCCCCAGGCTTTTTCCAACCACTTAAGATTGGCTTCGAATCCGCCGGAGGCTGCTACAACTGACCTGGGTTCAATTTGGTATTGCTGTCCCTCGTAAACATAGTCGACACGAGTAATATGATTGCCCTCTAGCTGCAGGTGCTTAACGTGTGCCCGATACAGCACATCAACACCTAATTTGCCTGCAGTTCGGTAATAGGCGTTAACCAGGGACTTACCGCCGCCAAGGAAAAAAGCATTTGTGCGCGTGAGGGATAGTGTGCCGGACAGAGGCGGCTGGAAATGAACGCCGTGCTTTTGCATCCAGGGAAGCGCTTTTTCTGATGAGCGTATAACCAGCCGAGCTAACTGCTCATTGGTTTTACCCCCGGTAACTTTTAGCAGGTCTTCATAGTACTCGTCTTCACTGTAATCACCTTCCAGTGGACCCAGGGGGCCTCGGTGCATACAGCGTATATCCCTGGTGTGGCGGGAATTGCCGCCTCGATAGGGCTTGGGGGCAGTTTCCAGGATAATCACCTTGGCCCCAAGTTCGGCAGCAGTTATCGCTGCGCACAGAGCGGCATTGCCACCCCCAATTACGGCGAGGTCGTAGTGAGTGTTCACCGATAGAAAACCCTTTTGCAATGGATCAGTGTTCCATTGCAAAAGGTAGGTGAAAATTGAGAATAAATAGGCGGGCAGGCAATCCCTGCCGCAAAAAATCGTTAGCTGGTGGCGGGTTGTTCAGCTTGCTGCATGTCGATGTGAACAGATACAGAGGCCTGGCTTTCCAGCCAGTTGTCCATGCGCTCTTCAAGAATATTCAGTGGCAGTGCTCCAGATCCCAACAGAGCGTCATGGAAACTGCGAATGTCGAAATTGCTATCCAGGGTTTCCTCCGCCTCTTTGCGCAGCTCTTTAATTTTGAGCTGCCCTAGCTTGTAGGCCAGGGCCTGGCCGGGCCAAATTAAGTAGCGGTCTATCTCGACGGTCACATCGTGGAGCGGTTTGGCGCTGTTTTCCATAAAGTATTCGATCGCTTCCTCGCGGCTCCAGCCCAGCTGATGCATACCGGTGTCCACAACCAAACGCACTGCACGCCACATATCGTAAGAGAGTGCACCGAATTCGCTGTAGGGGTTTTTATACAGGCCCAGGTCGTAACCGAGACTTTCGGAGTAAAGGCCCCAACCCTCTACAAATGCGGTATAGAGAGCCATACGGCGCAGTGGGTGAATATCAGTTTGCTCTTGTGCCAAGGCAATTTGCAGGTGGTGACCCGGCATCGCCTCGTGCACTGTGAGCGCCTCCATTTCCCATTTTGGGCGGCTGGGCAGGTTGTAGGTATTGGCAAAGAAGATACCTGCACGGCCAGCTTCGTTGGAGCCGGGCAGATAATAAGCTGTGGTTTGGGATTGTTCTGAATAACTGGGTATAGGTTTCACGCCATAGGGCAGGCGTGGCAAGGTGCCGAACAGAGCGGGCAGCTCTGCATCAATGCGCTTGGCAATATCGCGGTAATCCCGCAGTAACCCCTCCCGGCTGGTGTGGTAAAAGCGCGGGTCGGTACGCAGAAACTCGGTGAATGCTTTGAAGTCTCCCTGGAAGCCTGTCTTCTGGATAACTCTATCCATCTCCCCGCGAATTCGCTTCACTTCCGCAAGCCCAATGCGGTGGATCTCCTCGGGGCTGAGGTCGGTGGTGGTATTCTCTTCCACTTTATGGGCGTACCAGCGCAGACCATCAGGGCGGCTGGTTAAAGCGGTATCTATCTGGGCCTCGGGAATATATTTGCGCTCAACAAATTCAGCCATACCCTGCCAGGCCGGTACCAGTTGTTTGCTGTAAATGGCATAGGCGCGTTGCTGCAGGCTTTTCCGCTTAGTTGCTGGAATGGCCTCAGGCATTTGATTAAATGCTGTCAGCAATGGGCTGTGCTCCGGCGCGGCAGGTACCAGTGCGCGTATTTGACGCGGTAGGTCGCGCAGGGTGATTTGTGGTGGCGTGACTCCTTTGCGCAGACCCCGGCGCATCAGCCCCTGGGTTTGTTCAATCAGGATTGGCAACCTTTCCAGACGGCTGATTATCGTCTCATAATCGGTTGCAGTGCGCTTGGGCATGCTGTTGATTACTTCCGGTATACTGCGTTGGATGCCGCTCATATGGGTAAGCGGTTGCAGGTGGTCCGGGAACTGGAAGCCTTTCACTTCTCCCAACAAGTCCTGGTAGAGCAGCTGGTAATCCAATTGTTGTTCGGCTGGCAGATCGCTTTGATCGATATTACGTGCAGCCCCTAAAAGGATTCTGGTCTGCTTTTGACGCAGTTCCACAGACTTAAGAGAGTTATCCACCCAGCGATGATTTTGCCCGGGATAGCCCTCGTAGGTTGCCTGGCTGGGATAACTCTCCATGATCCAGCGATAGCGCAAATCCTGCAGGGCGGTGAGTCGCTCGGAGGCGCTGCGCTCAGGAAGGGATTTGTAAGCTTTTCGGAAGGTGTCCTGGTCCATCGCTGAGGCATTGAGGCTCACAACAAGTCCCAGGGATGTAAATAGGGCTTTTCTGATAAACGACATAATCCCCTCAAGTGAAAACGTGTGGCCCCAATAGTGGCCGGATTTAGTCAATGGGTGGTTTGTTACCACTGCCGGCAATTTATTGCCGGGCATTCGAAGAGCAGCCAGCCGCATTAGCTGGCTGCCAAAGGCGGGCTGGGTCAATTGGCTGCCGCTGTGCGACTGCCAAACTCCTGGTGATTGATCAGTTGCAAGCGCCTGCGAATCTGTTCCTCAATACCGGAGGCATTGAGGCCGATGGCCGCCAGCAGGTCTTTGTGCTTGCCGTGCTCAATAATTTGATCTGGAAGCCCCAGTTGCAGCACCGGTACCGACCGCGCAGTGCTATTAAGGTATTCGAGTACGGCACTGCCAGCACCACCAGCAATGGTGTTCTCTTCGATGGTAACTAAGAGTTGGTGACTCTCGGCAAGTTCATCGATCAGTGTCTCGTCCAGGGGTTTTACCCAGCGCATATCGGCTACGGAGGCCCCCAGCTGCTCTGCAGCGGCCATAGCGGGGCCGAGTAAGGTTCCGAAGCTGAGGATGGCTACACCACTGCCCTGGCGCAACAGGCGCCCCTTGCCGATCGGTAGCTCTGTCATTTCCTTGTTGATGGCGGTACCCATACCAGTTCCGCGCGGATAGCGCACAGCAGTGGGGCCGCTGTGTTTGTAGGCGGTATAGAGCAGCTGGCGGCATTCGTTTTCGTCACTGGGCGCGGCGATAGCCAGGTAGGGCAGGCAGCGCATAAATGTGAGGTCAAAACTACCCGCGTGCGTGGGGCCGTCTTCCCCAACCAGGCCGGCGCGGTCGATGGCGAAAGTGACATCCAGGTTTTGGATTGCCACATCGTGCACCATTTGGTCGTAGCCGCGCTGTAAAAATGTCGAATAAATAGCAACTACCGGCTTCTGGTCTTCACAGGCGAGGCCCGCAGCGAGAGTGACGGCGTGCTGTTCGGCAATGGCTACGTCGTGGAAGCGGTCCGGGAAGCGCTTGGAGAACTCCACCATACCGGAGCCCTCACACATGGCCGGGGTAATAGCGACCAGGCGCTCGTCCTGCTCTGCGGCATCGCACAGCCACTGGCCAAAAATATCCTGGTACTTGGGCAGTTTCTTCTTGCCGGGTATGGCTACTTGCACCTTGGCTTCCGGCTCCAGCTTGTTCAGCGCGTGGTAGCCCACCGGATCTTCTTCAGCGGGGCCGAAGCCTTTGCCCTTGATGGTGGCAATATGCAGGAGTTGCGGGCCCGGCTGGCTGCGCAAGTTGCGCAGGGTGTGGACCAGGTCGTGCATGTTGTGGCCATCCAGGGGGCCCACGTAGTTAAAACCCAGTTCTTCGAACAGGGTACCCGGCGTGATCATACCTTTGACATGCTCTTCGGTGCGTCGCGCCAATTGCCAGGCTTTGGGGATGGCAGACAGTATCTTACGGCTGCCCTCGCGCATATTCAGGTAGGTTTTACTGGCCAGGATTTTGGCGAAATAGGTAGCCAGGCCGCCGACATTTTTTGAGATAGACATACTGTTGTCATTGAGAACAACCAACATGTCCTTGCCGGTATGGGAGGCGTGGTTCAGGGCTTCGAAAGCCATTCCCGCCGTCATGGCGCCATCACCAATCACCGCCACTACCTTGCGATCGTCAGGGGAGCCCAGGGCCATACCCAGGGCGGCGCTGATCGAAGTGCTGGAGTGGCCGACTCCAAAGGTATCGTAGGGGCTCTCACTGCGCTTGGGGAAGCCGGACAGGCCCCCTTGCTGGCGCATGGACAGCATCTGTTCGCGGCGACCGGTGAGGATTTTATGGGGGTAGGTCTGGTGGCCCACATCCCAAACCAGCCGGTCCTCCGGGGTATTGAATATGTAATGCAGGGCGATGGTCAGTTCCACCACACCGAGACCGGCACCAAAGTGCCCGCCGGTCTGGCCGACACAATACAGCAGGTACTCGCGCAATTGGCTGGCGAGTTCCGGCAATTGGCGTTCATCGAGGGCGCGCAGCTGCGCCGGGTCGTCGATCGAGTCGAGTAGCGGTGTCTGCGGGCGTGTGCGTGGAATTTCTTCGAGCATCAAATGTATCAGTTGCAACAGATGGTGATATTGAGGGGGATTGTATGCCCGTGGCGGGCATATTGCATCCCAAACCCCACAGGCAAGGCTGTGACTTAGTGTCCGCGCTGCACGATATAGTCTGCGAGCTGCTGCAGTAGCAGGGTATCGCCATCGAGACTTTGCAGTGCCTGGGAGGCCTGGGCGTGCAGTTTTGCCAGCTTGTCCCGGGCGCCGTCGACGCCGAGCAGAGAGACATAAGTGGGTTTGTTGCGCAGGGCATCGGCGCCCTGGGTTTTGCCCAGAACCGCAGTTTCAGCAGTGATATCGAGAATATCGTCCTGAACTTGGAATGCCAGTCCAATAGCTTGGGCGTAGCCGGTAATAATCTCCAGCTCCCTCTCGCTGGCACCCCCCAGCAGTGCGCCCATACGTGCGCTGGCACAAATCAGAGCCCCGGTCTTCAGGCGGTGCATGGGCTCCAGCTGATCCAGGGTCAGGGTTTGGTCAACGGAGTCCAGGTCGATAGCCTGGCCGGCGACCATACCTCGGGCCCCCGCCGCAGTGGCGAGCTCACGCATAAGTTGTAACTGCAATTGAGGCGCGAGCGGTTCTGCGAGAAGCAACTCGAAAGCCTGGGTTTGCAGTGCGTCGCCGGCGAGAATGGCTGTGGCTTCGTCATAGGCGATATGACAGGTGGGGCGACCTCGACGAAGGTCGTCGTCATCCATTGCCGGCAGGTCGTCGTGGACCAGGGAGTAGGCGTGAATGCACTCCAGGGCCGCCGCTGTGCTATCGCAATAGGCCAGGTCAAAATCGACACCCCGAAAAACCTGGGCACAGGCGTAGACGAGAGCGGGGCGCAGGCGTTTGCCGGGGCCCAGTGCGGCATAGCGCATTGCTTCGAACAGCTTTTCTGAGCCGTCGATCGGGGTGTTGAGCGCCTGCTGGATTCGGCTTTCGACGCGTGTGGAGGAGGCCTGTAGAAAGGCTTTCAGCTCCTCTGGCAGGTTTGCGGAACTCACTTAAACTGGGTCCCCGGAGTTGTCGTCGGCATCAAAGGGGAGCTCGCGGATATTGCCGCTCTCTTCAATTAACAGCTTCACTTTCTGCTCGGCTTTGGCGAGCTTCTGTTGGCACTCCCGGGTGAGTTTCACTCCCTTTTCGAAATCAGCGAGAGCCTCCTCCAATGGGAGATCTCCGCCTTCGAGTCGCTCAACCAGCTGTTCTAACGCCTCGAGACTCTCTTCAAAAGTTGCTGTTTTTTTCTTTGCCGCCATAGCATCGCCTCTTAATTGCGGGGCAACCTTAGCGGCTGGCGCTGCGGGGGTCAATTCCATGGCCCCCTCATCCGGGAGCCTCTTCTCAGTGTCGTTTAGGCGTGCAATTCCTAGAGGCTCGACTCTTGGGATAATAGATAGTGCGCCAGGGCTTTTTTCTGCACCGCCGTAAAGTTGTAGTTAGGCATTGGTGGTGTTGGGGCATCGAAGTAGTCAGCCAGGGTCTGCGCTGTGTATTTAGCGGACAGGTTGCGCAGGGGAAACTGGGCCTGATGGCAGTGGGCACAATCGTTAGACCGATAGAGCTGCGCGCCCAGTTGCACCACCTCGGCATCTATTGAAAGCGCGTTGGCCGTGGATGTTTTTTGCAGTTGTGGCTGCTGTGTTGTCAATACAGCTTGGCGAGGGGTCCCTTGGCTCACACGATAAACTGCACCGGCGTAGTCATCGGAAATATAGATGTTGCCCAGTTTATCCTCGGCGATGGCGACAGGGCGGCCGTAAACCGTTTGGCGGTCATTACTGAGAAATCCCCACAGGAAATCCCTCTGTTGAATTTCCCCGTCGTTACTCCAGTGCAGGGAGACAACTTTATAACCATCTTTCACGCTGCGGTTCCACGAGCCGTGCAGGGCGACCAGCGCTGCATGGCGATAATCCTTAGGCTGTTCCACACTGCGCAAAAATTTAATCCCGAGTGGCGCGTTGTGAGCGCGAAATTCGTACACAGCAGGAATTGAGTCAGCAATCTTTTGCTGGATTTCAGGGCTTGCATCCACCCCAAGATCCGGATCGGGAACCCGGTCACCGTAAGCGTAGGGCCATCCGTAGAATTGGTCTTTGCGAATCAGGTTGAGCTCATCTGGCGGCAAGTTGTCGCCGAGCCAATCGCGGCCATTATCTGTTGCGTAAAGTCCGCCATCTTTTGGAGACCAATCGAACCCCACACTATTACGCAGGCCGGTGGCGTATATTTCAAAATTATCTCCGTTTGGTTTCATTCTCATGATGGTTGCGCGGCGAGGATCTTTTTCAATACAAACGTTGCAGCTGGAACCACTGCTGAGAAAAAGCCATCCATCGGGACTCATATCAATAGTTTTTGTCCAGTGTCCATCGTCCTCAAGATTTTCAATAATTCTCTGGTAGCGCCCAGCGAGTCGCCCATCAGAATGATCAAAGGGAACCCGTCCAACTGCGTCACTTTCGGCAATATATAACCAGCCGTCGTGTAGCAATAATCCGTGGGGCCGTTGAAGATTATCAATAAGGGTCTTTTGCCCGTCACTGCGGCCGTCGCCGTCTTTATCTTGTAATAAAAGTGAAACTTTGCCATGTTTAGGCTGAGAGACGATGATGTCTCCATTGCGGGTCACTGTGAGCCAGCGTGCGCCGGGAACATCCCCTGCAAATAACTGGACCGAGTATCCATTTGCTGCGGTCAGCCGGCCTGTCACTTCTTTTTCTGTTGTTTTGACACCACCGACCAGCTGGCGCCAAGGCACGCTGACGCTGGATTTAAAGGTGGCTAAGGCGGTAGAAAGCACCGCGCCGAGGGCGATAAAAAATATTAGCGTATATTTCAACGTTTTCTTCATGGTATCGATTGAACTTGAAATAAAGATGTTTATAGTTGCCGCGCTTATCTATTTACCCCTATAGTTAACACGGGATTAATTTCCTGTCTTCCCTCCCTTTTGTAACAGGTAACTCAGTTTGTGAGATATCTCTTACACAAAATTCAGCAGATTTCCCCTACTTTTTCTCCCTTGATGTCCATAATTAACTTGCAAGGACGCGAAAGGGACTGCACTACTGCGGCAATGGATAAATGGATTGCGCCGCTCGCCCTAGGGATATGGGCACCATCCTGTGAGACGCACCGCCCGGGCCGGATTGCCTGGGCGGTGTTTTACATTCTGCTTTAACCTGCCTGTTGCTGCCTGCAACGCTTTCTACAATTTACACCTTTCTTTTGTAATTTGCTGTTATTCCATCAGCGGCATGTCGCTGCCTGGAATTTGTAATAGTTATCCGCTTTAATGTTGATAGGCCGGCCAAATTACCCATGGGCCGGCGGAGGGTGGCGCATTCAGTAATCTACCAGCAGAAGTGCCCGTATTACCCAAGGCAAAACTACGCCTGTGGGCATCTGTATTTTCGTTGGTAAAAAAGCTTTCAGACTCCTCCATCTTGTCTGGGAGCAAGCTTTTACTTTCGAAGGTGGCAGTTTTTTCTAATGCTGCGAATCGCGCCAGCTTCTGTCATCGTCATCCAGTCCCTTCGATCTGTCACTCCAAAACTTCTTTTTTCTTCTTTATAAAAACCGTTGTGATTACACGGAAACAGTTCCGGGGCTGCCTTGTTCTATTCGACTGTGGGGAGGCGAGGTTATGCACGCGAGAATATTGCGTTTAAATCTGGCGGGTCAACCGCTGGAGTGGCTGAGTTGGCAAGAGGCATCCTGTTTGTACGTGCGGGAGCTGGTTACATGGTCGCTGGGAGGTGTTGTCCAGCGGGTGAGAGGAGGCTTTAATCGCAATGGCGATCGTTCCAGCCTCGATCTGGCCGCTATTATCGCCTGTGGCGGTGCACGTATGGCCCGTCCGCGCCGGCGCCCACCCCTAACAAATCGAGCACTGTTTTTTCGCGATTCCCATACTTGTCTTTATTGCGGTAATTTCTTTAAAAGTGTGGATTTGACACGGGACCATGTTATTCCTGTTTCCAAAGGCGGAGTTGATTCCTGGGAAAATGTGGTCGCGGCCTGCAGGCGCTGTAACCAGCATAAGGGCAATCAACTATTGGAAAATATCGACATGGAGCTGTTGGCCTTGCCCTTCTGTCCCAATGCAGCTGAATACCTTGCCCTGATTAACAGTGAGCGGATTCGCGGCGATCAGATGGAGTTTCTGCGCGGCCAGTTTTCACGGCGACGTCAACAGGGGTGGTTGTTGCACTAGCCCGTCGGATCGAAATGAGCAAAAAAGAAAAGGGGCCAACAGGCCCCTTTTAATTATGTCTTGTCGTTAGGTGAAGATACCGCAGAGCGGATCAGACCGGCCAGGTATTCGGTGAAATTGTGCCCGTGGTTTTCCATCATTTTGGGGAACATGGAGTTTGGGGTCATACCGGGAAAAGTATTGACCTCATTGAGGTAGAGTTCGCCGGTCTCTGTCAGGAAAAAGTCTATGCGGGACAAATCCTTAAGCTTTAGGGCCTTGAAAGTGCGCAGGGATACTTCGGCTATCCATTGAAGCTGTTCTTCGTGAAGATCAGCAGCTTCGATAAAGGTGACCGCGCGGCTGCCCTCGGCATACTTTTCCTTATAAGTGTAAAAAGTATCTGTTGGGGCGCGTACTTCTCCCGGGCGGGTTGCGATGACATCATCGTTGTAGTGGTAAACCGCAACTTCCAGCTCTCTGGCTTTCAATGCTTTTTCTATCAGCACATAAGGGGAGAGTTTAAAGGCGTCTTCGATCGCGGCCTCTAAGCCCTCTTTGTCACGGACCTTAAAGCAACCTACGGAAGATCCCTGATTGGAGGCTTTTACAAATACCTCGCCCCAGTTCTCCAGGGCATCGTGAGCTTTTTGTAGTTCCTCGACTTCAGTGCTGTGCAAAAACTCGTAAGGTGTGTTTTCAATACCCAGAGCGCTGAGCCACATCTTGGTTTTAATTTTGTTAAAGCAGATTTTGCTGGGCTCAGGTGCAGAGCCGAAATAGGGGATGCCGAACATATCCAGTTGCGACTGCAAATCGCCAGTCTCTCCCGGGTAGCCGTGAATTGCAGGAATTACGTAGTCCACATCCCAGGAGTTACCTTCTTCATCGCGAATTTTGCGATCGTAAAAGATATGGTAAACCCGGCCCTGGCTGTCGGTAAGGCAGCCACTGCTATCCATTTCCACCCGCAATAGGGCGATGTCCTCTGCCGCTGACAACTTGTCCTCGATAAAATCAGCAGTTCTGAGGGATACGTCGTGCTCGCTGCCGCCACCGCCGCAGATAAGCAAGGTGTTAATCATAAAATTATTCCGTCGTAGTGCCTGCCGAAGGTGCGGTTAATACCTGTTCGCACTGTTGGGGCAAGGTCTTTGGTTTCGGCTTTTTCTGTTTCGGCTGGGGTTTAGTGCCATTGAGAATTGCATAGAAGTCATCGCTAAACCACCAATCCAAGTCACTGCCACAGGCTGCAGTGGTCACCGGAGCCTGGGGCTTACAGTTGGTGCTTCCCTCTGGGCACGCCAGGCGTACATGAAAATGGTAATTGTGCCCCCACCAGGGGCGCACTTTGCGCAGCCACTCGTTATCTTCGCCGGATATTTCGCACAGGTGGCGCTTGATGGTCGGGTGTACAAAAATTCGTTCGACCCGCTGGTCCTCTGAGGCCAAGCGCAGGATTTTGGGAACCCGGTCGTCCCAGTTTTCAGGGATTAGGCGGTGTTTGCGCTCATCAGCCAAGGCAACAGCAGAAATATTATCACGCTCCCACGGGGTGAGGGGACGCTCTGCGGCTCGCCGATCCTGGGAATACCAGATGTCTACGTCCAGGCCGGTTTGGTGGCTGTTGTGCCCACCACTGCCGAAAGGGCCCCCTCGAGCCATAGACATGTCACCGATCTGGATTCTGCCCAGATCTTTCTGCGCCACGCTCTGGGAAAACTCCTTTAGGAAGTTAATGGTCTGGGGGTGGGCAAAATGTCGATCGCGGCCAGTCCTCACCAACTGATAGCCCTCTCCCCTCAATGGCAGGGTCTCCCCGCCACTCAGGCAGCCATTGGTGTAGGTGCCAATACTCGATGGTGTCTGTGCACTGGGCCCTTCGACCTTATCCCAGTCGTTGGCACTTGCGGCGCCGCTCGCTAGGGCCGAGGTGAGAATCAGGGTGTGGGTTAATTGCCGTAAAAATCCCGCTTTAAAGGGGCTGACGGCCTCGGTAGTGGATACTGAATTTTGAGCTTTCGGGTGCATAGGTCCCTGGATACCAATAAGTCACAGTTGTCGGGCCACCTCAAGTGGCGCCCGACGAGTATAGACAGACAGAGTGCTAGCTCTGTGACGCAAGTATCTCTTTGCAGTTCCTTATCAGCTGCTCCATTTCCTCATCGGTGCCAATAGAGATACGCAAGTACTCACTGATCCGGGGCTTGTTGAAGTAACGCACGAGAATATTACGCTCCCGCAGTGCCAGATATAGGGCTTCTGCGCCGGGCTCCGGTGGTTTGGTCAGAAGGAAATTGGCTTGGGAGGGAATCACTTCGAACCCCAGGTCTGTAAGCGCCCGCTCACAGCGCTCCCGGGTGGCGATGACCTTGCCGCAATTGTCGCTGTGCCAGGCGGTATCGCGGATCGCTGCAGCGGCCACACGCTGGGCAATGGCATCAATGGGGTAGGAGTTAAAGGAGTTCTTGGCTCTTAGCAATCCTTCAATCAGGTGCTTCTGCCCCATGGCAAAGCCGAGGCGAAGCCCTGCGAGGGCATAGGACTTTGACAGTGTGTGTATCACCAACAGGTTGGGGTAGCGATCGATGAGTGTTGCTGCACTCTGTCCGCCAAAATCGATATAGGCCTCATCAATAACCACCACTCTTTCAGGCTGTGAGCGCAAGAGCTGTTCAATTTGCTCTAGCGGCAGGTACCGTCCCGTGGGTGCATTGGGGTTGGGAATAATTACACCGGCTGCAGGGGCTGCATAGTCCTCAAGCTGGATAGAGAAATCACCGTGCAGGGGAACAGTGCGGCTTTTGATATTGAAGAGCTGGCAATAAACTGGGTAGAAACTGTAGGTGATATCCGGAAATAGCAGGGGCTCGCTGCGGCGGAAAAAACTGTAAAAACTCAGAGCCAGCACTTCATCGGAGCCATTGCCCACAAATACTTGCTCAGCAGAGAGATTGTGCTTATCGGCAATAGCGCGGCGCAATTCACAGGACTCCGGGTCGGGATAGCGGCGCAATGCATCGGCAAAGTCGTGTTGCTCCAAGAGCTTTAAAGCTTCGGGAGAGGCAGGGTAGGGGTTCTCATTGGTATTGAGCTTTATCAGGGTTTCACTCTTGGGCTGCTCCCCGGGTGTATAGGGTTCCAGCTGGTCGAGCCCTGGGCTCCAATAAATCTTGCTCATGATTCTACCTCTGCGGTACTACTTTGATTGTCGCTGGAAGAGCCTTCAGCGCCTTCTTTAGTTTCTTTTTTCTTAATGGAGATATCAAACAGGTCGGCCGAATTTCCAATAAATTCCTGCATGGGAACAGGGTTGCGGAACAGCATATTATCGTATTTCAGCTCTGTGGATATCGGCGGAACCTCGCTGAATTCGTCCATGTTGTTAACGCTTTCAGCTAAACCTAGGCCGAGGAATGCCAGTGGCAGTGTCAGTGCCACTGTCCAGCGCCAGCCTCTGGCGAGGTTGGTGGCCAAATAGCAGGCGGACCAGAGCATTGCCGGTAATATGATGGCGAGTACCAGGAAGTCCAAGACCTGAATAGTAGTGCCGATGGCAAAATTGAAATTGATTAGCCCCCTCAGCCATTCCCAAAAAGTGTAAGTAAGTGCACCTATGGCGGCGATGGATAGATGGGTGAAAAAGTGCGTTTCATGCCTGACAACCCTGCCGATAAACGCCCAGACTCCGGCGTAAATCACCATGCCAATTATGGCCGTGGCAAGAATGTTGACGGCAATAGTCCATTGATAGTTTCGGGCGTAACCGAGGTAGCTCATCAGTACGCTGGCGAAGCCAAAACACAACAGCAGCAGTATTGCTCCCAGGGGGTGGGACAAGCTGGAAAACAGGTTTTCCAGTGAATGGAGAGGGGTAGCTTCAGGTACCGGGTCATCCGTATGGAAAACCCGGAAGCGTGACTTCCCACACTGCAGCAAGTCACCGGAGGAAATCCTGTGTTGAGCGATGGTATCGGGTTTAACGGACTTATCTTTCAGGTTTCCCAAAAGCTGGCAGCCGTTGGTCGAATTGAGGTCGTGTAAGACGTACTGGCCGTCCTCTCCCCGCTTGATTTCGGCATGGTGGGCATCGGAATGGATGTCCTCCAGAATTGCATCGTTGTCGTAAGCGCGGCCCAGGGTAAATTTATCCCCGTCCATTCGGTAGCGCAGCTGCACCCGATGGGCGCGATTGAGTTCTTCAATAATCAGGGCCATTGGATCTCGCTCGTAAACTTCTGAGTAAAGGCGTCGGCGGACTCCTGGGTAAAGCCGGACAAGGTAAAGTGGCTGACCAGTGCGCGATTTTTCTGATCCACACTTAGGCTCAGGAAGAAAATATCGTAGAGGTCAGGAAAGTCCTTGTAGCGCCTGACACAGTAGCTGGTGCGCGCGATCAGGGGCTCGCGATTGCGATCCGGCTTCGATACCGAGGTTTCATTGCCGCGCTCCTGAGAGGTAAATCCTTGCTGGCAGCGGAAATTGGTTACATCTTCTTCTCCAGCGCTATTGCCTGGGTAAAAGGAGTCCATCTGCCCTTCGTACTCGGCATAAAAGCGCGCGGGCAGAAGATCCTCGGCTTGCAGCCAGAAAAATTCGTACTCTACCCGCCCGGTGTTGAAGTCGTCGGACAGGAAAATAACATCTTGTCCGGTGCAGCCTTTATCAATTCGCTTGATCGGATTGGTTTCGCTCTCTTGGGTGTTTCCCCAGCATTTAATGGCTGGAATTATTTCACCGACAACCTGGGCCTCACCGAGGGCGCGACGCTGCCAGTCGGCCCTAAGTATTGAGTCGATAATTTTTTGCTGGTTATCCAAAAGCTGTTGATAAGTTACTTGCTTCAGGTTGAGAGTGCCGCCTTCAGCGCGGTAGTGTTTTAAAAGTGACGACAGCTTATCCACTGGTACCAGGAAGCTAACCTGGTTGCCTGCAGTCGCCACATTAATGCCCACTACCTGCCCCTGGGTATTGATCGCTGGCCCGCCGCTCATTCCCGGATTAATAGATCCGGCAAAGTGAATACGATCGTAGAAGCTACCGCCGGCAATACCGTTATAGGTCCCGGGAATCAAGGTCATGCCGAGGTCCAATGGGTTACCCAAGGAGACAATGGTTTCCCCTTTTTTGGGGGTGTCTGTCGCCAACTCCAGGTATTCGTCTCCCGGCTTCTCCTGGCGCAGCAGCGCCAGGTCATTGACCACATCAATATCCAGTAGAGTTAATTTTCCCCGGGTGCCATTAACTGCAAGATATTCCAGGGAGTACTCGTCCGGCTCGCTAACCGCTTGAGCCACTACGTGGTAATTGGTGGCGATCAATCCATCGGGGGAGATTTGAAAGCCTGACCCCAGGCCGGCTTTTGAATTGGAGGATTTTTCGATAAGTCGAATTTGATAGAGGCTGCCGCGATAATCACTGTAGAGCTTTTCATAGCCTTGCGCCATTGCAACAGTGGATAAGCAGCACAGAATCCAGGCGAAGAGCCACGTGGAAAGTTTCGGCATTTTGAATTGATTAAATTGTGGACAGGAAGCGTGATACTACGGGATATAGGATAGTGCAACAAGCGCCCATCACCGGCGCTATCTACCAGTGATGGGTTTGTTTTGGATGGTTAGAGATAGTCCACAATTTTTGGCTGTGTCTCTATCACTTTTTGGTGCGACTCGAGATAAAAGCGGCTGAAGAGTTTGTCGGCTTCTTCCGGAGCGATAAAGCCCTCGCTAAATCCTGGGCTAGCTGGATCGAGATGCAGGCGCGCGCAGTTGATCACATGAGCGGCCATCTGCGCCATATTTTCATCCCCAACAGAAATTCGGATGGTGGTTGGGAATATACCCGCCGCTTCCATCGCTTCAGGTGATAGCTCTGAGTGAGATGTCAGGGCAGGGCAGAGCACCATGGTATTTGTCTGGCCCAAGCTCACCATCTGCCCGAAAGCGGGCTCCAGCGCGTCAAAGAAACTTTTAAAGGCTTCGGTGGGAATTTGCGCAGCTTCCATGTCGATGCTGAATAATGGTGTGGGGAACTGGTAGCGCATCAGCGATTCTCGCAGCCCGGAATTGGGGTGGGTTTCCACTGCATGGCTGTTGACACGAATCTTGCTGTGACTGGCGAAAAAATGGCTGAGGCTCAAAGTATTAATACACTTGGTGAGCATACGCATTTCCAGGGTGCGCATACCGCAATGCACTTCCCAGGCCTTGTCTGCATCCAGGAAAGCCCCCTTGATGTAATAAACATCCCAGAACATGCACTGATCCCAATTAAGGCCTTTTGCGCTGTCGCCTTTAGGGATAAACATGCGGTGGTTTTCGCCGATAACCACACCGGCAGTGGCGGCACCGGTGCCACCGATATCCTTGGTGTAGGAGTGAACAACAAAATCCGGTCTCTCTTCCCTATCTTTGCGGCGCAGTGGCTGATATAGGAAAGGGGTTGCCAGGGTGGCATCCAGGCTTACCAGGATATTTTCCCGGTGAGCGGTTTTACAAATAGCCGGTACATCCAGCATGATCCCGTGGGGATTGCATGGAGACTCAATATAGACGTGTATTTTTGCTCCGGCACTGATTTCGTCTGCGTATGCATGCTGGGTATCAGCCAGTAGCTTTTCGAACTCTTCACCGGTAGTGCCATCAAACCAGGCCAGATTGATAGACAGTTTATCTTTGCGGGCGTAGAAATCCTGTAACAGCTGGTGAGTGCCGCCATAGATATTCCTGGAAACAATTAAAATATCCCCGTGGCGCAATTGATTTGACAGGAGTGCATCGATTGCAGCCATACCGGAATTAAAATTCCAGGCCATATACTCACTGGCTTCAGGCCCGCATTCCAAATCCACAATAGCATTGGCCAGGGAAATGGAAGTGGGGTTGAGTAAACGTGAATAAATATCGTGGCTCGGTTCGCGCCCA
Organism: Microbulbifer sp. MKSA007; assembly: GCA_032615215.1. NCBI lineage: Bacteria > Pseudomonadati > Pseudomonadota > Gammaproteobacteria > Cellvibrionales > Microbulbiferaceae > Microbulbifer > Microbulbifer sp. MKSA007. The sequence continues at coordinate 4,579,917 of CP128433.1, read as the reverse complement.
CGGAAAGCATCGTCCACCCACTCGGTGCAGGCATAAATGTAAGTTGCCGTGCGGGCAATTACCGGGGTTGCAGAAAAAATAGCAGGAATATTATCGAACAGGGGGTAACCACCCCGTGTGGTGATATTAAAGTCGTCCCCCTGTAGGCTTTGAAAGCTGGCTCGCAATGGGTTTTGTAAGGTGTCCAATAATTTCGCCAGCTGGAAACTCATAAAGCGTTTGGCATTGAAATAGGCAATCTTGTCAGACTTGTCCAAGCGCTGGAGTGTGTCCGTTACCTGGCTCCACAGCTGGCTCAGATTTCCCTGTGCCTGGTAGAGCAGGGTTGCGGTCTGTTCTAACAGTTTTCCATGTTCTGATTCACTATCAATGCAAAAGTGCTGCAATTGCTCTTTTGCCAGCTCATCAATATTTTTTGCCTCGGTGCTGTTGCGGCGGGGAGAGAGAATTTTTACATCTTCTAGGTTCGCTTCCATTGTGTCCTCACTACGTGATGCTTTTTGTTATATGGCGACTCTAACAGTCCTGTGCGGCGCATAAAACACTTGGCGGGCAATTAGTATGTAATTTGCTGTGTTTTGGCGTGATCGATCTGTAATTTGGAAATCTGTACAGTAGCTTCCAGTTGAGGGGGTAGGTGGCTGTGTTAATGGTTGCCGGCCATGGAAAGGCAGCCCCCACAACATTTAAACAGGATTTAATTTCCTCGTAGCCTTAGGTGGTGCGATGAAATAAAGGGATTCAGCGCAAGCTGAACGGTCAAGCTGGAATCGACAGGTGTAGAGTCTTAGTCGATTCTCTTGGATGAGCTTGTCCGGGCATGGATGCCAAATTTTGCTCTTGATAGTGTTGTTGTAACCGTCGATGGTTGGGACCATCATTTCGGGCCGGCAGTTTTATTACTGCCGGCTTTTTTTTAATTTGGACTCCATTTTGAGAGCTATTACCCATACAGTATTTTCCAGTCTTCAAGCCTGCCGTGTAGACCCCAATAAAGTTCTGTAACGCAATTCAAATTAGATTAAATTGGCGAATGGGATCATCGATTAATTTCAACAAGCTCCAAGAATAGTTTTATATTTATTTTAAAAAATATGGCCTTATTTTTTGGGGTCTCGGTGTCGCCATAGTGGAAAAGGAATAATCCTTCCGCTCTAGCTTCTGCTTGAGTTAAGCGCTTACCAAACATTTTTTTTGGCGTATGATGACTCTATGCGCCCCTTTTAAATATTTGGTGTGTGCTTCCCTGTAATGAGGTGTGATCGACCTGTAGTCCTTAAGTCTGTACATTGAGGTCCACGTGAGAGAGTACCGGTGATTGTGGAAACAGTTACCAAGCCATGGAAAGGCAGCTTCCACAATAAAATTTTGGATGGATTTAATTCCCCTATCGCCCCTTTGCGTGTTAGGGAGAAAAGGGATTCAGCGCAAGCTGAGTGGTCAAGTTGGAATTGACAGATCCAGAGTCTTGGTCGATTCAACTTAGTATACTTGTCCGGGCACGGATGCTGAATTTTGCTCTTGATAGTGTTGTTGTAACTGTCGATGCTTCGGGTCAGTAACTTCAGTTCTGCTGGCTTTTTTAAAAGTTGAGACCGGTTATGATAACGCGGTCACGGACGTAGTTTACAAAAGATAAAACGTCCTTTGGTGACACCATATAACAAATTTTTAGAGAGGGATGGAAATATGGTCAATTGTGCTGACCTACCTGTGCTTGACGTAAAGGTGCCTAAAGAAGGGTTAAAACTGGATTTGGTTCTTCAGCCTAAAGAGCAAGAAGATGGTAAGCCTCAGTACTGGCCGCTGTTTAATGCGGCTAACCCTGAAGAGCACTTCGGCAATATGCACTTCAAAATCCATAGGCGTGCAGTATTGACTCTGGAGGTGACCTTGGATTTATCGCAAGTGCCGGGTCGCGAGTTGGAATTTGTTCGCTATCGCCAGAGCCATAAGTTAGATGGTCTTATTGCCCTGAGCCCGGATTTTCGTCACCAGTTCCGTGCTCGCGCTAAAGAGGTGGATGGCGAATTCACTAAACTGATTATCAAAATCAAGGATAGAGAAGATATCCCCGATAACTTCTCTTTCCTATGGATGTGCGTGGATGCGGAAACTGGAGCGCACTTTGTCTCTGGAGATCCAGATGCGCAGGTTGATCCATTTCCAGTTAACGATCCACTCTAGTAGCAAATAGTCTCAATAACTTTTTGTGAAGTCTGAGGCTGGGTGCAGAGCTTTTGAAACGCAGGTAAGGTAAACCATTCTGCGCCCATGCCTTGCTCGATTAACTCTAGAATATAGTAGTTTGCTGATCGCCACTCCTCAGAAAGAGCGTAGATAAGGGCTGCGCTATACTTAATATCAGTGTCATTTTGGCTCATCTTTAGTAGCTTATTTAGTATAACTATTGAGTCGGCATGTTGGTTGAGGTTTGCCAGAGCGATGGCTCTAAATCGATACTTTTGTGTATTCAGCTCTTCGTTTTCAATATCTGAGGTTAATCTTAAAATTTTCTCATATTCATTAATTGCGAGTTGATTGTTCCCCAGCATTTGGTGGGTTTCTGCAATTTGGTAGATCGCAGTTAAATTGTTGGGAGATATAGATATAACTTTTCTATATTTCTTAAGAGCTTGCTGATACTTCCGTTGGAGGAAGTAAATTACTCCCAAGTTGGCTTCAGCGCTTAAGCTTCGGAACTGCTCTGGAATAGTAGTAATAGCCTTCTGAGCGAGTTCTAAGTTACCTTGCTCCAACTCAATAACTCCGATAACGGAATAAGCTGACCAGAAATCTGGATATCCCTCTAAAAGATTGGATAAAGTTTTTCGTGCTTCATTGTAGTTGGCAGCCTGAAGCTGATTTATTGCGACTATGTATAGATTGTGTGCAGAAGGATTTAGGGCTGAAGCTTGCTTTGCATAATATAGACCTTGCTTATAATCTCCTTGGGAGTAACGGTATCGGGCATACTGTGCAAGCAGGTGCGCAGAAGGGTATCCTTTAGCTTGAAGTTTATCCAATATCGATTCAAAACCCTCTCTATCTATACCTGTGGACTTTATGTAAAGCTGGGCTTCAAGAAGAGCGGTTTTGTCGGCCCCAGTAGATTCTGCGCTGGCTAATATTCCAAGGGCCGAGGTAAGCAAGCTGGCATCGTTGCTAGCCATATACAATTTAGTGGCTATATTTGCGTATAGAGAGTAAAGGTTTGAGTTTTTGGGATATTTTCCAATCAGTTCTTTTGTTATCTCTAAGTCTTTAGGCTCAGTAGCGGTATTCGCAAGTTTCGAAATTGTAGAAAGATATTTATTGTAGTCTTCTGATGTCATTTTGACATCGATGACTGACTCTTTATGGTACTTACTTGGAAATAGGTCTATTGCACTATTCCGTATTGAATATTGTGATTCTTGTCTCTGTTGGCCCGGAAGAAAAATAAAAGAAGTTTGTTTTTGGACTTGTTTATCTAACGGACTGATAACCTGTATTTCAATATTGCAACGTAATTGCATACACTCAAGGCGTGCTACTAAGGCATCCGTAATCCCCTGATCCTTTAATTGCTGTAATCGATCATCTAAGCTGGTTTGCTTTCTCGGGGTGTAGCTTACTAAAGCACTTGACTTTAGGTGGCTTGGTGTATTCATAAGAGCTTGGCGTACCATAGCTGTGATTAGAGTGTTAGTGCTCTGGTCGGTTGTTTCTCCGCTAAATTCGACAGGAAGTACCGCGATATACTTGGGGGGCAGCTTGGAGTAAGTTTTCCAGCCCCATGTTACGGCTGTAGCTAGAACGGCAAAGCCGGCTAGCCACTTATTCAGACGGCTATATTTCTTGCGCGGTTTGATAAGCAACTGTGTTACTGTTTCAGAATATTGTTGGGTGTCAGCATCAATGCCATGATGGCGGACTAAAGAGAGAGCCTCGAAAACTTGCTGGGCAGAGTCTGGACGTTGCTCGGGACGCTTACTTAAGAGTCTATCGAGCAGTGCTATAAGTGGCTTAGGTATTTCTGGCCAGTGGGTTTGTGGAGGAATGTGGGGTGCGCTACAGATTTGTTGGGCAAATGCCAGCGCATTTAAGTCTCCACGTTCAAAGGGCTTGTTGTTGCAAAGTAGTTCGTAGGCAATACTACCCAGGCTAAACAAGTCGCTTCGAGCATCGAGAGGGGCGCCTTGAACCTGCTCTGGGGACATTGCCTGTATGCTGCCAGCAATATGATCCTCTCTGGTTAGTTGTTGGTCACAGTCCAGCGCTTTGGCGATGCCAAAGTCAGTAATCTTTGCTACACCATCATTAGTGACAAGGATATTTTCCAGCTTTAGATCGCGATGAATAATACCTAGGGAATGAGCTTTACTGAGCCCCTGACATAATTGCATCAATAAGTCGAGCCTAATTGCCAGGGTGGGGCTGTTCTCGCGAAGCCATTCTTTAAGAGTGACGCCTTCAACTAGCTCCATGACAAGGGCTATGCCATTATTCTCTTCCAGTACGTCATAAAGCCGCACAATATTTGGATGGTTCAGCCTGGCTAAAAGTTCAGCTTCGCTGCGAAAACGGGCCTCTGCAGAATTTCCACTTAAGTCAGAGCGGAGGCGCTTAATAGCTACCTTTCGCCGAAGTTTGATATCTTCGGCTAAGTAAACAACCCCCATACCACCAGCACCCAGGGTGCGCTCAACCCTGTAACGGCCTTGATACTCCTCAGTTTTCTCCAACGCAACTACGTCCATTGTATTGTATTCTTCTCGGATGGATAGGGGATTTTACCTGATAGTACAATTTCGTGAAGGCATCTGTCCCCTCTTAAAGGGAAATGGTTCACGTTATTCCATTCTGTTTGATTTGTTTTTGGCTGTTAAAGTGACAGTTATGCCAGAGCATAATGTTGGGTAATTGGCGCGTATATCATCAAAGCTTGCCAAAGTGCAAATAGGCTGAAAGCCAATTGTTGTGAACCACACTGGAGCCATGCCTAACTCCAAAGTTTTTCGTATATAGGCTTTGGCGGAAAGCATATCGCCGCTGGCCATGTAAACCTGGGCGCGGCTGTAATTGACAAATAGGCCGTCTGGAGCGGTGTTATCCATCTTTAATAGTGTCTCAATGGCTTGCTCACCCTGGCCCAGTTCAGAATAGGCTCTTGCTCGCAGTAACAATCCAAGCCAGTCCTCCTGCTCTTGTGCCAAGGTCAGAGCGCGCTGGGCAAACTCTTGTGATTGCAGCTGTCTATTTTCCAGGCGGGCAATCTCTGCCAGTAGCAGATATACATGGGGATCGTTAGGGGCTCGTTCAGCAACATGGCTCAGGCAGTTTTTTGTATCCTGCAGCTGCTGTTCGATGTAATAGGACAAGCAAAGGTTGAAGGTATCCCGGTCCCCTAAATGCTTTAAGCCCACCTCACTAAGGAGCCGGATAGACTCTTTGGGGCGGCCTGAATCCAATTCATTGGCTGCAAGCAAGGAGATAGCATCAATATATTGATTGTTGAGACGGATCGCATGTAAAAGGTAAGGTCTCGCTTTTTCCATTTGCCCCATCAGGGTCAGGGTCAGAGCCTTTTGGCGAAGATAAAGAGGGCTGGTACGAATGTTGAGCGCTTGGTTAATGACTTCCAGCGCACGGTTGAAATTCCCCCTTCGCTGGTGGGCTTTCGCGCGCAGGAAGTAGTAGAGAGCCTGATCAGGTAGTTGCAGCTTTAGTTTTGCAAGTAAGGACTCTGTAAGCTCTGTATCTGCCAGGAAGATGGCAATACGCAACTTAGTGATCAACACCGTTGGGTGGTTAGAAATCTTTGTTGGTATGTTGTTGAGAAGCCCTGTGAGTCGGCTGCGTATTTTGGTATCCCGCGAGTGATATAGGTGGGTGGCTAATAGATCCGCTAACAGTTCATAGTAGGAGGGGAAGTAGGGGTTCCTTTTTAGCAGAGCCTCAACTTTGGTAATTGCCCCGGTAACATTAGCTTCATTATTGCGCTGTTCGAATATCTCGAGGTATTGCTGGTAATCTTCAGGGCTAAGGCTGAACTGAACTCTTAGGCTTCCTGTTGGGTAGTTGGGAAGTAGATAGTGCAGTTGCTGCAAAACACGTGCGCGGCTCTCCAGCGGTGCATCCAGGTTCAGCATGGCACTACGGTTGGCGACTTCAGCAAACCCCTCGGTTTCTATAAGGGCAAATGAAGCTTCACAGGCGGTGGCTTCACAGTTTAGGGCAAATTGGAGCAGCAGCTGTGCGTTGAGCGCTTGCGCCTGCTCCCGCAAAGGCTTGCCTTTTAGTTGCTGGGATTCCGAATAGGGCACCAGTAGTAGCGCTGGTTGATCGGAAAGCCCCTGTTTGATGGAGCTGAGAAGGTTATTGGCCAGTAGCTTTTCCTCTCGGCTGCGCAGGTTTGATAAGTCTGGCTCAATAATCGCAATGTACTTTGCCGAGGGTTCTTTACTTCCCCATAGAGAAAGTTCAGGAAAAACAGCGGCGGTTAAGCCTAGTAACATCGCACCGGATGCCAGGAGTATGCCGGCTAGAAGTTTGTGTCCTTTGTTTGTACGTCGATGTTGTACATGAAAGTCTTCCGTGGTGATCGTGATGTCATGGTCATCGGCGGTTTCATGATCCGATGTTAATTGGCTCAGTATCACATCCAAATCGGTGGCTACAACGGCAGCACTGACGGGGCGTTTGTCCGGGTTTTTGGCCAGCAGCTTATCCAGTAACTTGCAAAGCGCCGTAGGAAGTCCGGGGTTTATGGCTCCTGCGGGTGGGTGCGGGTTGTTGATGATCCGATCGATAATAACGTATGGGCTTCCATGCTTGCCGAAGGGAGGCTGATCACACAGTAGGTGATAGGCGAGCATCCCCAGGGCAAATAAGTCACAGCGGTTATCCAGTTTCTCGCCGAGGGCCTGCTCGGGAGACATTGCGTACCAGCTGCCAGCGATATGCTGCTCGCGGGTAATTTCTTTCGTATCCTGCCAGCTCCGCGCAATTCCAAAATCAGCGATTTTTGCGATGTTATTGCTGTCAATAAGGATGTTGTCAGCTTTCAAGTCGCGGTGAATAATTCCAGCCGCATGGGCACGCGCAAGACCGCTAGTGATTTGCTTGAGTAGCTGGATTTTCTGGCAGAGGCTGGGGTTAAACTCCCGTGCCCAATAGGTGAGTGGGCGGCCATCAACATACTCCATAACCAGGGCTACATCGTTCTGTTCCTCCACAACATCATAAATTTGTACGATGTGGTTGTGGTTTAGTTGTGCGAGCAGTAATGCTTCCTGGCGAATTCGTTGTGAGGCAGATTCGTCTTCAGGGTTGTTGAGCAATCGCTTTATAGCGACCTCTCTGTTAAGTCGCTCATCTTTGGCGAGGTACACAACTCCCATTCCCCCGGCTCCAAGCTGCCTGATGATCTTGTACCGGCCGATATAAGAGGGTGGTTGCGCTGACATTGTAATTCTTGCCGAGGGATAAGAGATTCAGCTCCGCCACCCTGGCAAATAATTACTGAATAGGTAATGAAGGGGCTTAGCCTTAAGCCCCCTTTCTAGAGATGAAGCTATACCGCTTCCGGCTCTGTTTTTGCCTCGAGTTGGTTGCCTTTATAAATTTCGAATTGTGGACAGCCAATACGGATTTCCCAGGATCGACGCTCTACCAGACTCGAAGTATCCACTGCATCAGGTAGTGATTCAGAGATTTGTTTGCGGGCGCGGAAGATTTGGGTGTTTAAGTGGTTAACAGTGATACCCAGCTCGTGAGTGGCTACCTGAATAGAAACCCAGCCCTGGGAGTCAGTGTCCATGCCGCTCTGCATATCTTTGTGGCGGGCACGAGCAAGGTACAACAAGAGATAGTTGTGGATTCTTGCTGGTAAGGATTGCTTCATACCTTCCCGCTGAAGTTGTAACTGCACATGCTCTTCGTGGGAGCTCACAGAGAACTTCAGCTCAAAGTCGACAATAGACAGTTGCTGCAGAGATAACTCTTTCGTTGCCCCTTGGTTGTCCGCAAGAAAGAGCTGCCAGCTATGCAGGCCGCAATCGATACGATCGCCATGATTTATCAGGGTCTTATCGCCGTCTTCAGCTGATGGACCTGTGAACTCGTACAGCCACTGCCCTGTTAAGGGGCTGTACTGAAGGCTGGCGAGGGGCTCGTTCTCATCGGGCAGCAGGTGGTATTGTTCCAGCGGTTGTGCCTCGCCAGAGTGAATATCGATCAGCAAATTCTCGGGAGCATCGAGGTTTTCGACGATCCAAGCTGGGTTATTCGCCCGCCCAAAAGCGATCTTATCACCGGTCTGGAGTGGGTAGCTTTTAGCGGGTACCAACTGCTGGCCATTTAGCCAGGTGCCATTGCGACTCAGGTCGCGAATATTCCAATGTGTACCGGTCCACTGCACTGCTGCATGGATGCCTGATATTTCAGCACTTGTGATTCTTGTGTCTACTGCACCCTGCCGGCGCCCAATGGTGTGGTGTGCCATTAAGTAAACTGGTTGTTCCCTATCTGGATGCTGTAAGCAAGCCATATTCCTACCCTTCTGCCGTGGCCAACTCATGTTGTGGCCTGATTGCGACAAAGTTCATTCATACTGGTGGATGCCCGCTGTGCTTGTCCTGCGAATACCTTAGCAGTACGGAGTCTTGGCTTACCATCTGCGGCGATTATTTCCCTTGAGCTGAGACACTACTTGTTGTGATTGGCGCTGCTCTGCGCCGCTGCCTCACTGATAGTCTCGGAGAGGATTGCCCCAGTTCTGAATGATTTAGTCACTACGATTTTTGGAAATTGTTCTATTTTTGCGCTCCCTTGATAACTGTCTCTAGAGGGAGTGCAATAATTGTCAGTAATTGCTTCCATTTTCGCTGAAAAGTTGTGCCGCCGTCAAAAATCTTAAAGACCTTTTCATACTTTTACTTGTGACATTGGTTAATGTTCTCCAAATACACGGCTGCACACTAGTTTAATGGATACTTGCCTGTATCTTTGTCGACCGGATCTTCTTTAATCGATGGCTACACAATATATTTCACAGTTGTGCGCCAGTGCTAGCGGCATTACTGCTAATTTGGTAAATGGATACCACTTTTGCTGTTAATGAAAACAAGTCTCAATTGTAAAAGAGAATATATATTATTAACTGTTAAATTTGGCACTTTTGACGGCTTGTATGTCATTGTTGAAAAGGCTAATTTGAAGTAGCTGCTTTGGCGCGCTATTTATCAGATGCACTTAGGTGACACTTTGCAGCTAAAGAATGAAAATTTAGCGGTGGTGAAGCCCGAAGCTAAACGCTGGGGCACTCTGACGATATTTAACCTTTGGGCCAACGCTGCACAAAGTCTCGCTGGCTATACCCTGGCGGCAACCCTATTCCTCGGTCCCAATACGAATGCTTGGCTGGTTCTCGCTGGGATCGCTATTGCAGCAATTTTAATTATCATCTTGTTAAATTTAATCGGTGAACCGAGTGTTAAATGCGGTATACCGTTTCCCGTATTGGCCAGGGCGAGTATGGGGATCCGAGGTGCTAACGTCCCTGCGCTGCTTCGGGGGAGCGTGGCAATATTTTGGTACGGTGCGCAGACCTGGTTTGCTGCCCATGCCATGTCTTTATTACTGAGAGAGTGGTGGCCTCAAGCTGTCGGAGGGCAGTGGCTGGCAATGGACCGGATCGATTGGGCTTCCCTCGTACTTGTCTCATTATTTCAAGCTCTTCTATTTTTCAAAGGTATCAATACGATCCGTTGGTTTATCAACCTGGCTGCACCCTGTGTCTATGGAGTGATGCTAGCGCTGTTGTGGATGCTAGTGGTTCGCAGTGACAGACAGTTTTCATTTGCTGTTGCTACTTTCTTTGATCGGTCTATAGCATCCTGGGGCGATGGCTTGGTCCAGCTCATCAAAGTCACAGGTACTATGTTGGCTCTCTATGCGCCGATAATCCTAAGTTATGGAGATTTTGCTCGCTTCTGTAAGAACGTGTCTGTTATGCGAAGGGGAAATTGGCTGGGAATCACTATAAATATGACTGGCTTTGCGATAATTGTTCTGTTCACCACTATCGCCGCCCAGTCAGTTTTCCACCAGAACTTGGCAAATCCCACTGATATTGTGCAGAAGCTTGGGAATCTGGAACTGTCATTGATCGCCGCGGTTGTTTTTTTTACAGCAACGGCCGGCATCAATGTGGTGGCGAACTTTGTGGCTCCAGTTAACGATATTTCAAATCTTCTGCCAAAGTACCTGGGGTTTCGCAGGGCGGCATTGATAACGCTGTTTCTGGCCTTTCTGATTAGTGCTTTGTGGCCCGCTGTTATCAAACAAATCGGTTTAGTGGCGTTCGTAAACTGGATGGGGGTTTTTCTGGCGCCTGCCTATGGTGTCATATTGTCTCACTACTACTTAGTAGAGAAGCGCCAGATGGATGTAGGGCAGTTGTATTACAGCGAAAGTGATGGGCGTTATTACTATTTCTGTGGCTGGAACCCGCGAGCACTGCTGACTTTATTGGGGACATGTATTGTCATCACAATGCTAGCTTTTTTCTTACCGAGAGGGTTGATGGCAGGCGTCGACTGGCTATTGGCTGCAGCTGCTGCTTGCGTTGTTTATTGGAGTGTTGCGAAGCGCAGTTAGGGGGAGCCCGGAGGAATTTCCGGGCTCAGGGGGTGTACTTTTTTGTTGTTAGATACGGATACCTTCAATATCCAGGATCATCTCAACTTTCTGTGAGGCTGGGCCTAGGGATTTGATACCGAATTCTTTCAGCTCGAACTCAGTGGTTCCACTGAAGCCCTGGCGGTAGCCGCCCCAAGGGTCTTTACCGCCACCGATATTGGTAACGTCAATTGTGATTGGCTTAGTGATACCGCGCAGGGTCAGTTCGCCATTTAGACGGGCTTTGCCGTCTTCCAGAGGTTCAAAGCTAGTGCTCTTGAAAGTAGCAGTGGGGAATTTTGCGGTATCGAGGAAGTCATCACTGCGCAGGTGCTTGTCTCGCTCAGCGTGATTGCTGTTGAGGCTGGTTACATCGATGTCGACATTGATAGAAGATTTTTCTGGCTGCTTTTCATCGTAAAAGAAGGAGCCGTTGAAGTCATCGAAACGGCCGTACAGCCAGCTGTATCCAAGGTGCTTGATACGAAACTGCACAAAAGCGTGAGCCCCTTTGGTGTCGATTTTGTATTCCGCTGCTTGGGCTACAGTCCCCATCAGAGCTGCAATAAGAAATACAGAGAGCTTCTTCATGTCATTTTTTCCTTATTTGGTGGTTGAGAGTGTTGTTTGTACGTGTGAGTGATCGTCTGTAGAGCCCTTTACACGGATGCCAAGGATTCTGCGCAGTGTGCCGTCACGGTCAATAAAGTGACGCTTGAGGGCTGCCAAGATATGTGCTGTTACGAGTCCAATCAGGCCCCAGGCAAGGATTTCGTGGATAGATCCCGCAATGTCTTCCTGATTGGGAATTCCTTGTAAGGTTGCAGGGATGCTCACTATGCTGAAGACATCGATAGGGCGGCCATCGGCGGTAGAAATCAGATAGCCGGAAACCATGATTGCCAGTAGTAACAGGTAAATCAGTCCATGAGTGGCGGTGGCGGCAAATTTCTGCCAGTTGGGTGTTTGGGGGTTGCTCGCCGGAGATGGGTTGGCAAAGCGCCAAGCCAGCCTGAAGAGTAGAAACCCAAGCAGGATGATGCCCACCCCTTTGTGAATTTCAGGGGCTCGTTGATACCAGGGATCGTAGTAGGATAGCTGGCGCATCCACCAACCGAGAATAAAAGTCCCTATGATCGCAGGGGCCATTATCCAGTGGAGGGCGATGGCTACCCAGCCGTAGCTGGAGGAGCTGTTTTTGGCCTGCACTTCTCTCTCCTATTGGTAGTACGTCACACTTAGATTTGCTAAGTGCCACTAGGGTACAGCCTTTGGGCTCTACCACCAATGGGGAGTTCCTGAGTATGGGGAAGGAGTCAAAGGTATTAGTAGGAAATGCCGTGCTATATCGAGCGCCCCGGAGAGCTTTCGCGCTCGGCCGCCTGAAGGATGCGCTCACAAGATAGCCGATCCAGCGCGGAAGAGCGCTGTGCCAGTTGGTCTGCCAGCCAGCTGGTGGAGTGCTCTTCATCCCCAAGGGCTAGTTGTTCCAGCTGCCAGATAACATTCAGTAGGGTCTCACGCTCAAACCCGGTCTCAACCGCCTGGCTAGTAAACAGGTGGGGTTCCAGTTGTTCCAAGTCGTTGCGCTTGAGCACTAACTCCGCATAGGTAGGGTACCAGCGGCTGCTAAACGGTTCTGGTCGCTGGTGGTAGTCGAAGGTGATTCGCAGCCGGTTTCCGTCGGCATCTTCCAGAAGCGGAGTGTCATGTTCGTAGGCGGGCAGCGCTGGATTATTCCGCAAAATATCCACGATGGCGTGCCAGTCACTGGGATTTTCGTAACAGAGCCTGACAGGCTCTACTAGTTCACGGGTCCCCTTGTGATCTTCCAAGGACAGTTTTTGGCCTGGACGGTACCAGTACAGGTTAAGAAGCTGCTCATCGGCCAGGTCTGCAAGATGTGCACTGGTTAGTGGCTCTTCAGACAATGCACTCAGGTGGTCAACGGCCTGCTGTACGCTGAGCCATTGCTTGCGGTGGAAGTGTTGCTTATTACCTGTAATTCCCATTCTATTCTCCCGGCGCAATTCTACGACCTGGAGCCTCAAGTTTAGCAGGGTGCAACGCTGCTCCAGTCACTATCGTGCCTTTGCGGCGTGGGAAGATAAAAGTTGCTAATCCATGATTATAGAAAGGGTACAATGGCGCCTTTTCATATCCAGGGCATGCTGAAAAAATGAGGCCGCTCACTGGGCTGCTGTCACTGGTTTTATCCGTGCAGTTTGCGCTGATGTATCGCCGATAGATTCAGACTATTCAGTCAATAAATATGGGGTTGAAATGCGTGTTACTCTCCCAGAGTTGCTGCGGTTTGATATTGCCTCTGGCGCGGGCGGCTAAAGCCTAGGCGCTCGGCGCATGAATTTATTGCAGTGGAGCAGTTTCCCATGAGCCATAAATATACACAGCCATGTTGATTGCGATAGGCAGCCTGTAGCCCGGATTATGTAAATACACTGATGAGAGCAGAGTCCGCTTAGTTTGTGATAAGTGGATTTCAAGATATTAAAAAAGAAACGGGTAACCTGTGAATATGGCGTAACAGCCTGACCTGTAAGCCCGGAAAATTAAAAGAGCCTTTAGATGTTTAACTTTCTCCCTTCGTTTTTGCTGTTGGTCATATCTTCGGTGTTGCTGGCCGTTAGCACATTGGTTTGTGCAGCCCCCATACTCTTGTTTTCAGTTTTTAGATTTATTCTCCCTTTTGCCTTTCTGCAAAAAATTTTCATGGGTTTTTTTATTTCTTGGGCAGAAATGTGGATAACCCTAAATAAAGGATGGATGAAGCTGACCCAAAGAACCCAGGTGGATGTACAGGGGATAGAGCATCTCGATAAACATGGATGGTATCTGGTCACAGCGAACCATCAAAGCTGGGTTGATATCTTTATGATGCAGTCGATTTTTAATCGAAGAATTCCATTCCTGAAATTTTTTGTGAAGCAAGAGTTGATCAAAGTTCCTGTGATTGGAATGTGCTGGTGGGCACTCGACTTTCCATTTATGAAGCGTTACAGCAAAGAGTTTTTGAAAAAACATCCGGAGATGCGCGGTAAGGATCTTGAAGCGACGAAAAAATCTTGCGAAAAATTTAAGCTAATACCCACCAGTATTATGAACTTTCTTGAAGGAACAAGGTTTAGTAAAGAGAAGCATCAAAGACAGCAATCGCCCTTCAAACACCTTCTAAAGCCCAAGTCCGGAGGGATTGCCTTTGCAATGCACTGTATGGGTGAGCAGCTGAACCAGCTACTGAATGTCACTATTGTTTACCCGGATGGTATACCTACCTTTAAAGATTTCCTTTCCGGTAAGTTAAAGAAAGTGATTGTTCGCATTGAGAAAGTCCAGTTGCCGAGCCGGTTTTTTGAGAGAGACTACGCAACCGATCAGGAGTTTCGGGTGGAGTTTAATCAGTGGGTAAATGAGTTATGGACTGAAAAGGATGCCCTGATTGATAAGCTTTTAATGGAAAGCAGGGCTTGAGCGGGGTCCGTAGAGAGGTTCACTCGTGACCCTCTCTACTGGCCGAACGTCACTATAGCCAAATAGGAAGTTGAGCCCGGATCTCCTCGGGTTCACAAGCCACCAGATTTTTTCCTGTTTCTCCCGCTATTGTTGCGCGGGTTGGAGTTTTCAAGGCATCCCTCAAGCTGCCAACCATGTAGGGTTCTGCAACAATATACAGTTTTTCGTACTGGCCCTCCTGTCTTCCCCTCTCCAGGGTATGTGCAATTTCTCTGGCAAAATTCTCACCTTCACGGCGATGTAATCCTGCAGAATTACCTACTGAGTGCCTTCCTTGACCATAGCTGTCGAAAGTGCGTCCGGGTGCATCACTCTCTTGATCTCTGCCAGAGAGCCGTGATTCTGGATGGAGTAGTGCCTGGATTTCATTGAGATTTCCCGCGCGTTTGTTGGCTTCAAAAATTCGCGCTTGGGACTGGTTAGCCACAAGGACCCATGCTAAGGCCATGAACATATCCTCGTTTAACTGCCTTATTTAATCCTAGTAAATAGCCATATTGGCCACGAGCCCTGGTTTCTTATTGATGGATATGGAGGTGGAAATTCTCTTTAGGTGCACTTGGAAAGGAAGTTTTTAATATTTATATGTACAAAAGAAATATACGACAGCTCTCATATTCAATTTGTAATGGCTTTTATCGGCACTTAATCCCTTCGTTTGTCGCAGTATTTCCTAGACTGTACTCAAGATGTAACAGGCGCAAGACGGACTCTTGAGTTTTCTGGCGCCTTTTGCGGCTTAGCGTAAAAAGAGGTTGTAAATATGAGTCTGATCCCCAGAGGGTCCCTATTGGACCTTGATAATATGTTTGAACAAATGCTCTCACCGACCCGTGCAATCGGCTCTGAACGCGAGGGATTTTTTCTCCGCGTATTGATGTGAGTGAGCGCAAGAATATGTATGAAATCAGCGCTGAGCTGCCGGGAGTGGGTAAGGACGATATCAGTGTAACCCTAGAAAATGGGGTTTTGACTCTTGAAGCTGAGGTGCACCGCGAGGTTAAGGAGAAGAAGGATGGCCGCGTGCTTCGTCAGGAGCGGCGTTACGGCAAGTTCTTGCGCAGTTTCAATCTTGGTGAAGATGTTCGCGAAAGTGAGATTGATGCAAATTTCAAAGATGGGATTCTCACGCTCACGGTACCAAAACATGAGGGGCATCCCCCGCAAAGAAAGCGGATTGAAGTGCACTGATCTATAGGGGGTAAGGGTGATGGGTTTTACCCGTCACTCTCTTTGGCATTTGTCTAAAGAGCTTTGAGGTACCTATGAAAGTTAAACACGCAATGCATGAGGGGGCTACCTGGTGCACCCCGGATACTCCATTACAGGAGTTGGCAAAAATTTTACGAGATGAAGATATTGGTGCAGTGCCGATCGGAGAAAATGACAGGCTTGTAGGAATAGTGACTGATAGAGATATTGTATGTCGCGGTGTGGTTCAGGGGGTAATCTCAGCTCTTTGTCCGCCCGAGATGTTATGACAGAGGGGATTGAATGGTGCTGGGAAGAGGATGATCTGCTGTCTGCTGTCCACAAAATGGAGCAACAGTTGTTACGGCGAATGCCGGTACTCAATAGTGAAAAGCGTATGGTCGGTATTCTCAGTTTAGGGGATATTACCAGTGCCATCGCCAGCAAGCAGGGTGGGCAGTTCGCAGCAGCGGTCTCCTCGCACCACTGAGTGTGGGACTTAACGCATAATGCTCTTTACAGTCGTCAATCTATATTGGCGGCTGTTGGAAGTTTGAGTGCTCTAGAGTGTCTTGTCCGAAGCCTGTGAATCCCTCGGCAACCTAATGGCTCCATCTACTACTGGGCTGTTGATAGTCTTATTTACTTCCTGTCTGAGCTTGATCATGTTCACGGTCGACCCCGATGTCCGTTAAATGTGATTATTTGGGAGGCGTGAAGGAAGAATCAGTCGTATAATCCCTACTTTTTTTGAGGTTACTTATGGCTGTGACTCAGGAGCAGTTGGCACAACGCAGTGGAAATCAGTGCGAGCTCTGTAAAGCAGAAAATGGCTTGGCGGTTTATGACGTACCCCAGTCAGAGGGCTATCCAGATGCGGCAGTATTATTGTGTCAAACCTGTAGGGACCAGCTGGAAAATCCTGCACAGCTGGAAAGTGCGCACTGGCAGTGTCTGTCGGAGTCTATGTGGAGTACCGAGCCGGCAATTCAAGTGTTGGCATGGCGTATTCTAAAGCGCTTATCTGGCGAGACCTGGGCCCAAGACTTGTTTGACATGTTGTATTTGGATGGCGATTTGCTGGCCTGGGCAGAGGCCGGGGCAATACCAGAGGCTGGTGAGTTGGTGATTCATCGGGATAGTAATGGTGCCCAGTTACAAGCTGGAGATAATGTAGTTATTATCAAAGACTTGGATGTAAAAGGAAGCAGTTTGGTTGCAAAACGGGGAACGGCAGTTCGCGGTATCAGCTTAAGCGATAATCCTGAGCATATCGAAGGACGGGTCGAGGGTCAGAGAATTGTTATTCTGACAAAGTTTGTGAAAAAGAGTGGCTGATAAATATTTCAGAAATAACTTCATTTTCTGAAAAGGGTATCTGCCGGCGGACCCGAAATACTCCCCTGTCCGTCTTAATTATGAAAATAAGAAAGGTATAGTTTACCTTTCTTATTTTTTTGCAAAATATTTCCGCTTTTATCAATTAACTGATAATTTTTAGAGCAAAATACGGTGTAATATTGAAGACGATAATAGCAATTTTGTATTGTGCTAGATATTGAAAATATGCACGGCCTAAATCTTGTTCATTAAGCTCAAATATTCGTGCGTGAATCCTGGTGATCGACTTCCTCAGGCAGACAAGTCCAATAGTTGATAGCAGTAGTATCAATATGTTTATAATCGAAGCCCAGCCTAAAAATAGTGTTAGATTTTCAGTTTCCATGTGAAATTTCCTTGCAGTTCTTTCTCGTATAAACCGATAGTTTTATGAGTAGATAGTGGAAAGTGCCACAATAGTCAGGCACTAGCCTTCAAATAAGTTGCGTTTGTGGATAGGGGTAGTCCCAGTTAGTTGAAGAGCTATGTTATATGATATAGCTATTGTCCGATGCTCATTATTCCTAGACACTGTGTGATAGTGCAAATGAGAGGTTGGCAATATGGTAGCTATAAAACATGAAGCCTATCTATGAAATTCGCAGTGGTGCGCTGGCTGGGTTTAATCTATTGGTGCCACAGCTCGGTGGTCAGTCATCAGATTTTTTAGCGCAAGTGGGGCTTCCTGCGGATTGTACACGTCGTCCAAATATCTTGATCCCCATTGCAACGCTGGTGGACCTCCTTAATTTGTGTTCACGGGACTTGTCCTGTAGTGACTTTGGCTTGCGATTGGCGGGGAAGCAAGGGCTACGTATGCTGGGCGTCCTTGGTAAGCTGATACTGGAAAGTGAGAATCTATCCAGTGCTTTGACAGTAACTCACCGGTATATGGTGTTACACAACCAGGCGGACCACTGGAAAATTTACCAAACCGATGACTGCTTGATTGCAGAGAGAGTTAATCACTTCCCCGACGCAATTCCCGCGCAACAGTATACTGAACTTTCAGTAGGCGCTGCCTATCGCCTGATACAGGAGATGGTTGGCTCTAAAGTATCTCCCCGCTCTGTTTCATTTCGGCATAAGCCCCAATCTCCGCTGAGTAGTTACCAAAATTTTTTTGGCATTGAGGCTAGTTTTGAGCAAGATCGAGATCGCTTGGTTTTTGATGGATCATTGATGAACTATCCCCTCGCTAAACCCAGCAGCGGTCTTATGAGATATTTTGAGGAGTTTTCCAAGTGCTTATTGGCAGAGCACAAGGGTGATATCAGCCGACAGGTTCAAGTCTTAATCCTTCAAACTCTCGGGGCCCAGCAGCACTCCCTGGAGCAAATTTCTCGCTTACTCGGTATGCCAATGAGAACGCTTCAGCGCCGTTTAAATGAAGCGGGAACCTCCTTTAAGCAGTTGGTACAGGGGGCGCGAATGAAGACTGCTCGCTGGCATCTACGGGCCTCAAGTATTGATGTGGGATTACTATCAGCAAGTTTGGGCTACACCGATATCAGTGCTTTCTCAAAAGCATTTCGAGCCATTCATGGAAGCTCCCCACTGCAGTGGAGGAAGCGACAAGCTATTAATTGTTAATCAATTAAAGGAATTATTTTGAATAATTGTTCGGCGCTACCAATTATTACTATAAGGGTGAGCTTTTAGATTTTTCCTGATTTTACTTCAGCAGCGGCGCTTGGCTTTGCACCAATAATCTTAGGG
This sequence comes from Microbulbifer sp. MKSA007, assembly GCA_032615215.1. Lineage (NCBI taxonomy): Bacteria > Pseudomonadati > Pseudomonadota > Gammaproteobacteria > Cellvibrionales > Microbulbiferaceae > Microbulbifer > Microbulbifer sp. MKSA007. The sequence goes on along the minus strand of CP128433.1, from coordinate 4,561,431 downwards.
GACTATGCTGGGCGCCACTGGAACGAATGATGAAAGGCAGAATTGAAAATGAGTGCAGAGACAATCCGTTGTAAAGCAGCTGTAGCTTGGGGGCCTGGGGAGCGTTTGGTTATTGAGGATGTCGATGTTATGCCTCCCCAACGGGGTGAAGTTCGCGTGAAATTACACGCCACCGGCGTTTGTCACACAGATGCGTTCACTTTGTCAGGAGATGATCCTGAAGGGGTATTCCCGGCAATCCTCGGTCACGAAGGTGCGGGTGTTGTTGAATCCGTTGGTGAGGGGGTGACCAGTGTCTCTGTCGGGGATCATGTAATTCCTTTGTATACCCCTGAATGTGGCGAATGTAAGTTTTGTCTCTCTGGAAAGACTAATTTGTGCCAAAAAATCAGGAGCACCCAGGGCAAAGGATTAATGCCTGACGGATCGACACGTTTTTCGGTGAATGGGAAACCCATTTTCCATTATATGGGATGCTCTACTTTTTCTGAGTACACAGTCCTTCCTGAGATATCTGTGGCCAAAATTAATCCCGAAGCCCCCTCAAATGAGGTTTGTCTGCTGGGTTGTGGTGTTACTACGGGAATGGGAGCCGTTACCAATACCGCCAAGGTTGAGCCGGGCTCCTGTGTGGCAATTTTTGGTTTGGGCGGAATTGGTTTATCCGCAGTGATCGGAGCCAAGATGGCTGGCGCCTCACGAATTATTGGTGTCGATATTAATGAGGACAAATTTGCGCTGGCGAAGAAGTTGGGAGCCACTGAGTGTATTAACCCCAAGGCTTACGATAAGCCTATTCAAGAGGTTATCGTAGAGCTTACCGATGGCGGAGTGGATTATTCTTTTGAGTGTGTGGGCAATGTTAACCTGATGAGAGCTGCCTTGGAGTCTTGCCACAAAGGATGGGGGAATCCATTATTATTGGAGTGGCAGGTGCCGGACAGGAAATCAGTACCCGCCCATTCCAGTTGGTTACAGGGCGGGTTTGGAAGGGATCAGCATTCGGCGGTGTAAAGGGGCGCTCTGAATTGCCTTCTTTCGTAGAGCGTTACCTGGCTGGAGAATTTAAATTGAATGACTTTATTACTCACTCAATGCCCCTTGAGCAAATAAATGATGCCTTCGATTTAATGCATGAAGGTAAAAGTATTCGCAGTGTTATTCATTTCCAGCAGGCTTGATAGGACCACTTAAAATGTCGATTGAATTGGTTAGCAGTACTAAATCTTTTGACGGTTTTCAGCAGCGTTACCGACATAAATCCAGCACGCTCAACTGTTCTATGGTCTTCTCCATTTTTTTACCACAGGATGCAGAGGGGAATACACAGAGGAAATATCCTGTTGTTTATTGGCTTTCGGGCTTGACGTGCACGGATGAAAACTTCAGTCAAAAGGCTGGTGCTCAGAGAGTCGCTGCAGAGTTAGGGATTATCTTAGTGATACCCGATACCAGCCCCAGAGGAGACGATGTGGCGGATGACCCGGGTTATGATCTGGGGCAGGGGGCTGGTTTTTATGTGAACGCGACCCAAGAACCCTGGAAACAGCATTATCAAATGTATGACTATGTCGTGGATGAACTTCCAAGCCTTGTAGAACTTCATTTCCCCACCAATGGTCGACGCGGGATTTGCGGGCACTCCATGGGCGGCCATGGTGCCCTGGTAATCGGCCTGCGAAACCCCAAGCGATATCAATCAATTTCTGCTTTTAGTCCAATTTGCAATCCTATTGCTTGTCCTTGGGGAGAAAAGGCGCTGGGAACTTACTTGGGAGCTGATCCCAAGAGCTGGGAACCATATGACGCAACAGTGCTAATGGGGCGCGCTGTAGAGAAAACTCCGATTTTGGTTTCTCAGGGGGAACAGGATGAGTTTCTTGAGGAACAGTTGAGACCACATTCCCTGCAAACAGCTGCTGAAGCCAGTGATTATCCTCTTCGGATAGAGCACCATGCAGGTTACGATCACAGTTACTATTTCATCGCTTCATTTATTGAGGAGCACTTAAGGTTCCATGCAGACTCATTGTTGAGCAGACATATATATTAGGCTGGATAAATTACGGACTAGTGAAGTTAGCCCCTCAGTTGAGGGGCTGTTTGGGTAAAGGGTTTCGCGCTTGCTATGTATAAAGCAATACGAGCAGAATACATAGAGCCAAAGTGAGAGGCGTAAGCTTATCGTGCAACCGCCCGACACTCGCCAATAATTTCAGCTCTGTTCTGGTCAAAAGTTTGTTCGATCAGGAACCAGCCATTGGGACAGAAGCCACTTTCGGCTAGCAAGAGTTCCATTCTCTGCCGGGCAACTTTCTTCACATCTCCAGAATTGGCGCCGCCGGGACCGCCACCTCCTGGGCCACCACTACCCTTACCACCGCCGCCGGGACCACCACCACCTGGACCTCCACCACCCGGACCACCACGCTTACCGCCTTGGCCCTTGGGGCCGGCCCCAATGGTTGCCTTGTAGGTAAAGCGACGATGGCCCAGTTCGGTGATGTCAGTGACAAACGATTCAGTGGTGGGGATCTCTGGTGTAGAGCTACAGCCAGCAGCGATCAAAATCACAGCTGCAGATGCAAAGAGATGAACCTTCATTATTGTTACCCCGTATTTTGATAAAAGCTTTAGTCCGACATTAGCTAACCACAAATGTTGGTTAAGCAGAGTAAACATTTGTAAAGGGGGCTATTGCAGCAGGATTGTTTGTGCGCAAACCCAAAACTGTAAGGTACTGCATGTCCCGGAAGGTTCCGTTGTAGAATCCTTCACCGGTTTGCTCTATCCACAATATAGCTGCATTTTTTAGAGGGTTTCCGATAAATTTGAGATACTTCTGGTGATCAGAACAAGTCCCAAAGAGAAGCTATGGCTTACCTGGATGCCATTTAGGCCGGCTCCTAAGGATGCCGGAGATAACATGGAATTAATCAGAATTTTCTAAATAATACCCCTGCTAGCAAGGTGGTACGTGAATTGCCAACAATACTTAATATAAAGAGTTTTCCTATGAAACAAGCACTGCTTGCATTACTTGGATGTACTTTTGCAGGAATATGTTCTGCAGAGTCACTCAGCATTGAACGGTTATTCTCCGACCCGGCTCTGAGTGGTACCGCTCCCCGAGCGCTGGAATATTCACCTGATGGGCAGCGCGTAACTTTCCTCAAAGGTAGAGTTGAAGATTACAACCGTTACGATCTTTGGGAGTACAACCTGAAAGACGGTCAGTCCCGAATTTTGGTCAATTCCGATAGTCTGCACAGCGGTAGTGAAACTCTTTCGGATGAGGAAAAGGCAAGACGGGAGCGCCAGCGAATTTATGGTAGTGGAATAATGGAGTACAGCTGGTCAGAGGATGGTCGGTCTCTGTTGTTCCCTTTGGCCGGCGATATTTACTATTACGATCTCAAGGACCGTTCTTCGCGTCGACTGACTGAAACGGAAACCTTTGAAACCGATGTAAAGGTTTCTCCCGAGGGGCACTTTGTTTCGTTTATTCGCGACCAAAATATCTATATTGTCGATCTGAAAACCGGTAGGGAAAAGCAGCTAACCAGCGACGGCAAAGATCATATTAAAAATGGAATGGCTGAGTTTGTTGCCCAGGAGGAAATGGACCGGATGACCGGTTATTGGTGGTCTCCTGATGATCGGCATATTGCTTTCCTGCAAGTTGATGAGTCGCCAGTTGATCAGGTAACCCGTAGCGAAATCTATGCGGATCGTATCGAAATGATACAGCAACGTTACCCCGCTGCTGGGCGTGCGAACGCAAAAATCCGACTTGGCCTTATAGATATTGATTCGGGGGATATCCGTTGGGTCAACCTGGGAGATAATCAGGATATTTATATTCCCCGAGTAAAATGGGCCCGTGATCACCTGCTAACTTTCCAGTGGCAATCTCGAGACCAGCAAAAGTTAGAGCTTCGTGCTTACAATCTCAATACGGGAAAAACCCGAACGCTCCTTACCGAGTCCAGCAATACCTGGGTTAACCTGAGCCATGATCTCCACTTTTTGGAAGATAGCGATGCTTTTATTTGGTCATCGGAGAGGGATGGCTTCAAACACCTGTATAAATATGATTTTGGCGGCAGATTACAGGCACAATTGACTAAGGGAGATTGGGTGGTTGACGAGTTAGAGGCTGTTGATGAGCAGGCTAACCGTCTGTATTTTACCGCACGAAAAGATACTCCAATCGAGAGGCATCTCTATGCAGTCTCCCTGCAAGGGGAGAGCGACATTAAGAGAATTTCACAGCGTAGTGGTATGCACTCTATCGAATTTTCTGAGGATGCCTCTGGATATATTGATAAATTTTCCAGCGTTACCACGCCGCCTCAAGTGAGCCTGCACAGCAGCTCAGGGGCCAGAATCACCTGGCTTGAGCAGAACGCTGTAAATCGTGTTCACCCTCTCTATCCTTATAAAGATCAATGGATCACTCCGGAATTTGGCAGTATTGAGGCGCCCCATGGCCAGGAGCTTTTCTACCGCTTGTACAAACCTGCTAATTTTGATGCGAAGAAAAGTTACCCGGTAATGGTGTTTGTCTATGGTGGTCCACACGCTCAGGTGGTTACCAATAGCTGGGATAAGCTATTCAACCAGTATATGGCCCAACAGGGTTATATTGTTTTTTCCCTAGATAATCGTGGTTCAGCAAACCGCGGTACCACTTTTGAGAATCCTATCTTTAAGAATATGGGATCTCCTGAAGTGGAAGATCAAATTACCGGCGTTGAATTCCTGCGTACCTTGCCTTACGTTGATAAAAATAAAGTAGGTATCTTCGGTCACAGCTACGGTGGTTACATGGCACTGATGAGTATGTTCAAAGCCGGAGACTACTTTAAGGCGGGGGTATCGGGTGCGCCGGTTACGGACTGGACGCTGTATGATACCCATTACACTGAGCGTTATATGGGCAATCCAACCAAGGATATGGATGCCTATGAGGCATCTTCTGTGTTTCCCTATGCGAAGGGCTTACAAGGTGATCTGCTGATTTATCATGGCATGGCGGATGACAATGTGTTGTTTACCAATACCACTAAACTCATAAAACAGATGCAGGACAACGGCCAACAATTTGAGCTGATGACTTATCCAGGCAAGAAGCATAGCTTGCGCGGTAAGCAGACTCGCATCCACCAATACAGCATGATCAAGCGATTTTTTGATCGGCATTTAAAGGGGCAGGATTAAAACTTAAATAATCTCCCAGAAGAAAAAACCGAGGCTAGCCTCGGTTTTTTCTTTATTGAGGTATATGATTCTTAAGACTGAGGCTGATCAACCCGATCCAAATTCATTACCTTGGTCCAGGCCTGCACAAAATCATTTACAAACTTGTCAGCGCCATCACTGGAAGCATAAACCTCTGCGACTGCCCTTAATTCAGAGTTTGAACCAAAAATCAGATCTACAGGTGTGGCTGTCCACTTTGCCTGGCCACTTTTGCGATCTTTTCCTTCATAGATACCCTCTGATTTTGCCGACTTGGACCAGACAGTAGACATATCGAGCAGGTTCACAAAGAAATCATTCGTCAGTGTGCCGGGGCGCTGAGTAAGTACACCATTCTGTGAGGAGTCGGTATTTGCATTAAGTGCGCGCATTCCACCAACCAGAACAGTCATTTCAGGCACACTCAGGGTTAACAGGCTGGCTTTATCAACTAATAACTCTGTAGGGGTTCTCCCATAACCATCGCCAAAGTAGTTGCGGAAGCCATCGGCCAGAGGTTGTAGTACCGCAAAAGAATTAACATCTGTTTGTTCCTGGGAAGCATCGGTGCGTCCAGGCTTGAAGGGGACCTGAATTTTATGCCCGCCCTGCTCTGCAGCTTTTTCAATGGCTGCTGCGCCCCCAAGTACAATGATATCTGCCATTGAGATTTTTTTGCCCCCGGATTGGGAGCTGTTAAATTCCTGCTGGACTTTTTCCAGCGATGCCAGGACTTGTGATAGTTCAGTGGGATCGTTTACCGACCAGTCCTTTTGGGGTTCCAGGCGAAGACGGCCACCATTGGCGCCACCGCGAAAATCTGAACCACGGAAGGTAGAAGCAGAGGCCCAGGCAGTCCTCACCAGATCGGGAACGCTAATGCCTGCCGCCAGTATTTTTGCTTTGAGAGAATTTATATCCCGGCTGTCAATCAGAGAGTGATCAACTTTGGGGATAGGGTCTTGCCAAATTAAATCTTCTTCGGGCACCTCCGCTCCCAAATAGCGCGCGCGAGGGCCCATATCCCGATGAGTCAGCTTGAACCAGGCTTTGGCAAAGGCGCGTTGAAATTCTTCCGGATTTTCCTGAAACCGCTTGGCAATTTCTTTGTAGCTGGGATCGAACTTAAGGGATAAATCCGTGGTAAACATGATGGGGGCATGGCGCTTGTTCTTGTCGAATGCATCGGGCACCAGATTTGCCGCGCTCTGATCATCGGGTATCCACTGAACGGCACCAGCTGGACTTTTTGTTTTGACCCAATTGAATTTAAAAAGGTTGTCCAGATACTGCTGGCTCCAATTGATCGGGGCGGCAGACCAGGCCCCTTCCAGGCCGGATGTCATTGTGTCGTCGGCATTACCTTTCCCACACTTATTTTTCCAGCCAAGCCCCTGTTGCTCAATTGGGGCGGCGGCGGGCTCTGGGCCGAGGCAATCAGCTTTCACTGCACCGTGAGCCTTACCAAAAGTATGCCCTCCAGCAATCAAGGCTACTGTCTCTTCGTCATTCATCGCCATGCGGGCAAAGGTTTCGCGGATATCTGTGGCGGCAGCCACCGGATCGGGATTGCCATTGGGGCCCTCCGGGTTGACATAAATAAGCCCCATTTGCACAGCGCCCAGGGGCTTGTCCAACTCTCGGTTGCCGGTGTAACGCTCATCTGCGAGCATCTTGGTTTCGGGCCCCCAATAAACCAGGTCGGGCTCCCAGTCATCCTGTCGCCCCCCGGCAAATCCGTAAGTGGGGAATCCCATGGACTCCAGGGCTACATTGCCGGTTAGCACCATAAGATCAGCCCAGGACAATTTGCGCCCATATTTTTGTTTGATGGGCCAGAGTAGACGGCGGGCTTTATCCAGGTTGGCATTATCAGGCCAGCTGTTGAGGGGATCGAAACGCTGTTGGCCGCCACGGGCACCACCACGACCATCACCGATCCGGTAGGTGCCAGCGCTGTGCCAGGCCATTCGGATCATAAATGGGCCGTAATGACCGTAGTCTGCGGGCCACCAGTCCTGTGAAGTTTTGAGCTGAGTTTCGATGTCCTGTTTTACCGCTTTAAGATCCAGGGTTTGGAATTCGGCAGCGTAATCAAAGCTGTCACCCATTGGATTGGATCTTGGAGAGTGCTGCCTGAGGGGACGCAGATCCAGCTGATCAGGCCACCAAAACCGATTGGACTTTGGCTGTCCTTCTACTGCACCCTCAAGAATTACTGGATCAGTGACGACTTCCTCATGGGTATCTGCGACACTAAATGGCGCGACTATAAATATTGAGATTAATAAAGCGACATAACTACGATTATATTTCATTAACATTTACAGTATCTCCGTACGATCGTTGGTACATCCTTTGGCTCATTATTTATTTGATGATGAAATACCTGACTCTATTCCTTACCGCTGATTTCTTTTGCCCTTTGGCTGAAGCGTAGTCTTGGATATGGGGTTAATAGTATATAAATTTTATAGCGTCAGGTTTAAAAGGAATTAATAAGGTAGATTGGTAAACTTAATTACTGGTTCTTTTATTTAAAGGAATTATGGTTTTGGGGTAGGGCGACGTTGATATTTTTATATTTTGAAGAAGTTCGTGCCAAAAAATTTGGATTGTAAATCTAAACCACTGTTGGAGAAATAAGATACACAGAACGGGATAAATAAGGCTCTCCGGACAGAGAGCCCTGAAGGCAATTAATTGCAGAGTGTCTGTAAGGTAAGAAGAGGGCTCTGCCCGCTCTCTTTGGAGCTTAAATCCAGACCGTTAATGCCCCGTTCCGATGCGATGACCAGGCCGTTATTATTATCGTTTAACCAGCTGTCGACGATTCCTGAGGCTCCCAGGTCAATGAGATGTCGGCCGGTAGAGGAGGGGATAAAGCTGCCCACTTGAAGTCCGAGAATAGAACTACCTCCGACAGAATCCCAAGTGGCCGACTCTTCCCGCCAACTTTGTGTTGCCATGTAAATGCCGTAGCTATTGCTGGAAGTATTGGTTACATTCAATTCGAGTGTCGCATCAATATACTGGCGACAGCTTAAATCTGATAAGTCAAAGCGAATGAGGCTATAGAGAGTTCCATAGGTTAGATCGCTGCCGTCGGCGAGGAGTCCATCGCTATCACCATCGAAATTATCATCCTCTTTTCTGGATGAAATAAACACATCGTCTGAAGCAACTTGAGATACCTCTTCACTAATAGAATCGCTGCAATCGGCGGTTACCCTGAGGGCTGGGGCAATACCGGTTTCTTGTGAAGAGATATCTACCCCATCACTGCCACTCAGTGAGGCAATGACCAAGCCAGTATTTTCATTGTTCAGCCAACTATCCAGAAGACCTGATGAACTCAAGTTCACCACTTGGGTACCAGTAGACGACGGGGTAAAGCTGGCGAACAACTGTGAAAGCACCGTTGATCCACCGACAGAATCCCAGGTGGCTGATTCCTCACTCCAGTTGGATTCAGCCAAGTAAATACCGTAACTATTACTGGACCGGTTGGTGATATTAAATTCGATTTCAACTGAATTTATCGTCGAGCAGTGAGATAAATTGGAGAGATCAAATTTAATCAGTGAGTAAAGCGTTCCATAGGTGCTATCACTGCCATCTGCGAGAAGTCCATCTGAGTCATTGTCAAAATTGCTGGAAGAGTAGCGCGATGAAATAAATGTGTCA